>JAFAHS010000364.1 GCA_019237115.1 Deltaproteobacteria bacterium
TGTCGCGGGTTCGAATCCCGTTTCCCGCTCCACGGTAGACGGTCGGCAGCACCAGAGCGGAGAGAACGGCAGCAAGCCCTGATAGCTCAGTTGGTAGAGCGCATCCTTGGTAAGGATGAGGTCTCCAGTTCAATCCTGGATCAGGGCTCCATTCGAGGTTCGGAGATAGAGGAGCACAATGAGCAAGGAAAAGTTCGAGCGCACCAAGCCCCACGTGAACGTGGGGACCATCGGGCACGTTGACCACGGGAAGACCACCCTGACCGCAGCCATCACCAAGGTGCTGGCCAAGCAGGGCGGAGCCAGCTTTCTGGCCTACGATCAGATCGACAAGGCCCCCGAGGAGCGCGAGCGCGGTATCACCATCTCGATCGCACACGTGGAGTACGAAACCACCAAGCGCCACTATGCGCACGTCGACTGCCCGGGCCACGCCGACTACATCAAGAACATGATCACCGGCGCCGCCCAGATGGACGGCGCGATCCTGGTGGTCGGGGCCAACGACGGGCCCATGCCGCAGACCCGCGAGCACATCCTGCTCGCCCGCCAGGTCGGAGTGCCCGCGATCGTGGTGTTCATGAACAAGGTCGACATGGTCGACGATCCCGAATTGCTGGACCTGGTTGAACTCGAAGTCCGCGACCTGCTGACCAAGTACGAATTCCCGGGCGACGATGCCAAGGTCATCCGCGGCAGCGCGCTCAAGGCGCTCGACTGCGGATGCGGCAAGGACGATTGCCCGAACTGCAAACCGATCCTCGATCTGATGGACGCGGTCGACGAATACATCCCGCAGCCCAAGCGCGAGGTCGACAAGCCGTTCCTGATGCCGGTCGAGGACGTGTTCTCGATCTCGGGGCGCGGCACGGTGGTGACCGGGCGCGTCGACCGGGGCAAGGTCAAGGTCGGCGAGGAAGTCGAGATCGTCGGGTTCCGCGATACCACCAAGACCGTGGTCACCGGCGTCGAGATGTTCCGCAAGCTGCTCGATGAAGGTCAGGCGGGCGACAATATCGGCGTGCTGTTGCGCGGCATCAAGCGCGAGGAGGTCGAGCGCGGACAGGTGCTCGCGGCCCCCGGCTCGATCACGCCGCACACCAAGTTCGAGGGCTCGGTCTACGTCCTGACCAAGGACGAAGGCGGGCGCCACACCCCGTTCTTCAACGGCTATCGCCCGCAGTTCTATTTCCAGACCACCGACGTCACCGGCGTGCTTTCGCTGCCGGAAGGCGCCGAGATGGTCATGCCGGGTGACAACGTCGCCATCAAAGGCGAACTGATCACGCCGGTCGCGATGAATGAGGGGCAGCGCTTCTCGATTCGCGAAGGCGGACGCACGGTGGGCTCCGGCGTCGTGACCAAGATCGAAAAGTAGGGCGAAGGAGAAGACGGGCGCTTGAGCCTCGGGCGCGGTATTCAGAATGAACGACAAGATACGCATACGTCTCAAGGCGTACGATTACCGCCTGCTCGATCAGTCGGTGCGCGAAATCGTCGATACCATCCGGCGCACCGGCGGCCGCGTCGCCGGTCCGATCCCGTTGCCGACCCGGGTGGAGCGCTTTACGGTCAACCGCTCTCCTCACGTTGACAAAAAGTCGCGCGAGCACTTCGAGATTCGCACCCACAAGCGGCTGCTCGACGTGCTGGAGCCAACCCAACAGACCATTGATGCGCTCGGCAAGCTCGACCTCGCCGCGGGCGTCGACGTCGAGATCAAGCTTGAGTAGGGGCGATGCTGAACGGACTGATCGGCAAGAAACTCGGGATGACCCAGCTGACGGATGCGCACGGACGGGTGCGCGCGGTGACGGTCGTCCAGCTCGGTCCGTGCACGGTCACGCAACTGAAGGCGCAACCGACCGACGGCTACGACTCCGTGCAGGTGACCTGGGGCAAGAAGAAACTGAGCCGGGTCAGCGCGGCCGAGCGCGGACACTTCACCAAGGCGAATGTAGCGGCCGGGGTCAAAACCGCCGAGTTCAAGAAACGCGGCGAGGGTGAACTGGTGCTCGGCCAATCGATCGCGGTGAGCGAAGTATTCAAGGCCGGCGAACAGGTCGACGTGCAGGGCGTGTCGAAAGGGCGTGGCTACGCGGGGGTTATCCGCCGCCATCATTTCGCGGGATTTCCCGGCTCGCGCGGCACGCATGAGTATTTCCGTCACGGCGGTTCGATTGGGAATCGTTCCTATCCGGGACGGGTGCGCAAGGGTTTGCGCATGGCCGGTCAGCTGGGGAACGAGACCGCCACCGTGCTCAACCTCGAAATCGTCGAGATTCTTGCCGAAGACAACGCGGTCGCGATCGCAGGTGCAGTGCCCGGCCCCGACGGAGCGATGGTGATCGTGAAGCATGCCGCGCGACCGCGCCGGAGGGCCAATTTGGCGGCGGCCAATGCCTGAACAAAACCCACAGTCGGCCCCGGTAAAGCTGCCGCTGTTCTCCGCCGCGCAGGAGCGCACCGGGGAGGCGGAATTCGCGGGAGCGGTGTTCGGTCGCGAAGGCGACCAGGGACTGCTCCACGACGCGGTGCGCATGCAGCTTGCCAATCGGCGCTCCGGAACGGCAGCGACCAAGACCCGCGGCCTGATCTCGGGCGGCGGGCGCAAGCCCTGGCGGCAGAAGGGCACCGGCCGGGCCCGCGCGGGTTCGACCCGTTCGCCGCTGTGGCGTCACGGCGGGACCATCTTCGGGCCGCAGCCGCGCGATTACTCCTACCAGATACCACGCAAGGCCTGGCGCCGCGCGCTGTGTCTGGCACTTTCGGAGCGGGCGCGCGCCGGCAAGCTTTTGGTGGTGCAATCGCTGGCGCTGGCCGAGCCCAAGACCAAACTCGCAAAGGCCGCGCTCGACAAGCTCGGCGTGCAACATGCGCTGGTGGTGCTGGGCGAGGATGACGAGCAGTTCCTGCGCGCCGCCCGCAACCTGGCGCGGCACAAGGTGCTGCGGGCCGCGGGGCTCAATGTTTACGACGTGCTCAACTACGACGAGCTGGTGATGACCGAGGCGACTGCGCGCGCGATCGAAAAGCGCCTGGCGGGAGGTGTGGGATGAAGCTTGACAGCGTCATCCGGTCGCCGCTGGTGACCGAGAAAGGGACCATGGCCAGCGAGAAGGCCAACCAGGTGGTATTTCGCGTGCGTCCACAAGCAAGCAAGGACCTGGTGCGGGAAGCGGTCGAGAAGCTCTTCAAGGTCACGGTATTGAAGGTCCGCACCGCCAAGTTCATGGGCAAGGAGCGCCGCCGCGGTCAGGTGCGCGGCAGCAAGCCCGACTGGAAAAAGGCTTACGTGACGCTCAAAGAAGGCGACCGCATAGAATTTTTCGAGGGAGTTTAGCGGAGCGCAACTGATATGGCAGTTATTCAGCTAAATCCGCGCACCCCCGGGCAGCGCTTCATGCAGGTCGCCGATTTCGCGGACCTTACCAAAAAGGCGCCCGAGAAGGCATTGCTCGAACCGATCAAACGCTCAGGTGGTCGCAACAACCTGGGACGGATGACTTCCCGTCATCGGGGCGGGGGTCACAAGCGCCGGCTGCGGCTCATCGATTTCAAGCGCACCCGCGATGGCGTGCCGGCCAAGGTCGCTGCGCTCGAATACGATCCGAATCGTTCTGCGAACGTGGCGCTGCTGAACTATGCCGACGGGGCAAAGGCGTACATTCTGGCCCCCGAAGGACTGAAGGTCGGCGACACGGTCGAGTCGGGTGAGCGGGCCGACATCAAGCCCGGCAACGCGCTCAAGCTCAGGCACATCCCGCTCGGCACCATCGTCCACGCGATCGAGATGAAACCGGGCGCGGGCGCCAAACTCGCGCGGGGCGCGGGTTCGCAGGCGCAACTGATGGCAAAGGAAGGAAAGTTCGCCCTGCTCAAGCTGCCTTCGGGCGAGCAGCGCATGGTGCTGGCGGATTGCCGCGCCACCATCGGCCAGGTCGGCAATCTCGAATACGAAAATATTTCGGTCGGCAAGGCGGGCCGCTCGCGCTGGGCGGGCAAACGTTCGCACGTGCGTGGAGTTGCGATGAACCCGGTGGATCATCCCCACGGCGGCGGCGAGGGTCGCTCCAAGGGCAATCATCCGCAATCTCCGTGGGGCATGCCGACCAAGGGCTACAAGACACGCGGCAAGAAACCGTCGGATCAGTATATCGTGAGCCGCCGGCCACGCGGGACGCACTAGAGATGCGATCACAGAAAAAAGGACCATTCGTCGACGCACATCTCAAGAAGAAGGCGGAAGCCGCGATGGCGGCGGGCGACAAGCGGATCATCCGAACCTGGTCGCGTCGCTCGATGATCGTGCCCGACATGATCGGCCTCACCTTCGCGGTGCACAACGGACACAAGTTCGTCCCGGTGTACTGCACCGAGAACATGGTGGGTCACAAACTTGGCGAGTTTTCTCCGACCCGCACCTTTCACGGTCACTCGGGCGACCGCAAGGCCGAGGTGAAGAGTGCGGCGGTCGGCCCCGCGCCTGCTCCGGGAGCAGCTGCGCCCAAGGCGGGAGCGTAAAGGACGAAGATGGAAACGCTGTCGCGCACCCGTTATATCCGCATCTCGCCGCGCAAGCTGCGGCTGGTATGCGATCTGGTGATTGGCAGGCCGGTCGGGCAGGCGTTGTCAATTCTGGAGTTCACGCCCAAGAAGGGGGCGCGGTTTGTGGCCAAGACCCTGTTGGCGGCGGTCGCCAACGCGCGCGACCAGCAGAACGTCGATGAAGACAAGCTCTACGTGAAGCGGGCCACGGCCGACACCGGACCAACCTGGAAACGATCGCTGCCGCGCGCCCACATGCACGCGACTCCGATTCTCAAGCGCACCAGCCATCTCACGGTGGTGGTGGACGAACGGGCGGCCTGAGGCATTTTTATGGGTCAGAAAGCACATCCCCGCGGAATGCGGCTCGGGATTATCGAAAGCTGGGAATCGCGCTGGTTTTCGAGTCACGACTACACCACGCTCCTGCACGAAGACCTGAAGCTGCGCGACTTCATCAAGAAACGCCTGTATCACGCTGGCATTTCGCGCGTCGAGATCGAACGCATGGCCAACAAGGCCAAGGTCAATATTCATACCGCGCGACCCGGAATCGTGATCGGCAAAAAAGGTGTCGAAATCGACAAGCTTAAAGCCGACATTCAGAAAATGATGAAGGGCAAGGAAGCCTTTATCAATATTCACGAGGTTCGCCGTCCCGATCTCGATCCGCAGCTGGTGGCCGAGAATATCGCCTTGCAGCTCGAACGCCGGGTCGCCTTTCGCCGCGCGATGAAGGAAGCGGTGACGCGCGCGATGCGGATGGGCGCGCAGGGCGTCAAGGTCCATGTCGCCGGGCGCCTGGGCGGCGCGGAAATCGCGCGCGCGGAGCGGTATCGCGAGGGCCGGGTGCCGCTGCAGACCCTGCGCGCTGACGTGGCCTACGGATTTGCGGAGGCGCGCACCACCTACGGGATGATCGGAATCAAGGTGTGGATTTTCCGCGGCGAAATTCTCACCCACACGGAGGCGGAAGCGAAGCGGTCGGGCGCCGCAGCGCAGCAGCAGTAAGCCATGCTGGCACCAAAGAAAGTCAAGTATCGCAAGATCCAGAAGGGCCGCGTTCGCGGCGCGGAGTCGCGCGGCCTGACCCTGGCCTTCGGAGACTTCGGACTCAAGGCGACCGAAACGGCCCGAATCGACGCGCGCGCTCTGGAAGCCGCCCGGGTCGCGCTGACCCGGCACATCAAGCGCGGCGGCCGGGTGTGGATTCGGGTCTTTCCGGACAAGCCTTTCACCAAGAAACCGGCCGAAACCCGCATGGGCAAGGGCAAGGGCTCCCCGGAAGGCTGGACTGCGGTGGTGCGGCCGGGACGCATTTTGTTCGAAATGGAAGGGGTCGATCAGGCGACCGCGCACGAGGCGATGCGTCTCGCCGCGCACAAGCTGCCTATCAAGACCATGGTAATTGAACGCGCGGAGGGTGCCCTTGGAGCTTGATGAACTGCGGCAGATGAGCGCCGCCGACCTCCAGGTCAAGGAGCGTGAGGCGCGCGAGGAAGTCTTCCGCCTGAGGCTGAAGCTTAAGACCAGTCAGCTCGACAACTCGGCGACGCTCAGAAAAGCCCGCCGCGAGCTGTCGCGAATCCTGACCGTGCTCAGGCAGAAAACTCCTGCGCCAACGAAGGGGAACGATGCGCGATCGAGTTAAACGGCGTGAGGGAACGGTGGTCGCCGCCAAGATGACCAAGACCGTCGTGGTGCAGGTGGACCGCCTGGTGGAGCACCCGCTGTACGGAAAGCGGATTCGCCAGCGCAAGCGATACATGGTGCACGACGAGCGCAGCGAGTGCGGCGAGGGCGACCGCGTGCTCATCATCGAGACGCGTCCGTTGTCGCGCAACAAGCGCTGGCGGGTCAGCAAGGTCCTGAAGAAGGCGGCGGGCTGAGGGTGCGATGATTCAGACCCAGACAGTGCTCGATGTCGCGGACAACTCGGGCGCCCGCAAGGTGATGTGCATCAAGGTGCTGGGCGGCTCGCGCCGCCGCTACGCGACGGTCGGCGACGTGATCGTGGTCGCGGTGAAGGAAGCGATTCCCAACGCCAAGGTAAAAAAAGGCGACGTGACCCGCGCGGTTATCGTGCGCACCGCCAAGGAAATAAGCCGCGGCGACGGCAGCTACATTCGGTTCGATGGCAACTCGGCGGTGCTGCTCGACAATCAACACGAGCCAATCGGGACGCGCATTTTCGGCCCGGTGGCCCGCGAGCTGCGGGCGAAGAAGTTCATGAAGATTATTTCACTCGCTCCCGAGGTGTTGTGATGGCGACCCCGCGAGCGCAAGCGGCAAGTTACAAGATTCGCAGGAACGACATGGTCATGGTCGTCAAGGGCAAGGAGCGCGGCAAGACCGGCAAGGTGATGCGGGTGCTGCCCGACCACGGCCGCGTCGTCATCGAGCGGCTCAACCTGGTAAAGCGCCACTCCAAGCCGCGCGGCGCGGCCAGTCCCGGCGGAATCGTTGAGAAGGAAGCACCGCTGCAGATTGCCAACGTGATGTTCTTCTGCGAGCGCTGCAACGCTCCGGTACGGCTCGGAATCAAATTTGCCGCGGACGGCGAGCGCAGCCGGGTTTGCCGCCGCTGCGGCGAAGCAGTGGGTAACGACTGATGGCGGAAAAAACCGACAAGCCGCAGAAGCAGAAACGCCCGGACAAATCCGGCCGTCAGCCCCCCGGCAAGTCGCGCGAGGCGGCCGCGGTGGTCGAAGCCAAGCCCCGCGAGCCGGAGCCGAAAATTCCCGCGCGCCTGCGCCTGAAGTTCGAGCAGGAGGTCGCGGCGTCGCTGATGCGCGAGCTCAAGATCGAAAACCGGATGCGGGTTCCGCGCCTGCAGAAGATCACCATCAACATGGCGCTCAACGAGGCGCGCGACAACGTGAAGATTCTCGACTCCGCGGTCGAGGAGCTGTCCCAGATAGCGGGCCAGAAGCCGGTGTTGACGCGCGCGCGCAAGGCGATTTCGAATTTCAAGCTGCGCCAGGGAATGCCCATCGGCGTGATGGTGACGCTGCGACGGGAGCGGATGTGGGAATTTTTCGATCGCCTGGTAACCATTGCATTGCCGCGGGTGCGCGACTTCCGCGGGATCAGTGACAAGGCCTTTGATGGGCGCGGCAACTACTCGCTGGGCTTGCGCGAGCACACGATTTTCCCGGAACTCAACCTCGACAAGGTCGAGAAAGTGAAGGGCCTTACCATTTCAATTACCACCAGCGCCCGCAGCGATTTCGAAGGCCTGATGCTGCTTCGCGCGCTCGGAATGCCGTTCCGCGGACGGGCGGAGCGCGAGGAACAGGCGGCGGTGGCCGCGCAGGCGTAGGCGATGGCGAAGAAGTGCCTCCGAATCAAGGCAACCCGCACCCCCAAGTTCAAGGTGCGCCAGTACAATCGATGCCCCCTGTGCGGGCGCTCGCGCGCGTTTTATCGGCGTTTCAAGATGTGCCGTTTGTGCCTGCGCAAGCTGGCGCATCGCGGGCACCTGCCCGGAGTGGTCAAGGCAAGCTGGTAGAGAGAAACCAAAGATGGCGCAAACCGATCCAATCGCAGAGCTGCTGACCCGAATCCGCAACGCGATGCGCGCACGGTTCAACGAGTTGATCGTCGACCATTCGCGGATCCGCGAGGCCATTTGCCGCGTGCTGATGGCAGAGGGTTTTCTCGACGGTGTCGAGGTCGGCGGCGAAATACCCAAGCGCAAGCTGGTGCTCAAGATGCGCTACTCGACCGCTCGCGAGCCCGTCATTCGCGGCATCCAGCGCGTCAGCCGTCCCAGCGTGCGCCGCTATGCAGGGGCAGATGAAATTGGACGCACTCGTGGCGCGCTGGGCGTGCAGATAGTCTCAACCCCGCTCGGGGTCATGACCGGGCGCGAAGCGCGGCGCAAGCGGGTCGGCGGCGAGATACTGTGCCGCGTGTGGTGATCAGGAAGCCTCGATGTCACGTATAGGAAGATTGCCGGTCAAGCTCGAGAAGGGCGTCAAGGTCGAAGTCCGCGGCGACACGGTCAAGCTCGAGGGCCCCAAGGGCAAACTCGAGATGAGGATGCTGCCCGGCTTTACCCTGGAGATCAAGGACTCGGAGCTGAACGTGCAGCGCCCCGGTGACTCAAACCAGCAGCGCGCATCGCACGGCCTCATCCGCAAGCTCATCGCCAACATGGCCGAGGGGGTGAGCAAGGGCTTCACCCGGGTGCTCGAAATCAACGGGGTCGGCTATCGCGCCGAGGTCAAGGGCGCCGCCATCAACCTGAGCCTGGGCTATTCCCATCCGATCGTATACCAGCTTCCGCCCGGGGTTACCGCCAAGGTTGACCGGCAGGTCGTGATAACCCTCGAGGGTGCGGATCGCCAGCTGCTGGGCACGGTCGCGGCGCAGATTCGCGAACTCAGGCCGCCGGAACCGTACAAGGGCAAGGGGATCAAGTATGCGACCGAGACCATCCGTCGCAAAGCCGGCAAGGCGGCGGCGGGTTCGACCTCGGCTTAGGGCACCGGAAAAATGGCTAATCAGCGTGCAGAAAAGCGGGCATTGCGTCAGCAGCGGGTACGCCGCATCGTGCGCGGCACCGAGACGCGGCCGCGACTGTCAGTCTATCGATCGTTGCATCATATCTATGCGCAGGTCATTTCGGACGTGAGCGGCCGTACCTTGATGTCCGCTTCCACCCAGGGACAGGGCGTTACCGCAGAGGCCAAGAGCAAGCGCGGTGTCGATGCGGCCAAGGCGGTAGGCAAGGCGATTGCGGAGAAATGCCTCGCGGGCGGGATTCAATCGGTCATCTTTGATCGGAACGGATTTCTGTATCACGGCCGGGTCAAGGCGCTGGCCGACGCGGCGCGGGAAGCCGGCCTGAAGTTCTGAAAAACGAGGGAGCGACGTGGCCTATAGAATTGATCCGCAGGGTCTGGAAATTAAGGAAAAGGTCGTCCACATCAATCGCGTCGCCAAGGTCGTGAAGGGTGGACGCCGCTTCAGCTTCAGCGCGCTGGTGGTCGCGGGCGACCAGAACGGCCTGGTGGGGTTCGGCCTCGGCAAGGCCAACGAGGTTCCCGAAGCGATCCGCAAGGGGGTCGAGCGCGCAAAAAAGAGCCTGATTCGGGTACCGCTGCGCCAGGGAACCATCCCGCACGAGGTGGTTGGGCGTTTCGGGGCAGGCAGGGTGGTGTTGCGGCCGGCGGCGGAAGGGACCGGAGTTATCGCGGCGGGCGGGGTGCGCGCGGTGGTCGAACTGGCCGGGATCCGCAATATCCTCACCAAGCGGCTTGGCTCCTCGAATCCGCATAACCTGGTAAAAGCGACCCTGGAAGCGCTGACGGAACTCCGCAGCCCCGACGACATCGCGAAGCTGCGGGCGCGTGCGGCGACCGACACCACCGCGGCCGCCTGACTTAAGCACTAGGAACGCAGCCATGAGCGACACCATCCGCGTTAAACTGATCAAAAGCCCGATCAGCACCACCACCCGGGTGCGTGAGACCGTAAAAGGTCTCGGGCTTGGCAAGCTCGGGAGCGAGCGCGAGCTCAAGCGCACGCCCCAGGTCGATGGGATGATCCGGCGGATCAAACATCTCGTGGAAGTTCAACACTGAGGCTCTGATGAACCTTTCGGACATCAAACCGGCTCCGGGATCGCTGCGCCGCCGCAAGCGGATCGGACGGGGAATCGGTTCCGGTAGCGGCAAAACCGCGGGCCGCGGCCACAAGGGCAAGGGCTCGCGCTCGGGTGGCAACACGCCGCCCGGCTACGAAGGCGGGCAGATGCCCTTGCAGCGCCGCCTGCCCAAGCGCGGGTTTCGTCGCCTGCAGAAGAATGAAGGCAAGCGCGAGGAATTCGCGCCGGTCAACCTGGAAAGACTCGCCGGATTCTCAGAGGGAACCACCGTCGATGCGGCGCTGCTCGCGGAGCGGGGAATCGTGCGGGCGGGACGCAAGATAAAGATTTTGGGAACTGGCGACTTGAAGGCTAAACTGGTCGTGCGGGCGGATGCGTTTTCAGAGACCGCTCGCGAAAAAATTGCCGCCGCGGGCGGCACTGCGGAGCTTATCGCCCCGACGAGATCCTGATGCTGGAGGGGTTCTCAGGCGCCTCGCGCATCCCGGAACTGCGCCGCCGGCTGCTGTTCACAGCCATGGCGCTGGCCGTGTACCGCATCGGCGTGGCGGTGCCGACCCCCGGGATCGACGGCCAGGCGCTGGCATCGTTCTTTGATGCGGCCTCCGGCACCCTGTTCGGTCAATTCAACCTGTTCTCCGGCGGTGCGTTCGAGCGTTTGTCAGTTTTCGCGCTCGGCATCATGCCGTACATCTCCGTCTCCATCATCCTCGACCTGCTCAAGGTGGCGTCGCCGTACCTCGACGAGCTGTACAAGGAGGGTGACGCGGGGCGCCGCAAGATCACCAACTATATCCGCTACGGCACGGTGGGACTCTCGATAATCCAGGGATTCATGCTCGCCACCGGCTTCGAAAGAATGATGGCTCCCGGCGGCGCGCCGATCGTTTTGGAGCCCGGCTGGTACTTCCGCATCACCACGGTTATCACGCTCACCGCTGGCGCCGTGTTCGTCATGTGGGTCGGCGAGCAGATCACCGAGCGCGGCATCGGCAACGGCATCTCACTGATAATCATGGCCGGAATCGTGGCGCGGCTACCCAGCGCGCTCAGCACCACTGCCCAATTCGTTCGCGAAGGCGAGATGAGCATCTTCGTGCTGCTGTTCATCCTGGTGGTGGCCGCGGCGGTTACCGCCGGCATCGTGTACGTCGAGACCGCGCAACGCCGCATTCCAATCCAGTACGCCCGGATCACCCGCGGCCGGCGGGTATACGGCGGGCAGTCTGCTCATCTGCCCCTCAAAATCAACACCTCGGGAGTCATTCCGCCGATCTTCGCGTCATCGATCCTGGTCTTCCCGGCCACCATTGGCACCTTCATGCCCCAGTTCAAGGACTACGTGCAGTTTCTCTCGCCGGGCGGACTAGTCTACGACATTCTTTACGTCGCCCTGATCGTGTTCTTTTGTTATTTCTATACGGCGGTCACGTTCAATCCGGTCGATGTGGCCGACAACCTCAAGAAGCACGGCGGGTTCATCCCCGGAATTCGCCCGGGGCGTTTTACCGCGGAGTATATCGACCGCGTGTTGTCCCGCATCACGCTCGGCGGAGCGATCTACGTCAGTGCGGTCTGCGTACTGCCGACTATTCTCATACAGCGCTTCAACGTGCCGTTCTATTTCGGCGGCACCGCCCTGCTGATCGTCGTGGGTGTCGCGTGGGACACCATCCAACAGATTCAAACTCATTTGCTCACTCGCAACTACGAAGGGTTCATGCGGCGCGGGCGAATAAAGTCTCGACGAGGTGCATAGCCTTGCGGGTGATTCTGCTGGGCCCTCCCGGCGCTGGAAAAGGCACACAGGCGCGCATGCTTAGTGATTTGGCAGGCGTTCCCCAGGTCGCGAGTGGCGATTTGCTGCGCGCCGCGGTGCAAAAGAAAACCCCGCTGGGGCGCGAGGTCGCGGACATCCTCGCGCGCGGCGACCTGGTGGGCGACGAGACGGTGGTCAAGCTTATCGAGGACCGGCTCGACGGACCCGACGCGGCCCGCGGATTTATTCTCGACGGATTCCCGCGCTCGGTCCCCCAGGCGGAGTTGCTCGACGGGATGCTCACGCGCCGCGGGATACGAATCGATCGCGCGCTGGCGGTGATGGTTCCGGATGGAGAGATAGTGAAGCGCATCTCCGGGCGCCGCACCTGCCGCAATTGTCAAACCATGTACAACGTCGCACTGGAGCCGCCGCGCCAGCCCGGGGTGTGCGAGAAATGCGGAGGCGAGCTGTATCAGCGGGAGGACGATTCCGAGCAGACCGTCCAGCATCGGCTCGATGTTTACAACGCGAGCACCAAACCGCTGCTCGAATATTACTCGCGCGCCGGAATTCTTTCCCGGATCGATGGAATGGGTACACCCACCGACGTGGAAAAGCGCATGGTCGGCGCGCTGGATGGATTGGTTCCCAAGGAGCGGGGCGGCAGCGCCAGATGATTACGATTAAGACATCCGAAGAACTCGCGATCATGCGTCGTGCCAGTCAGATCGTCGCCGAGGTCCTCGACGAGCTGGTGGCCGAGGTGTGTCCCGGCATCACCACCGATGAGCTGGACCGCATCGCGGAGAGCGCGACCCTCAAGAAGGGCGCGCGCCCGGCCTTCAAGGGCTACAAGCCCGGCGAGGTGGTCTATCCGAAGTCGTTGTGTGTCGCGGTCAACGAGGGGATCGTCCACGGAATTCCGTCGGGCCGCAGGCTCAAGTCGGGCGACATCGTGGGCCTCGACTACGGCGTGGTCTACCAGGGCTTCTTTGGTGATGCCGCCCGAACGGTGCCGGTCGGCGAAGTGCCGGAAACCACCCTGCGCCTGCTGCGGGTCACCCGCGAGGCGTTGTACGCCGGAATCGCGCAGGCCAAAGTCGGCAACCGGATTTCCGACATCTCGCGTGCGGTCCAGGAAGTGGCCGAGAACGCAGGCTATTCGGTGGTGACCGAGTTTGCCGGACACGGGATAGGACGGCGGCTGCACGAAGACCCTCAGGTACCCAACTATTTCCGGCGCGGGATGCCGAATCCGCGGCTCCAGGAAGGCATGGCGCTGGCTATTGAGCCGATGCTCAACGAGGGAACCCCCGATTTGGAGATTCTCTCGGATGGGTGGACTGCGGTTACCGCGGACGGTAAACTATCCGCCCACTTCGAGCATTCTATCGCAATCACCTCAAACGGACCGGTTATCCTAAGCGAGCTCGCAAATGTCTAAGGGCGACGCAATCGAAGTCATGGGAACGGTGCAGGAAGCGCTGCCGAACGCGGTGTTCCGGGTTACGCTCGACAACGGGCACAAGGTGTTGGCGCATATTTCGGGCAAGATGCGGATGCACTACATCAAGATTCTTCCCGGCGACAAGGTGACGGTGGAACTTTCCCCATATGACCTGACCAGGGGAAGGATCACCTACCGGCAACGTTAGGTGTGCAGAACAGGGCAACCATGAAGGTTCGAGCTTCGGTCAAGAGGATTTGCAAAAACTGCAAAGTGGTGCGTCGCCAGGGCGTGGTGCGCATCCTGTGCTCCAACCCGCGCCACAAGCAGCGGCAGGGCTAGGAAGGAACTTCCGATGGCACGTGTAGCAGGGGTCGAATTGCCCAAGAACAAGCGAATGGAAATTGCGCTGACCTATGTCTACGGGATCGGCCGTACCTCCGCGAGCAAGATCCTTACGCGGGCCAATGTCGATCCGGCTCGCAAGAGCGATGACCTGACCGCCGAAGAGCAGGTGCGCATCCGGCAGGTAATCGATTCCGACTACGAGGTCGAGGGCGATTTGCGCCGCGAAGTTCAGCAAAACATCAAGCGTTTGATGGACCTCGGCTGCTATCGCGGCATCCGTCACCGCAGGGGTTTGCCCGTTCGCGGGCAGCGCACTCATACCAACGCGCGCACCCGCAAAGGTCCGCGCAAGGTGGTCGCCGGCAAGAAGCAGGCGCCGCCCAAAGGCTAAACCGCCAGATCTGAGAACGGAATACGGATGGCAGACGAAACCAAAGAGACCAAAAGTCAGCAACCCGGTCCGGCTCCCGCCGGCGGGGCGCCCGCCGCGGGAGCGGCGCCGGCAGCTCCGCGGCGCCGGCGCACGCGGCGCTCGGTGCCGGAAGGGGTTGCGCACGTTCACGCGACCTTCAATAACACCATCGTCACGATCACCGATCCGCAGGGTCTGGTGGTGGCCTGGTCGAGCGCGGGTTCGGTCGGCTTCAAGGGATCGCGCAAGGGAACCCCGTTCGCGGCGCAGATGGCCGCGGAGGCGTGCGCTCGCAAGGCATCCGAGGTCGGCATGCGCTCCGTCATCGTGCATGTGAAGGGCCCTGGGGGCGGACGCGAATCCGCGGTCCGCGCACTGCAGGCCGCCGGACTCGGGGTGATTTCCATCAAAGACGTGACCCCGATTCCCCACAACGGATGTCGTCCGCCCAAGCGGCGCCGGGTCTGACGAGCAGGAAGGGATACCCAGTGGCAAGAAACCTCGGACCGGTATGCCGGCTTTGTCGGCGGGAAGGGCTGAAGCTGTTTTTAAAGGGCGAGCGCTGTTTCAGCGACAAGTGCGCGATCGAGCGGCGCAACTATCCGCCCGGTGCGCACGGGCAGTCGCGCACGCGCTTTTCGGAATTTGCGATTCGCTTGCGCGAAAAGCAGAAGGTCAAGCGCATCTACGGGCTGCTGGAAAATCAGTTCGCGCACTATTTTGAGCTGGCCGAGCGGATGCCGGGGATTACCGGAGAAAACCTGCTCGCGCTGCTGGAGCGGCGGCTTGACAACGTCGTGTACAAGCTCGGCTTCGCCAGCTCCCTGGCGCAGGGCCGCCAGCTTGCTCGGCACGGCTTCTTTCAGGTGAATGGCAAGGTGGTTACGGTTCCGTCTTATCTGCTCGAAGTCGGCGACGTGATCAGCATTAACGAGAAAAGCCGCCAGAAGAAAGTAATCGTCGAGGCTATCGAGATGGCGCAACGTCGTGGGGTGCCGCCGTGGCTGGCGCTGGAGCGCGAGCAGTTTCGCGGGACCTTCAAGGCCCTGCCCGCGCGCGCCGACCTCACGATGCCAATCAGCGAAAAATTAATCGTCGAGCACTACTCTCGATAAACGGAGGCAATGAGCAGCCTGCGGGGTCCGTGGCGGGCCCGTCTGCGGCGAAAGATTTACCCGCTCTAAAAACAGGTGACTATGCAGAACGATTGGCGAGATCTGATCAAACCCAAAACGGTTGATTTTGAAGAAAAGGAACTGACCGCGCATTACGGGAAGTTCTACGCCGAACCGCTGGAGCGCGGTTATGGCATTACGGTCGGCAACGCACTGCGCCGCGTGCTGCTTTCCTCGCTGCCGGGGTATGCAATCACGGGGGTGCGCATCAAAGGAGTGCTGCACGAGTTCTCGACCCTGCCCGGGATCAAGGAAGACGTCACCGATATCATCCTCAACCTGAAAGAGGTGCGCGTGCGTCTTCATGAAGGAGAGCAGATCACCGCTTCCCTGAAGGTCAAGGGCGAGGCGGTCGTGACCGCGCGCGACATCACCGGCGGTCCGAGCATGGAGATCCTCACCCCGGATCAGCATATCGCCACCCTCGACAAAGGCGCCGAGCTCGACATGGAACTCATCATCAAGCGTGGGCGCGGCTATGTTCCGGCCGAGCGCGGTGAAGAAGAGGAGCCGATCGGCACCATCCGCATCGACGCGATCTATTCGCCAATCAAGAAAGTGAATTTCACCGTCACCAATGCGCGGGTTGGCCAGCGCACCGATTACGATCGTCTGGCGCTGGAGGTCTGGACCGACGGCTCGATCGGACCGCGCGACGGGATCACGTACGCCTCGCGCGTGATCCGCGATCAGATGTCGATTTTCGCCGGGGTCGAGGAAGAAGTCGAAGCTCCGCAGGCGGTCGAGGGCACCGAGGCGCGACCGACCCTCAACGAGCTGCTGTACCGCCCGGTGGAGGGACTGCCCATCTCGGTGCGGGCGTTCAACGGGCTTCAGAATGCCGATATCAAGTATATCGGAGAGCTGGTTCAGCGCACCGAGCAGGACATGCTCAAGATCAAGAACTTCGGCCGCAAGTCGCTTAACGAGATCAAGGAAGTCCTCGGCGACATGAGCCTGGGGCTCGGAATGCGCCTGGAAAACCTGCCGCCGCGAAACGAGCTCGACCGGATGTGGGAAGAGCAGGAGCGGCGCGAGTCCGCGTAGATGATCGCGACCGGCAGGCTGGAGTAGGGCGATGCGTCACCTGAATCGGGGTCGAAAGCTGAATCGCACTTCCGCGCATCGGAAGGCGTTGTTCAAAAATCTTGTGCTGGCGCTGATTCGGCACGGACGAATCCGCACCACCGACGCGAAGGCTAAGGAGCTGCGCCGGGTGGCGGACCGCATGGTTACGCTGGGCAAGCAAAACGATCTGGCGGCGCGCCGACACGTGTTCGCGTTCGTTCAGTCGCACGAAGCGGTGCAGAAGCTGTTCAATGAAATCGCGCCGCGCTTCAAGGAGCGCAGCGGCGGCTACACGCGGGTCGTGAAGTTCGGCTTCCGCCGCGGGGACGCAGCTCCGCTCTCGATCATCGAGTTCACCGGCGCCGAAGAACAAACCAAGGGCAAGAAACCGCGCAAGCGCTCCGCCAAGAAGACCGAGGGACAATCTTCAGAGCGCCCGCAGCGTGCCGCAGCGGGCTAGCTTGCAGCGTGTGGGCTTGAGCCCGCGCCGTTAAAAATCCTCCCAACCGAAGGGTTCGTGGGGTCGTCCGGCGACTTTAGCCTCGAGGCTCTGCACACGGCGGTCGACGCGCAGCGCCGGGCGCGTGGGCTTACGTGGGCGGGCGCGGTGCGGGAGATTGGTCGCGCCTCTGAGCGCGCGGGTCGACGCCTCAGCCTGTCCACGGTTAAGGGCGTTGGCACGAGAACGGTGGCCGAGGGTGACGGCGTTTTGCAGATGCTACGCTGGCTTAACCGGGCGCCGGAGAGTTTCATGCTCGGCGGTCCACGGGTGGATGAGGCCGTCGCACTGCTTCCGCATGTTCCCCCCGACAAGGTCTTGCGCTTCGATACCCGGAAAATGTACGCGGCGCTGGATGCTCGACGTGCGGAAAGAGACCTGACCTGGCTGCAGGTGGCGAAGGAGACCGGCAGCAGTGTCCAGGGATTGACCCGCTTATCCAAAGGCGGACGAACCGTGTTCCCGGCGGTGATCAGGATCGTTGGATGGTTGGGAGAGCCGGCCAGCCGCTTCACGCGCGTATCCGATCTCTAGGGCGCCGAGCCGACGACTGCCCCGGTTGTGGCTGCCGCCCGAAACGGCAGCGAATGCAGCAAACTGCCAACCAACCCTGGGGCCCGTCGCGAGCAGGCCTGACCCGGCCGGGGATTCCCCCTGTGCTCGGCGCGAATGGGCCAACCGTCAGCATCGAAGCCCCGAGGAGGGCTCTGCGTCGCCTGCGATTCGCCTCAACTCGCGTCTGAGAGTCGCTACCGTCAAGCCCAGTACGGCGAGTCGCGGCGGGCTGCCTTTCGTGGAAGACGTTCGAGCTGATCACTGACAAAGTGACCTGGCCGCTCAACTTCTGAGGGTGCCGCGGGTCTGATACCCTAGAGCCACGAGGAACACACACGATGTCGAAGGAATTGGCACACCCCGAAAGGTTCTTTGGCGACCGCTTCGGAATGAGTGAACGTGCCCTCGAGCGCATCCTCGGCACCGCCCTGGAACGCAGGGCGGATCACGCCGATCTCTATTTCGAATACAAGAATTCGGAGGCGCTCGGACTCGAAGAGTCGATGGTGAATCACACGGCCAAGAGCGTCAGCCACGGCGTGGGCGTCCGGGTCAACGTCGAGGACCGCACCGGCTATGCCTACTCCGACGAGGTAACCATCGATCGAATGCGGCTGGCCGCCGAGGCGGCGCGCGCTATCGCCGATCAACGCGCCGAAGTACCTGCGTTGCAGATCGGAACGCCGGTGCCACGCCACGCACTTTACGATGTGGAGACGACGCCGCTGGAGATTCCCCTGGAGAAGCGCGCCAGGCTGCTCGAGGACATCGACCGGGCCGCTCGCGCCCACGATCCGCGCGTGAAGAATGTGATCGCATCCATCGCGGCCGAACGCAAGATCGTGATGGTCGCGACCAGCGAGGGCACGATTGCGGCCGATGTGCAGCCGCTCTGTCGCCTGAATGTGTCGGTGGTCGCGGAGGATGGAAAGGGTGGTCGCCAGATCGGCACGTTCGGGGGCGGCGGCCGAGTCGAATACGAATACTTTTTGGAAGGCGAGCGATGGCGTCAGTACGCGCTGGAGGCGGCGCGTCAGGCCATAGTGAATCTCGATGCTGACGAGGCGCCGGCCGGCGAGATGGTGGTGGTGCTCGGCCCCGGATGGCCGGGAATCCTGCTGCACGAGGCGATTGGCCACGGCCTGGAAGGCGACTTCAACCGCAAGGCGGTGTCCGCGTTTTCGGGACGCATCGGACAAAAGGTTGCCAGCGAACTGTGCACCGTGATCGACGACGGCACCCTCCCGCTGCGCCGCGGCAGCCTGAACGTGGATGATGAAGGCACCGCGACTTCGCGCACCGTGCTTATCGAGAAAGGCATCCTGCGCGGGTACCTCCAGGACCGCCTCAATGCCCGGCTCATGAAGATGAAGCCGACCGGCAACGGCCGCCGCGAGAGTTTTGCGTATGCTCCCATGCCGCGCATGACCAACACCTTCATGCTCGCGGGCGAGTCGACGCCCGAGGAAATCATCAAGTCGGTGAAGCAGGGCCTCTACGCGGTCAGTTTTGGCGGCGGTCAGGTCGATATCACCAATGGCAAGTTTGTATTCTCGGCCAGCGAGGCCTACCTGATCGAAGACGGGCGCGTCACCCGCCCCGTCAAGGGTGCCACCCTGATAGGCAACGGACCCGACGTCCTGACCCGGGTCTCGATGGTCGGTAATGACCTGGCACTCGATTCGGGAATCGGCACCTGTGGCAAGGATGGACAGTCGGTGCCGGTGGGGGTGGGACTTCCGACGATTCGGGTTGACGGATTAACTGTCGGTGGAACCCGCGCCTGAGAAGAGCTATGGCAATTTTCGACACGGCAATGGCGGAGTGGGCGCTCGGCGAAGCCAAAAAGAAGGGTGCTACCGCGGCGGAGATTCTGTTTTCCTCTGGCGAGTCGCTGGCAGCCGGCGTGAGGCTCGGCGAGACCGAAAAACTCACCAGTTCGCGCGAGCGTCGGCTGGGGATGCGAGTGTTCGTCGGGCAGTCCTCCGCCACCGCTTCCACCGCCGAGATGGATCGTAGCTCGATCGCAGATTTCATCGCCGACACGGTTACCCTCGCGCGCCTCACCGCGGCGGATCCGTGGTCGGGTCTGCCCGATCCGGCGCTGCATCCCGCGAGCTTTCGGGAACTTGGTCTCAGCGATCCGGATTGCGGGATCATCGACGCCGACCGGGCGCTGCAAATCGCGCGCGCCGCGGAGAAAGCCGCGTTGGGAGCAGATTCGCGTATCAAGAACTCCGAAGGCGCCGAATTCGATTCGGGTCGTTACCAGATCATGCTGGTCAACAGCCAGGGCTTCTCGGGCGAATACGAAGGATCTTCGTTCAGCCTGGTGGTGCAGCCTATCGCGCAAGACGACCAGACGATGCAACACGGGTACTGGTATACGACCAATCGAAGATTCGACAAGCTCGAAGATGCGGAGGCGGTTGGCAAGACCGCCGCGGCGCGGGCGCTGCGCCGGCTTGGCGCGCGTAAGGTCAAAACCACCAAGGTACCAGTCGTGTTCGATCCGGAGATGGCCGGGGGCCTGATTCGGACCCTCGCGGGTGCCGCCTCGGGACCGGCGCTGTACAAAGGAACTTCTTTTCTCATCGATCGTCTGGGGGAGCAGGTGGCGGCGCCCGGCGTCACGATTGTCGACGATGGCACGATGCCCGGCGCGCTGGGTTCCAAACCGTTTGACGGAGAAGGTCTCGCCACTCGCAGGCAGCACCTGGTGGAGCGGGGGATTCTCAGGACCTACCTCCTCGACTGCTATTCGGCGCGCAAGCTCAAGCTGGCGCCGACCGGAAACGCATCGCGCTCGGTTGGATCGTCACCGACCGTATCGACGACCAACCTGTACCTCGAGCCGGGCCAGTACACTCCCGAGCAGGTGATCGGCTCGGTGAAGAACGGCCTCTACGTTACCGAGATGATCGGCTTCGGCATCAATATGGTCACCGGCGACTATTCGCGGGGCGCGGGAGGACTCTGGATTGAAGACGGCAAACTCGCCTACCCGGTGCAGGAGATCACGATCGCAGGCAACCTGAAGGAGATGTTCCTGAACATCGAGATGATCGGAAACGATCTCCACTGGCGCTCCTCGGTGGTATCCCCGACCCTGAAAATCGCCGAGATGACCATCGCCGGCGCCTGACGCGCGGTGCGGGAAGGGGGAAGCCGCCATTGCCCCGGCGCGATTCAGGAGAGGGGGCGCCCGTCAGCCGCGTCGGAAGAACGAGCGCAGGATCCACCGCCAGAAATTAATCAGAACGCCCTGCCGCGCCACGGTTCCCGATGCTTCCGCCTGTAGTTCTGCGGCCGCCGCCGCGAAGAACTGTCCCAGCATCATTTTTGCCGCGCTGTCGATTACCCGCTGCCCGACCTGCACCAGCGGACCGCCGACCTGCACGTCCCCCGCGTACCTAACAACCGTGGAATTTTTCTCGCGTGCTTCGAGATCCAGAGTGCCGGAGCCGCGCATGAAGCCCTGTTTACCCTTGCCATCCATTACCATCTTGTAGTGCTCGGGCGGGCGCTTATCTTCCAGTTTCAGCTTCCCGGAGTAGACGCCTTTGACCGAGGCAATTCCGACACTGATGGTCCCGCCGTACTCGTCGGGTCCGAGCAGGTCGAGCTTCTCGCAGCCGGGAATCAGCCTGGAAAGGCGCTCGGGGTTGTTGAACAGGTCCCACACGCGTTCGCGGGGGGCGGGAAGAGTTTGTTCACCGGATAGTTTCATGGTGAGGGAGCTGGAAGGGGACCAGGTTAAAGGTCGCGTTCCAGGGCTAGGCTTGTGCGCGGGCAGCCGCCGTTTCCAGCGCACGGCGCGTGTATACGCGCGCCAGCTCGGCACGAAATTCCGCCGAGGCGTGCAGGTCCGACAGCGCGTCGATGCCCTCCGCCGCGTGGGCGGCAGCGGCGCCGGTGGCCTGGGCCGGTGCCTTGCCCTGGAGCGCGCCCTCGACGGCCTTTGCGCGAAACGCTTTTGGCCCCAATCCGGTGATACCTACCCGCACGCGATCGCAGTTGCCTTGCTTGTCCAGCTTCACGAGCGCCGCCACTCCAACCATCGCGAATCCCGATGCCGGCTGCCGATGCTTGAGGTAACTGAAACCGGTCCCGGCTGGAACCGGTGCGAAGGCGACCTCGGTCAGCAGCTCGCCCGGCATGACCGCGGTGGTCATCAGATCCAGAAAAAACTCGTCCGCTTTGACCGCGCGCGAGCCAGCGGTTGCTTCGATCTTGATTTCCGCCTCCAGCGCGAGCACCGCGGCCGGATAGTCGGCGGCCGGATCGGCGTGTGCCAGCGAGCCCCCGATGGTCCCGCGATTTCTCACCTGCACGTCGCCGATGAGCGACGCGCACTCGGACAGCATCGCGAGTTTCGCCTGCACCACGGCGGAGGCTTCAACCGCGCGATGGGTTACCAGGCCGCCAATCACGACCCGACCACCCTCCTCCCGGATCGACGCGAGTTCCCGAATTCCGCCGATGTCGACCAGATGGCCGGGCTGCGCCAGGCGCAGCTTCATCAGCGGGATCAGGCTATGTCCGCCGGCCAGAATTTTTCCCTCCTCGCCAAACTGCTGGAGCATCGCGAGCGCTTCCTTAACCGATGCGGCGCGATGATATTCAAACGATGCCGGAAACATCGAGTCAGCCTTTCTGCCGGGCGTCGCGTATCGCGCGCCAGACTTTTTCGGGTTTAAGCGGCATGTCGAGATGCCGGATGCCGAAGGGCGCGAGCGCATCGAGGACCGCGCTGACCACGCACGGCGTGGAGCCGATGGTGCCGGCTTCGCCGACACCCTTGACGCCGAGCACATTGACCGGTGACGGGGTCACCGTCGCCGACAGCTCGAAGCGCGGTAGCATGTGCGCCTTCGGCACCGCATAGTCCATCAGGGTCGCGGTCAGCAGCTGCCCACCCTCGTCGTAGACGACTTCCTCGTACAACGCCTGGGCGATTCCCTGCGCGATTCCGCCATGAACCTGTCCTTCGACCAGCAGGGGGCTCAGAATCTTGCCACAATCATCCACCGCCACGTAGCGCAGAAATTTGACCACTCCGGTTTCCGGGTCGACTTCGACGACCGCGACGTGGGTTCCGAACGGGTAAGTGCAGTTTTGCGGCTCGTAAAAACTGGTCTGGTCGAGACCGGGCTCCACTCCAGGAATCGGCTGCTTGTAGCCGTACGCGGCGTCAACCACCTGTTGGAGCGGGATTGAACGGGATGGATCGTTTGCGAGCGCGACCGTCCGATTGGTAAAGGTCAGCTGGTCGGGCGGTACCTCCATCATGGTGGAGGCAATCTTTTTCATCTTGTCCTGCAGCTTGGTGACCGACATCATCAGCGCCGGTCCGCCGACCGTGGTGCCGCGGCTGCCGAAGGTGCCGATCCCGTATGGCACCACCGCGGTATCGCCGTGCAGCACTTTAACGTCGTCGATGTCGATACCGAACTCATCGGCAACCATCTGCGCAAAGGTGGTCTCCTGTCCCTGGCCGTGGGGCGACACTCCGGTGAGCACGGTCACCTTGCTGTCCGGCTCCATCCGGACCGTCGCACTTTCCCACCCCCCTCCCTTGAGCTTGGGCGGCAACAGCGCGGAGGGGCCGATTCCACAGATCTCCACGTACGAGGCCATGCCGATTCCGAGGTAGCGGCCCTGCTTGCGTGCCTGTTCCTGCTCCGCGCGGACTTTCGGATAGTCGACGGCGGCGAGCGCCTTGGTGAGCGAAAGAACGTAGTCGCCCGAGTCGTAGACGAGTCCGCTCGCGGTCGGCGCCGGGAATGCTTCCTTGGGGATGAAGTTCTTTTTGCGAACCTCGGCGGGGTCGAGCCCGAACTCCGCGGCAACCAGGTCCATGGTGCGCTCGGCGATGTAGCAGGCTTCCGGGCGTCCGGCCCCCCGATAGGCGTCGGTGGCCATCTTGTTGGTGAACACCATCTGTTGATCGAACGACAACAGCGGAATCTTGTAACATCCAGTCATCATCAGGCCGGAGAATCCCGGAATCGCGGGGGTCAGCAGCTGCAGATAGGCGCCCATGTCGCAGATGAAGTGCGCCTTCATGGCGGTCACGGTGCCGTCCTTGAGCGCGGCGATTTCGAGGTCGGCGATCTGGTCGCGGCCGTGGGTGGTGCCGGCGAAATTCTCGCGTCGCCGTTCGATCCATTTCACCGGCCTGCCCAGCGTCATCGACAGGTGTGCAACCAGCGCCTCCTCGGCATAGACGTTCAGCTTGCAGCCAAACCCGCCCCCGACTTCCGGCGCGATCACACGAATGCTGTTTTCCCCGAGCTTGAGCATCTCGGCGAGTTGTGAACGCAGCAGATGCGGAATCTGTGTCGATGACCACAGGGTGAGCTGCCGGTACCCGGGATCCCATTTTCCCACCGCGCCACGTGGTTCCATCGGAATCGGTGCCAGTCGCTGATTGACCAGGCGAAACTTGATTACCCTGTCCGCGCTGCGCAGCGCCTGGTCGACTGCCGGATTGGGCACCGAAGCGAGCGTGACCGAGTTGGTGCCGAACTCCTCGTGTATCACCGCCGCTCCGGGCGCGAGCGCCTTTTCAGGATCGACGACCGCATCGAGCGGGTCGTAGTCGACTTCGATCAGATCGATGGCATCCTGCGCGAGATAGGGCGTTGCGGCGACCGCCACCGCAACCGCCTCGCCGACGAAGCGCACTTTCCCCTGCGCCAGTACCGGATGAAACGGCACGTGGTCGGCCGGCGCTACACAGGGCACCGGACCAATTCTGTCCTTCACCTCGTCGCCGGAAAGGACGCAGGCGACGCCCTTCAGGGCGCGGGCCTTGCTCAGATCGATGGAATTGATTTTGGCGTGCGCGTGGGGACTCCGCAGCACGACCGCGCTCAGCATGCCCGGGAGCCTGACGTCATCTACGTAGATTCCGGTCCCGGTAATCAGGCGCGGATCCTCGCGACGCTTGATCCGCTCGCCCACAAATTTGGGAATCACGGCCATCGTTCTGGTCCTCGCTTCAGGCAGCCTTCCGGGTACGCATCTTGACGGCGGCGTGTTGAATCGCATTGATGATGTGCTGATAGCCCGTGCAGCGGCAGAGATTACCCTCGAGCGCTTCGCGGATCTCGGCGTCCGACGGGCTTTGCGTGCGCTTGAGCAGCTCGGCCGAGGCCATGATCATCCCCGGCGTGCAGTAGCCGCACTGCAAGCCGTGCTCTTCCCAGAAACCTTCCTGCAAGGGATGCAGCCCACCTTCGGTGCCCAGACCTTCGATGGTGGTCAGCTGCGCGCCCTCGGCCTGGACCGCGAGTATGGTGCAGGACTTCACCGCCTGGCCGTTCAGATGAATCGTGCAGGCACCGCACAACGAGGTCTCACAACCAACATGGGTGCCGGTCAAACCCGCGACGTCGCGTATGTAATGCACCAGTAATGTGCGCGGGTCGACATCGTCTTCGCGATGCTCGCCGTTGATGGTCAGGGACAGGCGCATGGCTTCACTCTCCTCGGAAATCCCAACGACTTCTTAGCAAATCGAGAATAGGACAGCTAATGCCAGGAACTGAAAGCAGCTCTTGGGGGCGAAGCAGTGAATGAGAGTTTGGCGACGGGACACGCGAGCAGCGGATGCAAGAAAACCGGACGGTGAAAGCGCGGGCGCACTTGCCGCGCGCGCGACCAGGGGAGCGGGTGTAAACTGGGGAGCTGGGGTCGCGGGCGCGGGTTTGCCGAGCACTGTGGAACGCGACACCCCTTCCCGATAAGCCGCAGAACCGCTCATGGCGTCGGCGCGCGGGCGCGGTTGGTGGTGAGCTTAGACGCACAAAGGAACGAGAGCGCTCGAACGGCGTTTGCTTGCGGTTAACAATCAAATGGTTAAATTTGGCGGGAGCAAATAGAACCACCACCAAATGAACGCCAATAGATTTACCGAAAAACTGCAGGAAGCCCTTGGCAGTGCGCAGAACGCTGCGGTCAGCGCGCACAATCAGGCGGTTGACGTGGAGCATCTTCTAGCCGCGTTGCTCCAGGACGGCGAGGGGCTGGCCTCTTCGATCCTGACGCTGAGCGGCGTGGACAAGGCCGCCGTCTTAAAGAAGCTCGAGGCCGAGCTCCAGAAGATCCCAGAGGTGACGGGGGCCGGAACCGACACCGCGCAAGTCTATGCGACCCAGCGCCTCGGACGCGTGCTCGCGCGCGCGGAACAGGAAGCGGGCAAGCTCAAAGATGAATACATCTCCATCGAGCATGCCCTGATCGCAATTCTCGACGAGCCGGGCGCGGCCGCGAAGATCTTGCGCGAAGCCGGCCTGACCCATGACAAACTGATGAGCAAGCTGCGCGAGGTGCGGGGGAATCAGCGTGTAACATCAGCAAATCCCGAAGCGACCTATCAATCCCTGGAGAAGTACGGGCGCGACCTCACCAAGCTCGCTGCGCAAGGCAAGGTCGATCCGGTAATCGGACGTGACGAGGAAATTCGCCGCGTTATCCAAGTCCTTTCGCGGCGCACCAAGAACAATCCGGTTC
>JAFAHS010000499.1 GCA_019237115.1 Deltaproteobacteria bacterium
ATTCGTGAAAGTACTCGGCCACGAAGTTGTTGAACGCGCGGCAGGTAGTGCGCCGGGTCTCTCCGTCCTGATGGAACGCGACGCCGAGGCCCGAGGTCGGATAGAGCACAGTGAAGTCAATCCCGAACTCGTCCAGCCGCTCATAGAGCAGCCGCGGCATCAGCTCGCTCGCGCGGTCCAACGTATTGCGCGTCGGCACCGCCCAGAATGCCTCCTGCGCGCGATGCGTTCGCTTGCGCTCGGCGGGCGTTTCCTTGAGCGTCCTCGTGACGTAGTGATTGAAAGCGAAGAAGCCCTCGACGGCGCGCTGGCCGCCGTGCTTTTTCAGCTGCTCGCTGATGATTGGCGGAAATTCAAGCCAGTGGCCATCGGCGTCGATTATTGGATGGTTCAGACCGGCACGAATTTTCCGAGCATCGGAACTTCCGGTGGTAGACATCTTAGTGCCTCCATTTCTGGTGTAGCCCCGGCAATGCACCAGGTGAGATGAGCACTACTTATCATTCTTCACGTCTTTCCATGATCAAAGCGACATTGAAAACAAAAGCAAGTCCAACGATTTGGCATTGATCACCAGGCATGAAGAGATTTTCAGCCGAGCCATGCGGAACAGCGCCACGGGCATCCTGGGCTCCGTCCGGGGAACAATGGCCGTTTCGGACTGAGGCGTGAAGTGACCCTGATGCGACCGGTCCCGCAGGCGCCACCTGCCAAGGCAAGGCCTGCGCCCTATGCGCAAGTAGCCGTGGTTTTTCGTTTGTCCCCGAGCTAGTTCGCCGGCGCGATATGTAGCGGCGTGCGGCCTTTGAGCTCGACCGACAGATCCGCCGCTCCTGAACTGTCCGCGACAAACCGACGCTCCAGGCCGTTGCGCATTGCGTAGCTCGTGCCTGGACGCAGACGCTCGATACGAATCTGGCGCGTACCGTCCGCGGTTCCAGGATAGAGCACCAGCTCGAGATCGTCGCCATTGCTGAACGCGCGGCCGACCAGCACCTCGGGATATTTCACGCCGGTGAGGATCGGGCCGCTCAGAGCAGATTCCGGCGGTCCCTCGATAACGGCGGTGCGGAAATCGTCGCGGCGATGCAGCCGAGCCTTCACCGCCATGATGTTCGACAGGTTTGAACCCTTCGAATAGCGGAGCACTCCCCCTTCATCGGTACGCCCGCAATCCTGGTCGAGCCCGCGCTGGGCGGCATCGGCGGTTTCGTAGTCGCCGAACTCGCGTGCGGAATCCATGATGCTCGCGTAGGCACCTGCGAACCCGGGACGGTAGTTGCCGAAATCGAAGCCCCGCCCTGGCAGCACGATACGATTGTGTCCGTTCGCATCGGGCTTGGTAATTAACTTGAGCTCGTTGCGCGCGACGGCCCACATCCGCTGGGCCCGCTCCGGCGCGAAGCAGTTCTCGAAAATCGCGAAGCCTGCCTCGCCCGCGGGAAACGGAAACCGAATCCCGGTCAGTTCCGAGCGCAAACCGATCACGCTGCCGCTGTAATCGGTGAACTCGGTCTCGAGGCTCTTCAGCCACTTATCGAGGGCGGATGCGACATACTTCGTTCCGAACAAGCGATCGTACACCGCCATCGAAGTCATCCCGAAGTGATTGCAGATCGGATAAACCCAGTTCGGCTCACACGGGAACAGGCAGAACGGCGCGCCCAGGAAGTTACGCAGCACGGAATGCTCAAGGCTGTGGAGGTCGTGCGGAAACGCGCGATGGCGATTCAGCCGAAATGTCAGGCTGCCCGGCTCGGCGTAGCGGCGGTCGCCGCTGTTCAGCATGTACATGCCCACGTGTAGTCCGAACCATCCCGTGAGCATGATGTTGTCCTTGTCGGCGGGATCGGGATTGGTGAGATCCAGATGCCCCCACGCCGACTCGTAGATCCAGTAGCTCCAGATTTTCTTCTGAAGATAGAGTTCGATCAGATTGCGCTGCGCCTGGGTGAGATAGCCATGGAAATTCGGCGCGTAGTGACACTGGAGTGACGCCAGGGTGTAGCCGATGTTGTTGATCTGGTAGCGCCATGCCGAGGTCTGGAATTGATCAACCTTGTCGTAGCCGTTCATCTCGCCAACCGGTTGCAGCGCGCGATCGAAGAGGTACCGCGCGGCGGCGAGATCTTCTGCGGACAGCTCGCGTTCGTTGCGCGAGGGAACGGGAGCGGCGACTTCGATCGCTTCCGCGATCGCCCCTGGTAGCGCCTTCTTACGCATCTCGAAGCGCTGCAGCTCAGCCTGCTTGTGGGCACCGGCCCGCTGATATGCATAGATCGCAATCGCCGCCACCATGGCGGGGACAAAAAACAGCGCGGGCACCCAGATCGCATCACCGGTCATCGCGCCAGCCAGCATCGCGCTGCCCAGCCAAACGACGATCGGGGCTATCACCATCCCGGCGCCGAACCACGCGAACACTGATAGCGCGAAGAGCGCTAAGGTTACGGGAAAGAGCAGCACGGCCCATCCCCCGGAAGCCACGAAACCGCCGCCCGGAATCCATAGCCCGACCCCGGCCGCTTTCATCGCGGGCGACATCCCCAAGACGGTCGGGAGCAGCCCCAGCACGCACATCGCGATGTAGCTGAGAAGTGTGCGGCGCTGACGGGCCTTGGTTATCGGTCCCTTTACCGCATCGCGGCTGATGAACTGCTGGACGACTTCATGAGCTGCAACGGCCATGGCTGTTCTCCGCGGAATCTATCGCCGGCACTGCTCGATTTGAGCGGGATTGGAATCGTGACTGTGTCCGAAATGGGCGCGCAGACCATAGGCGCCGCCCGCCACAAGCGCGATCTCGAGTATCCCCACGACGGCTGCCCATCGAATTCCCAATCGCAGCCGCGATTTCCGCGGATGCGGGATGCCGTTCGGGCGCCATTCGGTGGCCGGGTTATTCGGTGTCGCGGAAGCGGCGATTCCGAAGAACCGCTTGACTCCATCCAGGCCAATCAGCACCTGGCCCAGGATGAAGGCCGCTAGCGCGCAACAGGGCACCGATCTTCAACTCCCGGCAGCTACGCTCATACAAATGATGGGGAAAATCAAACCTGCGAATCGGCAACACCCGAGTTTTCTGCTATCGAATGCGATACTTGGGAGAAAACTCGAATGGAAGAGGCGGCGAAAGTGATGGTGACGGGGGCGCCGCGGATCGCCCTCGAACATTTGGGCACAGGACCACTGGCGATATTCCTGCACGGAATCGGGGGGAACCGTACCAACTGGCGTGATCAGCTTCCCGCATTCAGCCAGGTCTTTCATGCGGTCGCATGGGATGCACGGGGCTATGGCGACAGCGACGACTATGAAGGCCCGCTCGAGTTCGGCGATTTCGCCGCCGACCTGCGGCGTGTCCTCGACTACTTCGGTGCGCAACGCGCGCATCTTATCGGGCTCTCGATGGGCGGCGTAATCGCGCTGGACTTTGTATCACGCTATCGGGATCGGGTCGCGACGCTGACCTTGTGCGACTCGTCTGCGGGTTTCGGGTCTCTGTCACAAGCGCGGCGCGCCGAGTTTATCCGCTTGCGGCAGGAACCTCTCCT
Organism: Deltaproteobacteria bacterium; assembly: GCA_019237115.1. GTDB lineage: Bacteria > Desulfobacterota > Binatia > Binatales > Binataceae > JAFAHS01. Next base: position 3,555 of record JAFAHS010000499.1, read on the forward strand.
GGCAGGCAAGGAGCCCCGCGACATCGCTCCCGCAGTCGCGCAGTCGCTGCTAGGCAAGAATCCCCGGGCGGGCGCATATGAGCAGTTGGTTGCCAGCATGTCGGCGCTGCACAAGCACTCCTATCTGAAAACCATTGCGGGGACGGTGAACTATTCGCGAAATTTCGACCTCGAAAAGATCGCCGCGCCTACCCACGTCGTGGTGGGAGAACAGGACACGCTCACTCCACCCGCCGTGTCGCGGGAGATGGCGCGGCGCATCCCGAGTGCTCAGCTCACGATCATTGAAGGTGCCGGGCACCTGAGTAATATTGAGCAGCCCGAAACATTCAATCGCGCGGTGCTCGATTTTCTGATCGGACATCGAGCGGGGTGAATCCGGACTGCAAGGAGGCAATCCCATGGCCGTCGTAAACAACGCATCGCTGCCTGAATTCAACCTGCCAGGCCTGAACCACCGCACGCTCGCGGGCCCGGAGCACGGGATGAAAGCGCTCGAGGTTTGGGGACAGACGATCGAGGCGGGCGCGGCAACGCCGGTCCATCGCCACGCCTGCGAAGAAGCAATCGTTATTCTCGAGGGCTCCGGAACCCTGACCATCGAAGGTCGGGACACGGCCTTTGGTCCGAACTCAACGCTGATAATCCCGGCCGACGTCATTCATCAGATCGTCAACACCGGGAACAGCAAGATGGTCCTGATTGCCGCGCTGAGCACCGCGCCGGTGCAGGTCCGCCAAGCCGACAACACGGCAATGCCGCTGCCGTGGCAAGCGCCGCGGTAAGCTCCACAGTCCAACAGCGACTTGTCCTTCGAACCCTGTGACCTTTAGTGTTCTAGCCCAGAGGGCCACAACCGATCGATTTCGTACCACCATTGTAGTCGGTGGCTCGCGATTGGCATTGGCCCAAAGGCCGGAGCTCCAAACGTGATCCGACGACCGTGGACAAGCCAAGCCCAAGCTGGAAGCCGAAAAAAAAATCTTTGGTCAGCGCGAGACGCTTCGTTATCAAAACACACAGCGTCGCTCCGGGTTAGTCGTAGGGATGCCAATGGCGAAGGGCGGCGGCACGGCCAGAACCCAGGCTGCAAGCGCGGCCGCAGCGGTAGATGGAGCTTCATCGCCTGAGGGCCGGTTCGTCCGTAGCGAGTCACTCTGCATCGTACATCTGTTCTGGCGGAACACCACGATAGTGGTCCGAGCGCAGGGTCAAACTTCGAGGTAGAAGTGCACTTCGGGTCGCACGACTCCTCGGTCTGCGCAACTATGACACCAATCCCGACACTCGATCGTTCTTCGTTTTGCCGAAACGGCAATTCAAACTGGATCATTCTTCGGTAAGATGGGCTTCGGGATTTGGATTCTGCAGCCGAGTTCATTCAACTGTTCTGAGGCCCCGACTAAGTAGTCGGACAAACGCTGCCCATCCCGTAAGATAGGTTTGGAGAGTCGCCGTTATGAGGAGCGTCTGTCTGTGCGGGCTGTTGACACTCTTGGCCTGTTTTAGTCCCGGGCAGGCTTCCGCGCAGGACACTGCCGCCGAGGAGGCGCTACACCGAGCTATGGTGATG
>JAFAHS010000136.1 GCA_019237115.1 Deltaproteobacteria bacterium
GCTCCATCACGAATAAACTCAACGCCGCGACGCTGACTCCGCCCAGTCAAGGTGCGGGTCGTGACAATGAAGCATGAGGTCAAACCCTGAATATCACTCGAACGCAGGAAGGAGCCCAACCCTGAGACGAGTCGTCTGGTTCGTTCTCCCTGCATGGCGTTTAGCCCGGCCATGCTCGAAGCGACAATAGATCGGTGGCGCCCTTTGCCCGGTTGAGAACCGGTCGCGCTACCTCTTTACTACAATGCCCTCCTTCATGACGAAGCTGACCCGCTCCGTCGCCGTGATGTCGTCGATCGCGTCGCCCGGCATGGCGACAATGTCGGCTATCTTACCGTCCTCAAGAGTGCCAATACGGTTCTCGATCCCCAACAGTTCCGCGTTCACCGAGGTGGCAGTCCTTAGTGCCGCGGCGGGGCTCATTCCCAATCCCACCATGATCGCGAAGTCTTTCGCGTTGAACCCGTGAGGAAAAACTGATGCGTCGGTCCCATAAGCGATTTTCACTCCAAGTTCGACGGCCTTCCGGATCACTTTGGAATGCGATGCTTTCGCCGCCAGAGCCTTGGCCTCAACCGCGGGAGGGAGTCGCGTTCCCTCACTGGTCAGCCATTCCAACGCGAACAAGGTCGGAACCAGATAGGTGCCCTTGCTCTTCATGGTACTCAAAGTGTCGTGCTGCAAAAACGAACCGTGCTCAATTGACTCCACGCCAGCCTGGATGGCTTCCTTAGCGGCGCGATCTCCGTGGCAATGCACAGCAACCCTTTTTCGAAGCCGGTGAGCCTCGTCGACGACCGCGGCCATCTCCTCAAGCGTGAGTTGGGGGGTGTCGACCTCATCAGCCAACGAGAGAACCCCGCCTGACGCGCAGAACTTGATTAGGTCGGCGCCGTGTTTGACGTTGAACCGCACCGCCTTGCGCAAAGCAGAGGGGCCATCGGCAACCCCGTCGGTATAGTCCAACTCTCTGCCGGTTGCGCGGAAGCTCAAGCCGCCGGTGAAGTCGCAGTGGCCTCCGGTTGCCCCGATCAGGTTGCGCGCGACCAGCATGCGCGGACCAGGCACCAGTCTTTTCGCTATCGCATCGCGCAAACTCACATCGACGAAGTTGCTACCCGGAATACACCCGACATCGCGTACGGTCGTGAAACCCGCCTCCAGGGTTGCCCGCGCATTGCGTGCGGCCAGGTAGGCTCTCTCCGCCACATGTTGTCGAAGCTGACTGATAAGAAATTGATCGTACGGCTCCGCAGCAACGGTCAGATGCGTGTGTGCGTCAATGAAGCCGGGGGAGAGCGTCACGTCGCCCAGGTCGATCAAATCCGCACCCGAAGGTACGCGCGCGGCAGCGATGAGGCCGGCGATCTGGTCGCCTTCTACTACCACGCTCGAATTGCGCAGAAGGCCCTCGGATTTGCCGTCAAAAATGCGAGCTGCCCTGATAACGGTGGTCATATCGCCCCCCCTCATGTGATTGGCTCTTTCGAGTCACCTTGATCCGTTGGGTCGTCGGCGCCGAACCGCTCGGTGAGGCAGAGCAGATTTTCGGCGAGCAGCGCGCGCCTTGGCAGGTCGAGCCTCTCCCCCAGATCCTCCGATCCTTGAGATCGGAAGGCGCAGTGGCCGCCTTTCACGCGCATTCCAGGGCTCCCTGTGTTGGTAATCTCGGACCGTGACGGGGACTTTTGGAGACGTCCGGATTCGACCCTTGCGGGCGCCAAGCAGACACACGGGAGCCTTGCGCTGCCCCGTCTGGAGAGGTTCATCTCCCGGGGATTTTGCGCGGTCGCACTTCTGAACCGCGCCGGTCCCAACACTCCTCGGCCGGAATCATTGGAGGTCGTCGTTTCTTGTCAGGAGCCGAAGTCGGTCAGTCCGTCACGGGACGTTCTGATCCCGCTTTACGCGTCGATATTACTTCGAGCGATTCGAGTTGCAAACCAAACGCATTGGCGCCAAAAGTTCAAGGCGTTTGCGAATAACCAGGCGCAAAAGGACTCTGGGAGTAATAGAAGTTCTTAGGGTAGCTGTTGCCGGGGACCGGTGAGGAAAATTAAACCGGAGACCAACAAAGCACATGATTGAATGTCGATTCTCGACGAACCTGGACATCGGGGAGTTGGAGTTTGGTGCGGCGGGTTAAGAATCTGGTCGTTGCGGTCGCTGCGGTCGGCTTCTTGTGCGCGAGTCCGGGCTTCGGCGCACCCTCGCCAACCTCGGCTGATGAGGGGGCCCTAGAACACAACTTCGACGCGCTCATTCATCCCGAAGAATTGCGCGCCTGGATGAAGTTGCTCGCTGCAGAGCCTAACCACGTCTCGTCGCCCCACGACAAGGCCAATGCCGATCAGATCCTGGCCTGGTTTAAAAGCTGGGGATGGGACGCACACATCGAGACTTTCTCGGTGCTCTATCCGAAGCCGCTGAGCGAGACTCTGGAACTTCTCAGCCCGCATAAATTCACGGCCACCTTGCAGGAACCACCCATCCCCGGCGATTCGAGCGCGACCGCGACCGATCCAGCTCTGCCGGCGTACCTCGCCTATGCGCGCGACGGTGACGCAACCGCAGGTCTGATCTACGTCAACTACGGGATAGTCGATGATTACAAGGTCCTCGAACGGCTGGGCGTCAGTGTAAAGGGCAAGATCGTTATCGCACGCTACGGATCCGGATGGCGCGGGTTGAAGCCCAGACTCGCACAGGAGCATGGCGCGATTGGCTGTATCATCTATTCAGACCCCGCGCAGGACGGCTACTCCATCGACGACACCTATCCCATTGGTCCCATGCGGCCTCCTCAGGGCATTCAGCGCGGCTCGGTCCTCGATATGAGTCTCTATCCCGGCGATCCTCTGACGCCGGGAATTGCAGCGACCAGTGATGCGAAGCGCCTGCAAATTTCCGACGCACCCACGATTATGAAGATTCCGACCATTCCTGTCTCATACGCCGATGCGCAGGTCTTGCTAGCTTCGCTCCAAGGTCCAGTCGCTCCCGCACCGTGGCGTGGCGCACTGCCGATTACCTACCACGTCGGACCAGGCACGGCGCCGGTGCATCTGGCGGTCAAGTCCGATTGGCAACTTGGTGCGATCTACGACGTCATAGCAATGATGAAGGGCTCGACCTGGCCGGATCAGTGGGTGGTCCGCGGCAATCATCACGACGGCTGGGTTTTCGGGGCCAGCGATCCGCTATCAGGTCAGGTCGCACTGCTCGCCGAGGCCAAAGCGTTTGGCAGTCTCGCCGCACACGGTTGGCATCCCAAGCGCACTCTGGTCTACGCCAGCTGGGATGGTGAGGAACCCATGCTCATGGGCTCGACTGAGTGGGGCGAAGCCCACGCCGCGGAACTGAAGCGGAAAGTGGTCCTCTACCTAAACTCCGATGCCAACGAAAGAGGCTTCCTGGAGGTCGGAGGCAGCCACGACTTTCAGCACCTGGTTAACGAAGTCGCCGGTGAAGTCACAGATCCCGAGACCGGAGTTCCGATCGGCCAGCGGCTACGGGCAAAAATTCGCATAGCCGCGCTGGCACCGACCGCTCCGGAACACATCAAGGCGGAAGCCAAGATTGCGGCGGACCCGGGCAAGGATTTCCCGATTGAGGCGCTGGGCTCGGGTTCCGATTTTTCGGTTTTCCTCGATCACCTCGGCGTCCCCGCGCTGAACGTCGGTTTCGCCGAAGAGGGTCGTTCCGGAGGCGTCTATCACTCCCGTTACGACACTTTCGAGCATCATAGTCGCTTCGTCGATCCGGGTTTCATTTATGACGCCTTGTTGGCCAAGACGATCGGTCGACTGGTGGAGCGCGTCGCCGACTCCGAACTTCCTGTCCAAAACGCAGGTGGTCTAGCCAACGCGATCTCAGAGTATCTCGAGCAGGTGAAGAAACTCGCTGATGAGGAACGCGAACAAGCCGAGGCGCAAGCCGGACTGCTCCACGATCGAGCCTTCCAGCTCGCAGCCGATCCCACGAAATCAAGCGGCGTGCCGGCTGCGCTCGACCGTGTGCCACATATCGAGGTCGCCTCGCTAGAAGATGCCATCGATCGCCTAAAACGCAGCGCCAAGGGGTACGACGACGCGCTGGCGAAGAACGGCGCGCACCTGTCCCCCACTCAGCTCGCACGCCTCCAGCTCCTGATGCTGGATATCGACCAGACGTTAGCGCCCGAGGTGGGCCTCCCGGGAAGAACTTGGAACAAGAACCTGGTTTACGCTCCAGGCCGCGATACAGGGTATGAAGCCAAGACCCTGCCCGGCGTCCGTGAAGCAATCGAAGAGCGTCGCTGGTCCGACGCCCCTCGTTATGCTGAACTCACGGCGAACGCTCTAAACGCCTACAGCAACCGCCTCGATCAGGCCACCATCGTTCTCAACGGCAAGTAAAACGACCCGGCCCCAAGGCTCACCCTATTTCCCGGTTCCGGTCACCAAGAAACTTGTGGGGCTATTGCTTGCATTGCTGTTGACGGTGATCGTTGCGCTCATCCCTCCAGCCGAGGTGGGAGCGAAGAAAACGACCACCTTGCACTTCCCCCTGGGCCCTACGAAACCGTTGCAACTGGTACTGCCTCCAAACTCGGTCGATCCGGCAATCGATGCACCATTGAAAGTGATCGTCGCCCCACCCTTCTTCTTGGCAGTATTGGTCACGGTCATGACCTTGGTCTTGCTCCTTCCAACCTTCGTGTTACCGAAGTTTAGTCCGCCCTGAGACAGCCCTATCGACGCGGGCACCTTAGGGGTCGGAGTAGGTACAGGCGTCGGTGTCGGAGTCGGAGTAGGCGCGGGCGTTGGGGCCGGACTCGGAGTCGGGGTGCCAGTCGGAGTCGCACCCATCGCAGTGACGAACTGGTTGATAT
>JAFAHS010000181.1 GCA_019237115.1 Deltaproteobacteria bacterium
CGCCGGAGCCGACGGCGCGTTGCCGCCCATGCCGAGGAATTGCAGCTCGTATGTCCCATCGCCCATTCGACCGGTTACCTTGCCAATGGAAATGCCGTGTACCGAGCGCTCGCGGCGCTGGCGATCCTGGTCGGAGAACACGCTGTCGAAGAAATCCATGCTACGTCCCGTCTTTTGGCCGGTAGGGCATGCCCGGCCGGCGCGCTGTGAAGTTTGTACGGAGTCCGTCATCGCTGTAAGTGTGCTGCGAGTTCTCCAAATAGTAGAAGCCGTCGAAGGGTGGGCGCATGCCGCGGTACTCGACATGCTTACCGGCACGGAAGCGCGGAAGCCCGATGGTCACCGTGTTCACCTTGAGGAACTCCCTGGCCCGCTTGCGGTAGCTCGCCTCAGACATTACTTGAGCCCGCTCGGCGTCGATGCTGCGCTGGTTGATTTTGGTCTCAGGATTGAGGCCGAATTTGCGACGCCGCCATTCGGGCCCCGAAACTAGCGGCTCGTCGCCGCGCGCGACATCGATATGCAGCTCGTCGGCAAGCGGATCGGTCGACGGAGGTGGCGAGGGCCAGGGAGGCAGGGGATTCGGATCCTTCGGCGTCGTTGCCGAAATCATCGCCGGGTTGTGCCAAGTGTGGTCATGGCCGGTAAAAGTAACGCTGGTCCATTGATCGACCACCTTGAGGTTCGGGTTGAACTCGACCAGGTTCGTGCCGCGCTCGACGATATAGACATCGCGCAGCAGTTGGTCGGGCGGAGTGCGGCAGCGGCTGGGCTCGAAGTGGAATTCCAGGCCCGAGTTCGGATCGTCGAGCGACACGTATTCAATGAATATTTCGAAGTCCCAGCGGTCGGCGAACTTCATGAGGTACTCGAGGTAGCTCTGCCCCTCGAAGTGCGCCTCGGCGAGTGCCTTGCCCGTGCTCTCGGTGAACTTCGGCCACGGTATTGCCGGCGGGGCAAGCGGCAGCGGAAAGCTCGCACGCCGCAGCACGTCGTCGACGATCTCCTTTTCGGGGCGTGCCCAGTAGTCGACCTTATGCGGGTTTTTATTCTTGAGGATGCAGAGGTCGTCCTCGCCGCAGACCTCGAGGCGCGCGCCATCGCGGTCGGAAAAAGTGAAGCGAATATCGGAGATGGGTCCCGACACCATCGGCACCCACTTCTGCGCCTGTTGATCCGTCGTGGAAAGCGTGGCCTCAGGATCCGGGAAGTAGCGCATGTCGATGCGGATGCGCATCCCAAAGTCGAGTACCTGGAAATCGTTGTACTTAAAGCGCGGCCACGCCGGCTGGCCGGCGATAATCTGCTCTCGTGGGCCTACGCCTTGGGCGCGATCGCGCGGAAGGGAGTCGAACCAGTTGTTAAGCATGATGCAATATTGTGCAGAGCCGGTGCACGGGCGCGTCACAGACACCGAGATGATGTCTTGCCGTAGCTCGACGATCTCCTCCGCCTCCACGTCAGGGCCCGGATGGGGCATCTTGCTCAGACGCAATACTCGCACACCAGGGACGAAATACGTTTGGCCCGGACGCGCGGCGATGGGAGCTGCGACGGTCATGGCGAACCCACCTTACGCTTGATGCGCTCCAGCTCGTCGTTGAGGATTTCCATCACAATTGGTCTGAGCTTTTCGCGCAGCTCGGCGCGGCCGCGCACGGCGGCGAGCGTTTCGGAGCCGCCGCCGCTCCCAAGGCTTGCGCTGGCACCGGACGCGCTGCTTCCCGCGTCCTTGCGCAGGATCTCGATTTCCGTGTCGACGCGGTCTATTCGTAAGGGCATGGCGATTTCATTTAGATTGCGGGAACTAAGAGCGGAGTACCGGGCTTGATAAAACGAGGCCGATCGATGCTGTTGGCCAGCGCGATCGATCGCCACATGCGCGGGTCGCCGTACGCCTGATAGGCGATATGGGCTAGCGTCTCGCCCTCGCGCAGCACGCGCACGTGCGAGCGGTCGGGGCTCGATAGCTTAAGTTCGCGCAACTGTACCTGGGCTGACTTATACGATTTCAACGACATCGCGAATCGCGCCCGCAGCGTGCGGCCGTCTTCAGAAAACAGGGTCATCTTCTGGCGCAGCGAGGTGACCACTCCTGTAAAAGAGAACTTGCCCCACGCGAACTCCACCACCGGCGGCGCATGCAGCGAGCTATCGATCTGGATAAAGCTTTCGAGAGCAGCGATGTCTGCTTCGACATCAAGGCCCTGGTCGGTACGATCGAGAAACAGCTCCAGGTGTAAGACGTCTGATTCACCGCGGATGTATTGCAAGATGGGCATCTGCAGACCGGGTACTGGCATCGACGCGTAGTGTGAGCCGCTATCAACCGAGAGGTCGGTGGGATTGAACCGGACCGTTATGGACTTGCTCGCCGGATCCTTGTCAGGGTGGGATACGTTAATAAGGCTAGCTTGAACGAGAGGCATTTTTCGCTTTTAGACCGATTGTGGGAGGTTTGCGACCGGGAGACGGAGGAGCCCCTCGTGAGAGAGTTCCAATGTCTCGATCGCGATCTCGTTGCTTCGCGCGTTGAGTCCCGGCCCGACCAGCCGCTCAGGCAGCGCGTTTGTGAAGAACCAGCCAGCC
>JAFAHS010000209.1 GCA_019237115.1 Deltaproteobacteria bacterium
CCAGCGGTAGATCGTTTGCTTGCCGACTCCTGCACGAGCCGCAATGCCCTCAATGGTCACTGCGGCAAAGCCTACTTCCACTAGCAGGTTATCTGCGGCTTCCAGCACAGCCTGTCGCGCTTCTTCGCTGCGGCTGTAGCGGTTTCCGTGATGTTCGGCGCGACCTTTAGGGGCGCGCTTCGTGGCGGCCCTGCGCGGACGGCCCGTGGCCACGCCTTTTCGCGAACGGGTCATTTTCATGGGCTTCAGATTCTCCAATTGACGAGACGGTACGTATCGTCTACTCTAGGACACACCAGCAATGCTCGGGTGCGCAATGTCAGCTCTATATGACCCAAAAGTACAGGCCGTCCTCGAGCGCCTCTTCGCCGCGAACGCTTTGCAGGAGGATTCGGCGCCCGCATTGCCGCAGGGCTTTTCGTACGAGACGAGTTCTCCACAGGAACGTGCCGATGCGATGTCAGCGGTGTACATGCCGATCTCCAAGCAAGGCGGTCAGCTGCTCTATTCATTGGTGAGGTCCAGCCGCCCCGAGGCAATCGTTGAGTTTGGAACCTCCTTCGGAATCTCAACGATCTATCTCGCCTGTGCCCTGGTCGACAGCGGCAAAGGCCATATCTTTGGCACGGAGCTGAGTGCAGCCAAGGCTAAGGCGGCTCATCGCAATCTGCTCGAAGCCGGTTTAGCCGACAAGGTAACGATCCTGCAGGGCGATGCCCTGGAGACTCTAACCAATGTGCTAGGTCCGATCGGACTTGCGCTCTTGGATGGCTGGAAGGACATGAATCTGGCCGTGCTCAAACTGCTCGAACCGCGTCTCGCAGCTGGTGCACTCATTATCGCCGATGACAGCAGCTTCGAGACAATGACCGATTATCTCCACTACGTTCGCGACCGCACAAACGGTTATGTCTCGGTGAGCTTTCCAGTCGCCGATGGCATGGAAATCAGCTGCCGGACCGGCGGATGACTCGAAGCTGCGATTAGGAGGACGCTTTATGCTCAGCGCTCGCAATCACAAAATTCGCCAACTGTTGCTCGGACTCAGCCTGGGAATCCCTGTTGCTTTCGCGACTGCGGCAAGCGGCGAGGCCGCACAGCGCGACACCGACGTCCTATTGGCGATAAACGAAGGTGAAGCCTCTCTCGGTATCCTCGACCCGCGTACCGGAAGGGAGCTCGCGAAGGTCGTGGAAGGAGCCATCACTGGACACGAGGTTGCGGCCTCGGCGGATGGAAGACTTGCGTACGTGCCGATCTACGGCGATTCGAGCGTGGGCGAGCCGGGTTCGGATGGCCAAGAATTGGTTGTTATTGACATCGCATCGCGTAAGGTCGTTAACCGACTGGATTTCGGACATGGCGTGCGCCCCCACTGTGTGCTCCTCAATCCTCACGATGGAATGCTGTATGTCACGACCGAGGTCGACCACACGGTAACCGTTATCGATCCAGGCACTCTGAAAATAGTCGACGTAATTCCAACGGGTCAAAGCGAATCGCACATGCTGGCGCTGTCACATGACGGGCGATTCGGGTACACATCCAATGTAGGGCCTGGGACGGTGTCGGTCCTCGATATCAAGGCGCGTTCACTGGTTACGATTATCCCTGTATCGCGAACGACGCAGCGGATTTCGATCTCGATGGACGACAAGATGGTCTTCACGGCCGATCAGACAAAACCGCGGTTGGCCGTCATTGATACTGCGACCAACAGCGTGAAGACGTGGATCCCCCTTCCGTCACCGGGGTATGGTTCCACGCCCACGCATGATGGTCGGTGGCTTCTGGTCGCTATGCAAAAAACCTCCCAGGTCGCAGTGATTGACCTTAAAACGTTACAAGTTGTGCGTACCATCGACGTTCCACCCGCGCCTCACGAAATTCTCATCTCGCCGACTGATGATGTGGCTTACGTATCGTGCTCAAGAAGCGGCAAGATCGCGGCGATTCGGCTGTCCGACTGGACAGTCAGACTGATCGACGGGGGCAATCGGGTGGACGGCCTCGCTTGGGCTCAGTCGCATTTGTTCTCCCA
>JAFAHS010000351.1 GCA_019237115.1 Deltaproteobacteria bacterium
AAAAGTAAAACAGTTTGCCCACAAATGGGGTTACCAGACCCACTATTCAGACTGGAAACAATTGATCGACGATCCTGACGTTGAGGTAGTCGATATCGCGAGCCCCAATGACACGCACGCTGAGATTGCCGTAGCGGCGCTCGAGGCCGGCAAAATGGTGTTATGTGAAAAACCCTTAGGGCGTAACCTGGCCGAGGGTCAAAGGATGGTGGACGCGGCAAAAAAGGCGGGCACCCGGACGATGGTCTGGTACAACTACCGCCGAATCCCCGCCGTTACCCTGGCAAAAGAGCTCATCGCATCCGGCAAACTGGGCCGGATATTTCACTATCGGGCAAAATTCCTTCAGGATTGGACTATCTCTGCGGCTGTACCCCAAGGCGGCGCCGCGTTGTGGCGCTTAGATGTGGATGTTGCCGGCAGCGGTGTAACCGGGGACCTACTCGCTCACTGTATCGATACGGCGATCTGGTTGAACGGCGACATCGATTCGGTCTCAGCGATGACGGAGACTTTCATCAAAGAGCGACCACATCAGTTAACCGGTAAAATGGAGAAGGTTGGAATCGATGATGCCAGCGCCTTTTTAGCGCGATTCAAAAACGGATCGCTGGCCACTTTCGAAGCGACCCGGTACGCGCGAGGTCACAAAGCGCTTTATACTTTGGAGATTAACGGCGAGCACGGCTCGCTGGCGTGGGATCTGCACGACCTGCACCGCCTGCAATGGTTCGATCACAAGGACGAAGGTACTCTCCGTGGTTGGCGATCCATTCATGTCACAGATGGCGAGCACCCCTACATGGGGCATTGGTGGGTACCTGGTCTGGCGATTGGTTATGAGCACTCGTTCATCCATCAAGCCGCCGATTTTCTCAATTCGTTGGACGAAAAGAAACCGGTCGGGCCGACTTTTGAGGATGCGTTAGAAACCGAGAAAGTGGTCGATGCAGTATTGCGCTCCGCAAGTTCGCAGAAGTGGGAGAACGTCTGATCCGCAGTATAGGGGCTCCGGTCTAAACATTAGGCGCCCCCGAAATGACTTTGGGTCGGTCAGCCGCGGAGCCCCGAAAGTTCCATTAGGCGGGCGGTCTCCCTGTAGGCTTCCTCAACCCATTCGACGATGTGTGACGGATCAGGCGAATACTCGAGCTCGATTGAGACGGTCCCGTCGATGTCCAGTTCCTTAATCGCCTGAAGATACGGCTCGAATTTGATGATGCCGCGGCCAGGTGGCAGGTCGCCGTGGACTTTGCCGTCGCAGTCGCTGATGTGGACATGGATGGCTTTGCCTTTGAGCTTGGCGACATCAAGTGGGCTGGTGTCGGCCAAAACAAGGTGGCTCACGTCGATATTGGCGCGCACGCGCGGGTGAGCGCATTCGTCGACGAAACGGGCCATGGCGGTCACACTGTTGAGCAGGCTCAGCCTGAAAGGCTCCAGCTCGAGCGCGATGTCGATTTTCTTTTGATCGGCGTAATTGCCGAGGAGGCGACAGGTCTCGATTGCCCACTGCCATTGGTCGGCCGGCGGGATGACTTCTCGCTGCCAAATGTACTCACCGAGAACGAGGAGAATGTTTTTTGCGCCCCACTCAGCTGCCAGGTCGATGAACGCTTTACAGCGCTGCACGTGGAAGGCGCGCACGGGTTCGTTGAAGTCGATTAAACCCGCCGCGACGACGGGAAGCGAAATGATGGGCAAATTGTTTATCCGGCAGGTCTCGAGCACTAATTGCGTTTCTTGCGCATTGATGGTCATGGCTTCTGTGAAGATGTCCACGCAATCGAAGCCGATGCGGGCGATGTGCTGCAGGCCGGTTGCGGTATCCACGCCGGCCTGGCCGAACGCACTGTTGATAATGCCAAGTTTCATATGTTCTGGGAGAAGGCTAAAAGAAGGCAAGCCGCGGGTTCTCCGCAACCCCCAACTCGTCCGCGAACTCAATCTCGTCCTCGTACTCGACCAACGCGAGACGCTGGGCTCGGTCCTCGATTGGGAGCGGCGCGCTAATCGAGTACGAGGACGAGTTCGAGGACGAGATTGCTAGGGCCCGGAACTACGGCCGCACGCTGGGCCAAAGCTCCGAACCCTAATAACCAAACTCAGCCAATTGCACCGCTCGGCCTTCTTGCGTTGAGCGGTAGGCGGCTTCGACGAGCGCCATGGTCTTAAGATTGTCCGCTGCGGATAACATAGGCGCCGTCCCGGTTTTTAAAGCGTACTGTAGTTGCTCCATGACGCCGGCAAAGGCATGCGGAAACCATCTGGTCTCCCACGATGGTTGAACCCAATGACCGTCGGTTGTTTTCCTGGAGCAGTAGCGAAGCGTTGAAGGCGATCCCTTTGGGTAGTCCGGCCAGCCGATTGTACCCTGGGCAACGCCGTCCAGGCCCTCTACTCTCCACTTGATATAGATATCGGAGTCGAACCCTTCTTGGCGTGGGCCCGACCAGACATCCTCCATGCTTGTCGCCAGCACTTCGGAGGGAAATTTGAGCGTCGAAACTGTGATGCCGTCTGTATGCTCAAATTCAGTTCGGGGATCTCGCCGCACGGCAGTGTAGATTTCGACCGGATCACCGAACAGAAATCGCAGTACGTCGAGATGATGAATGCTCATGTTGAGCAACGTCAGCCGGTCATAGGAGGCAAGAAACGGCTGCCAATGCGGGATCGCACGCATCTCGAGCGTTCCCAGTACCGGCGTTCCCAGCGCATTCTGCTCTAGCAACTGCTTGAGAACCCGCATCGATTGATCGAACCGCATGTTCTGGTTGACCGATAGCGCCTTGTCGGTTGCCGCTGCTTCTTCAACGAGGGCCTTTGCCTGACCAAAATCCATGGCCAACGGTTTTTGGGCGAGTATGCCCCGCACGTGCTTTTGCTGGAGAGCATGCCGAATTAGGTCCGGTTGTTGATCCGGCGGAAAAGCGATATCGACGATCTCCACGCTGGGATCTTCGATCAATTGGTGTGGTGTTTGATGAACCGTGGGTATCTTCCAGCGATTCGCAACCTCAGCCGCCTTTTCCGCCCGGCGCGAAGCGATCGCCACAACCGGGAAATTGGCCATTGCGTAAGCCGACAACTGAACGTCGGCCATGATAAAACCCGCACCGATACAACCGATCTTAAAGTCTCGGCATCGAATCGGCGGGTCCGGTTCGAAAGTTATGGGAGTTGCCATGGCGGTAGGTAGTGGGAGGCCTTGGTGGTTAAGTAACCTGGTCGTATTTCCGGTTTCTTGGCAACTCGTCATCGTACTCGTGCTCGTCCTCGTACTCGATCAACGCGAGCTGGGGGATCTTTGCCTGTGATCGCACGTTATTCGAGTACGAGGACGAGCACGAGTACGAGTTAAGAAGCCGCCGCAATAGCCTCCCCATCAACCCAAATACCTTCCAATCTTAAATCCTCATCGAGCTTAACCAGACAGGCTCGGGCGCCCGGCTCGATCCGGCCGAGATCTCGCAGCCCGAGATATTCCGCCTGTCGGGTGGAGGTCATTTCGACGGCTTGCTCGAGGCTCAATCCCAGGCTGACCAGGTTCCGAAACGCGTCGAGCATCGTAATCGCGCTGCCAGCCAGGGTTGTCCCGTTCTCCAGCGTTATGCGCTGACCCTTTTTGATCACCC
>JAFAHS010000358.1 GCA_019237115.1 Deltaproteobacteria bacterium
GTCCAACCGGGGCCAGCGGGCCCGCATCGACCACCTGTCCCATGAAGCGACAGGTGAATGCGCGGCTCATCCATCCCGACAACGTGAAGCTGTCGATGATGGTGGTCGCGTTCTTGTCCATCACCTTGATCAAATCTTCACAAAGCCGCGCCGGATGAATGGGGCGGGAGTTCGTGACCTTGGCGTTCTGTTCGCGAATTTGCGCGTCGAAGCGCTGTCGGGTCGCGGTGACTTCCTTGGTCCATTCGGAACTGCGGTTTTTCGAGAAGTCGCACTTCAGCTCCTTGATCCGATTGATCAGCTGGCGCAGCACCAGCTTGGGATCGCCGACCACCGGCAGGTCCGCGTTCACCTGCCATCCGATCCGGGTGGGAGTCGGATCGACCTGGATGTATTTGGCCTTGTCGGTCCAGGTCGGCGGCTGCCCGAAGTGCTCGCCGCTCCAGAACCGGAAGCCTATGGCGAGCACCACGTCCGCCCGTCCGGTGAACGGTTTCTTGAAGGCGCCGCGAATCGCCAGCGGATGCTCTTCCGAAACGACACCCTGGCCCGCACGCCGCGCGTAGATCGGGATGCCGGTCAACTCGACGAACTCCTTCATTTCGGCGCCCGCCTGCGACCAGAACAAACCGTCGCCGCATGCGATGAGCGGGCGTTCGGCCCCGTGCAACAGCTCCACCGCGCGGTCGATCTTGGCGGGATCGCCCTCACAGCGGACGTCGTCGAGCGTGAATCCGCGCGCGCCCTTGCGCTGCCGTCCGTCCTCGTCGTGGTGATACAGCAGGTTTTGCGGAACCTCGAACAGCGCCACGCCCTGGGGCGGCGAGATTGCTTCGCGGAACGCCGATCGCAGATCGAACTGGATGGTGCTCCAGTCGGTTACCCGCTTGGTGAACTTGGAAAAGCTGTTCACCACCTCCGAGCCGTAGGCTTCCTGGAACGAGCCCAGGTGATCTTCGGTGTTGGGATGTTGCCCGGAAATGCACACCACCGCCGAGTTGGTGAGCCCCGCCACGCACAGGCCGGTGACCGCGTTGGTGAGGCCGCAGCCCGCGGTCACCATGCAGACGCCGGGCTCTCCGCTGACCCGCGCGTACGCATCGGCGGCATAGGCGGTCGCCTGCTCGTGGCGCATGTGGATCAGCTTGATGTCGTGATTGCGCAGCTGCGCCAGGATAGGAAAGAGATGTCCGCCGTTTATCGCGAAACAGTATTTGACCCGATTCTCGCGCATCACCCGTGCGATTAGCTCGCCGCCGTCTGCCTTTGCCATCTAACAATCCTCCGTCGGGTTAAAGCCCGTTCTGTTTGCCCGGTGCGCGCACGAATACTCCGAGCCCGCGTGGGCCGCAAGTCTCGGTCAACGAGAGCGGGTTTCCCAGTTGACCGAATCCTTGCATATTTCGCGCGCCATCGAAAAGCGTGGCGCCGGCTGCCCGGGCCTGTCCAACCGGAATTCTGCTGCCGGGCCGTATTGATCGCACCGCCGAAGCCTGTCAGTTTTGATGTAGTCCTGCCGTAACACTTGCGGACATCTCGCCGGAAGCGGTGCGGAGACCTGGCCAGGAAAGGTATGAAACGGCGAATCGCAGCAATTGGGGCGCTGGTGCTGGGGCTGGTGTGGCTTGGCTCCGCGTTAGCCTTCGATGTGACGGACCCCCAGTCATGGCCGTTCATTCCGGTGCCGGAAATCGCAACCGACCCCAACGGCGGCACCACCGTCGGTATCCTGCCCGTGTTCCTGTTTACCGACACCAAGAACCAGATTCGCGACATTTTTGCGCCCGATCTCAACTGGAACCAAACCCTCGGCGTGGGTGGCACCTTTCGCTACCTTTCCTATCCAAACGAGGACACTAACTGGTACGCGACCGGGGGCGGCGCCCAGAACATCGCACGACAGGTCGATCTCGACTACCAGACCGGACGCACCCATCAGGACCTGTTTACCTTCGAGGGCAGGTTCTTCTTCGAAAGAGACCCGACCGATCGATTCTACGGAACCGGCAACAATTCTTCGCAGAGCAACGAGACCACCTACACAACCCAGCAGCTCTATGGGATGGGTTCGGTGGGACTGAATATCAGTGACAAGCTGCAAGTCCAGTTTATGGAGCGCCCGCGCTGGGTTCGCATCTACGACGGCGCCTACACTTCCCTTCCGCAGATTTTTCAGGTTTTTCCCACTCAGAAAGGAATCAACGGCGGCAGCGAGGTTCTGAGCCAGTTGGTGATTCAGTATGACGACCGCGATTCGGTCGACATTCCAAGGAGCGGGGGACTTTATCGGGTGTACGGATCGGTCGCAGATCGTGCCCTGGGGAGCTCATTTTCCTACACCCGCTTCGGCTACGAGGCGCGCAAATATTACACCATAAATCCACGCATCACCTTTGCGGGCCATGTGTTCATGGAGTACGAACCGGCCGGCAACGAGATGCCCTTCTGGGCACAGGCGAGGCTCGGCGGAGACCAAGCCATCCTTACCGACCAGCAGCCGCTGCGCGGTTTCGGCACCGGCCGCTACATCGACAACAATCTGGTGGTCGCAAACATCGAGATGCGCAACCGGGTCTACGACGCGAACCTGTTCGGCACTCATGGCACTCTGGAAATCGCGCCGTTCGCCGAAGCAGGGCGGGTCGCTCACCAACTGGGCTACAATCCGGTAAGCGAGCTACACCCGGTCGGCGGAGTTGGCTTCCGTGGCATCGCGCAACCGTTCGTCGTGGGTTTTGTAGATGTCGGCTACGGCGGTCAAGGTGCCGCGATTTTCTCCGGCATCAACTACCCGTTCTGAAGAATTCCGCAGGCTGTTTCTTGCTCTGCTTCATACCGGTAGGTGGGGGGGAGGCTCGCCGTAACGATTGCGCCGGCGTCCTCTATAAGGTGATTCCGCCCACCCGAACTTGACCAAGTAGAGGGCAGCCGACGCGTTCTCCTCCGGTTCAAGCCCGCTCGCCTAAACCTTCCCGATCAACTCCCGCGAAATGTCATCCAGGCATTCGTTGAACCCGTCCAGCGGCGGGTTCAGGAAGACCTGGCTCAGCCCGGCCTTGCCGAGCGCACGCAACTGCTCGGTAACCGCTTCGCGCTGTCCGACTATCGTGGTTGCCCCAATCGTTTCCGCCGTAACAAACTTTCGCTCCTCGGGCGCGACGAAGCTGCAATGACCGACGTGCAGGTGCAGGTACCGTTCGCTCTCCGGCATCCGCGCCACGTGGGCAGCATACTCATCATAGATTTTAGCGACGCCAGGTGGCAGCGAGGTGGCTCGCGCGTAACCTGCGGCGATCGCGTGCAACGATGCCATCACCCACGGACCGGTCATCGCCTTCACCCGCGGCGAATCGACCGCTTCGCCGGGCTTGAGCACGCACACGTGGGTCAGCGACACGATTGGCAGGTCCTTCCCTGAACGGCCCGCCCTGGCCGCTCCCGCTTCGACCTGCTTGCGCACCGTGGCAAGCCGCTCCGGAGTCGCGATGCCGGTAGTAATCACCCCGTCGCCGAATTCCCCCGCCATCGCGAGGGTCTTCGGTCCATTTGCCGCAACATAAAATGGAATCTTGTCGTCGAGGTTGATGAAACGATGCTCGCGATGGAGAAAGCGAATCTTCCGTTCCAGGCCTTCGGTGCGATACAACGCCTCGCCGCGCAGCAAGTCGTGAATGACGCGTACCTCTTCGCGGAACACCTCCTGCCGCACCGGCGGCAGCCCCATCACCCGCCGCCCGGTATGCCCGGTTCCGAACCCCAGGATCGTGCGCCCCGGTGCGAGCTGATTGATGGTCGCAATGGAATGGACCGTTACCGGCGGGATGCGATTGGTAGCAATCGCCACGCCGGTGCCCAGCTTGATGCGCTTTGAATTCACCGCCGCAAGTGCCATACACGCGTAGGTGTCGCCCCAGATCATATGGGAATCCGGGATCCACGCGTGCGAAAACCCACGCTCCTCCGCATAAGGCACATCCCGCATGGCTCGCTCGGGCTTGGTAAAAATCAGGGTTCCAAAATCCATCGCATCCTCCGTAGCAGCCGATAATAGCCAACCATCGATAGTCCCCGTCAAAGCCTCGCCGCTTGAGTGGTGGCAGAAGCCCCGCCTGGAAAGACCGCGCGACACACCCTGTGCCACTTGCGAAGCTGTGATTGGTGCAGTGACAGGGGAGCTTAGAGTGGTGCGCGGAAACTACCACGGCGATTTTGCGCAGGGGGGCGCAGCGCCGTCCGCCGGCAAGGGCGCGAGCCAGGGCCCGGCGCCCGCTTCTCCGGCTCGACGTATTCATGCCAAACTAGCTTGAGCGAAACGCATCGGGAGTCGAATTGCCAATGTCCGATCTGGAAACCTTTCGCAAAGAGACACGCGCCTGGCTGGTGGCGAATTGTCCGCCGGAGATGCGGCGCCCACCCGAAGGTGAAGAGGATACCTGCTGGGGAGGACGCAAATGGAAATTCCAGTCCGAGGCCCAGCGCTTGTGGCTTGAGCGGATGGCAGCCAAAGGCTGGACCGTCCCCGAATGGCCCACCGAGTACGGAGGCGGCGGGCTGGGCCGTGCGGAAGCAAAAATTCTGCGCGACGAGATGCGCGCACTGGGTTGCCGTTCTCCGCTGGACAGCTTCGGAATCTGGATGCTCGGTCCGGCACTGCTCAAGTACGGCAACGAGGCACAGAAGCATGAGCATCTGCCGAAAATCGCCCGCGGCGAAATCCGCTGGTGCCAGGGATATTCGGAACCGGGCTCCGGCTCGGACCTCGCCTCGCTCCAGACCCGCGCGGAGGATCGGGGCGACTACTTCGTGGTCAACGGCTCCAAAATATGGACCTCCTACGCCGACCAGGCCGATTGGATTTTCTGCCTGGTCCGCACCGATACCAAGGCACCCAAGCACGAAGGCATCAGCTTCGTCCTGTTCGACATGGAGAGCCCGGGCGTCTCAACCTCGCCGATTCTGCTGATCTCCGGCAAATCGCCCTTCTGTCAAACCTTCTTCGAAGACGTGGCAGTCCCCAAGTCCAATCTGGTCGGGCAGCTCAACAAGGGGTGGGACATCGCCAAATTCCTGCTTACCCACGAGCGCGAAATGATCGGCGGGATGGGCATGACCGGCGGACGTCATCGGTCGCTCGGCGAAGTTGCCGCCGACACCGTGGGGATGGACGATGGAACCCTTGCCGATCCGTTGCTGCGTGGTCAGATCGCGTCTTTCGAGGTCGATTCGTGGGCCTTTGCCCTCACCCTCGACAGGGTCGGCGACCTGTTCAAGTCCGGGTCGGCGCATCCGGCCGTTTCCTCGATGCTCAAGTACTACGGCGCCGAGCTAAACAAGCGCCGGCTTGAGCTGATGGTGGCCGCAGGCGGCTCCGAAACGCTGGAATGGGAGGGACCGCGCTCGCGGGATGGCTTCACGGTACGTTCCTGGCTGCGCTCCAAGGCAAACTCAATTGAAGGCGGCACCAGCGAAGTGCAGCTCAACATCATAGCCAAACGCATCCTCAATCTTCCCGGGGCATAAACTCCCCCGTGTTTGCGGAAGGTCGGTCCCCGTCAAATGGCGCTCGTACTCAGCTCTGAACAGACCATGCTCCGCGACAACGCGCGGAGCTATCTTGCCAAGAACGCACCGCTGGCCCACCTGCGCAAACTTCGCGATTCGAATGATCCCACCGGCTTTTCGCGCGAGCTCTGGAAGCAATTTGCCGAGATGGGATGGGCGGGAGTCCTGGTTCCGCCCGACTATGATGGACTTGGATTGGGTCATGTGGAAGCCGGCGTGGTCATGGAGGAACTCGGGCACACGCTGACGCCGTCACCGCTGCTGGCGACCTCGCTGGTTGGCGCGACCGCCATCGCGCGCGCCGGTACCGATGCGCAAAAGCGTGCGCACCTTCCCCGCCTTGCGGCCGGAGAGCTGACCGTGACCCTGGCCGTCGATGAAGCGGCCAAACATCATCCGGAAAAGACCGCTCTACGTGCGGCGCGCGGCAGCGCGGGGTTTACCCTGAAGGGCGAGAAGACCTTCGTCCTCGATGGGCACGTGGCGGACCTCGTGATAGTCGCTGCACGCACGGCGGGCGTCCCGGGCGAGCAGCGCGGTTTGACCCTCTTCCTGGTCAATCGCGAGGCCAGGGGGCTTAGGGCCGAGCGGATCTCGATGGTCGATATCCACAACGCGGCGCGAGTGGAATTCGACAACGTCGCGGTCTCCGCCGATACGGTCCTCGGCGAAATCGATGCAGGTTGGGAACCGCTGGAAGGCGCGCTCAATGTCGGGCGCGCCGGGGTTGCGGCGGAGCTGCTGGGCGCGGCCGACGAGGCCTTCACCCGCACGGTGGGCTACCTGCGAGAGCGCAAACAGTTCGGCAAGCTAATCGGCGAATTTCAGGCTCTGCAGCACCGCGCGGCAATCCTGTACTGCGAGCTCGAACTTGCGCGCTCCGCGGTGCTCAAGGCGCTACAGTCGCTGGATGAATCATTCGCGACGGCC
>JAFAHS010000026.1 GCA_019237115.1 Deltaproteobacteria bacterium
GTGATGCTGAAGGCGCCGCTCAACCCCCGCGAGGCTGGGTGGCACGGGGGGAATTCCTCGCTTAGGAAGGAGATGGAGGAGCCGCGTTTAATTTCCGCCGCCGTCGCGATGGAGCCCCACCAGGTGGCTCATGCGGCTGCCGCGTCCTCGGCGCTGCTGCAGACGTCCCCGAGTTTGTCGAAATCGACTCTGAGATCCATTATCCGCTGGTGGCGGTCACCCGAAAAGCTCGCAATCTGCATGGGAAAAATTGGTGGAAAGCAGAGATTCGAGTCCGCAGGCAGACCGAAAACTTTTAGCTTCTTACGACCGAAACGTTTCCGAAAGTGTCGTTTCCGTACAGTTTGCTCCACTTGGGCAACCTGTACGGCCATCGACCCGAAGGAATTTCGATTGAATCGGGTTCTAGGCGTCTAGTCGCCTTGGCCAGTACAGTTTGTCGTGGATGCTGTAAGCATGCTATTGTCATGCTGTGGCGAACCTTCAAGTAAAAGACGTTCCGGAAGATATCCATCGCCGTCTGCGGGAGTGCGCGCGTCGGCGGGGAAAAACGCTCCGCGAACTCGTGCTGGAGGCACTCGGCAAAGAGCTTACTCATGACGAGTTTGAGAAGCGCCTGCGACTGCGTTCGCGAGTGAGGCTTTTGCGCGCCGCGGGCGAGGTCCTGGCGGAAGTCCGAGTTGAACGCGATCGGTGACAATCGTTCCGGACGCTTCGGTAGCTGTTGAGCTACTGCTGAGAACGGCGCTCGGCGAGACTCTTTACCGTCGTCTCGCGGGAGAGACCCTTGTCGCTCCGGCGTTGATCGATTGCGAGGTGCTGGCCGTCCTGCGGAAACTCGTTGTGAGAAAAGAACTGAGCGAAGCCCGAGCCAGCGCTGCGATAGACGACCTGCCGTTTTGGCCGGTTCGACGGTTGGCCGCTAGCGACCTACTTCGCGAAGCGTGGTCGCTGCGCCACAATGTGAGCGCGTATGACGCATTTTACGTCGCCGCCGCCCGGCTTTGTGAAGCACTGCTTCTGACAGCGGATGGGCCGCTTGCCCGCGCGCCCCGGCTGGGTATCGCTATCGAAAACGTGAGACTCTGAAGCCCCGAGACCTCGGCGGGAATTTTGAGTGGAGATCCACTATCTCCGCGGACTGTCTCCACTTTGGGCGAACGCTGGCGAAATGCAACGCGGCTAGCCAATCCCGGACAACGCTCTCTCGACCGCGCGCGGTGAGGTTTCCACTACTCGCAGCAGTATTCGCGCGGGCCGATCGGGCACCGCTCGACCCTGCTCCCACTGCTGTACTGTCCGGACGCTGAATCCGAAGCGGCGAGCAAACGCGGCCTGTGAAAGGCCCAGCTTGTGGCGGATCGCGCTTACGTTGGGAATCGGCGGGTTGAATACGCGTCTCGCCCTACGCAAATCCGCTGGGCTCATTTCGGGAAGATCGGGGTCCGCGGCGATCTGCCCGACAATGTCGCGGTTAGTGGTAGCGTGCAACCGCGCCCAATTGACCCTGCCCTTACCGATTTGCTTTGCCGAACGTCTCACAATAGGCATCGCGTTCTCTCCTGCTCGCACGACGCGCTGAAATAATTCGGCGGTCTGCGCCGCGCCAAGCATAAACCACGAACAACACTTCGCCGTCTACTTCCCCGACGGCGACGTATCGGTGTTCGCCATAGTCGCGACGGCGGTCCTCGTACTCAAGGCGATCGCCCTCGAACACGCGCGTGGCGAATCCGAAATCGAAGCCGCGCTCCTCAAGATTTCTGCGGCTTTTTTCGTCATCCCACTCGAACACATCATCTATCCAGTATACGTTATTTGCGCACTACGTCACAAACGTAGCTCGATCTGCCGGTCGCTCAAGGTGTCGACCCCGCGCCCAATTCTTACCGTGACGGGTTTTGTGGATACGTCTCACGATACGCTTTGCGCTCACGATGGTGTGCTTTTCCACGCGGTTATAATGCGGCGATGGCCGCTGCACGACCGCCCGGGCGCGCTTACCTCGCGCGCGTCGAGAAATGACGCTCTTAAATTACCCTAGTTTTTCGAGCACGCCCAACTCGCGCCACATCCAAGTGAAATCGTAGGGAGTTTGGCCCTGCTCGCGCGACCGCCGGCGCTCGCCATTCTCCAGGGATTTCAGCCATGAAATCACTTTTTCGCGCCCTTCCGGAAGGACGACTGCCTCGCGCGGCGAGACGTTCCCTAGCACAGGGACAGGCCCGTCGATGATCCGGCGGTAGTGGCGTTCAATGAAGTCCTTGGTTACCCGCGCGATTTCCTCCGGCGGGATGGGCGGGGCGGCTTCGCTCGGTCCGGGTCTCTCCCGACTTTCCGCAAGCGCACTCTCCACGCTCTGAGTTTCCGTGATCGGCTCGCCCACCAAGCCGTCGAGGCACCGCCGCAGTAGTTCGGTTCCTCGCTTGGCGCGCTCCTTCGAGTTCGCCTGGAGAACCAGCCACTTCCTGCGGAGTTCAATATTGCCGAGTATCAAAGCGCCGCTCTCGTTCCAGGCTCCGACCGAGAAACCGCTTTGCGGCTTCGCAGAAGCTGGTTGAGAGTCGGGGCATTTCCAAGTCCAAGATTTCCCGCCGGTGTCCCGCTCCAAGCCGACGGTTCCATCCAGCAAGTGCGCAACCTGCGCACGATCCCGATCGTGCAGCGGAAACCGAACCTTCGCGAATACGACTTGCTCTCCGTCGAAATTGATAAGTTGGGGAAGCGGCGCAGTAAGCTGGTTTATCGTGTAGGCGAGCCAGACCGAAGTAATTGCTGTGGCCCCGCCCTCCAGCGCGATGGTGGTGTCGGTGAGCGTTTCTTCAATCGCGCGTTTATTCTCTTCGCTCAGATTCGGGAGCAGATCAGCGAGCTGCCGCCTGCTTTTCTGGGGTGCGGTGCGGAAGATACCCTGCAAGGCTTCGGCCGGTTCGTCTGGAAAGTGGAGCACGGCTCCCGAGAGAACCCGCTGGCCGCCAATGCTGAGCACCCGCGCGGCGAGCCGGTCCCACTTTACCGCGTCCAGAGAGCCGAGCCTTTCGTCCACCTCGATCGGAGGGCCGCCGCGAATAAGGTCACGCAGGACCAGGCTCCGGCCTTCGTTTACCTCGATCACCTCGTACAGGCTTAACACCGAGCCTCGCAGCGAGCGCAAATAGTCCCGGCCTTGAATCGACTCCTTCCAGCCCCGCTGGTCCAAGTACTCATCGATAATGTTGCGGCCCTTTGGACCTACCCGCGAGGTGAGGAAATCTTCAAACGCGCACTCCTCGACCATCGAGTAGAGGTTCTCCCCCAGCAGCTCGGCCAGATCGATCTCGTCCATCCCGGCTTTTGCGCATACCGGCTCGAAATGTTGGGCGATCACTCTGCCACACTCCTCTCTCCAGCGTCCTTTCCGAGCCCATGAGACTATGTGCTCAATCGCCTCGTCTGCTCCAGGAATTCTCATTTCCTCATCACCTCCGCCAGCGACTTCCCCACTCGTCCTTTTCGCAAACTATGATCGCGTCTATGGCGGACGCTTCAAAGCCCTTGATCGCTGCGAATCCACAGGCGTGGGTGAGTCTGCGCCGGCCGATTTTTTTTGACTCGGCGTGAGTGTCCAAATCCTCGCCACGGTGAAGACTGTTGCCCTTCTCTCGCCTGAGCCCGTCTTTTATCTCACGAACTCTCGGACGGAATTGCGACATCATCGGGTTTGCGCAAGCGCTTCTTCAGGTGTCAGACAGGCGGCGACGCGCGATCCGCGCCTGAGCTGTTTCTCGTCGCGGGAAATCAGGCTTGTCGCGAATCTGCGGGCGACTGCCAAGTAAACCGCGTCGGCCCCACGCAGGCGATGGGCAGCGGCTAACTCAGCCGCCTGGCGGCCCAGAGCTGCGGTAAGCGCGACCAGCGTCAGGTTTGGAAGCGCGGCCGTCGCACTCGCGTACTGCAAGGCGCCGGCGCGGTCATCAGTGACTCGCGCCACCGCGGAGGCGATTTCCGCGACCAAGAGGATGGGCACAATGACGGGATCTCCCCGCTGCTGGATGGTAGCGAGAATCTGCAAGCTCTCGCCGTGACCGCGTTCATGCGCATTGAATGCATTCACGAACACGCTCGCGTCCACTGTGTAGCGGAATGTTGGGAAAGCAGTCCTTCGGCGGGAACGCCTGGATGTCGCCGCGGGCCTGGCCACTGCTAGCGTCGCATCGAGGAGAGAAGACGCACCCCACTTACTCCGGGACGGAACCGCCGTTTGAGCCGGCGGCCCGCGCGTACAAAGTCATTCCACCCCACCAGGACGTCAGCGTCATCGAGTGGGACCGACCGGTCCGTCGCTTCGAGAGGCAGGATTACGCCAACGGCACGTCCCCTGTGAGTGAGGACATACGACGCGCGCGAATCTCTCACCTGACGCAGGATACTTGCGGCATCGGCTTTCAGCTCTCGAACTCCGACCAACTTTTGGATCTCGGGTTCGCTCTTCGAATCCTTCAAGTGGTCTCTCATGTGACCACTTTATTCGTACATGAATTCCACATCAACCTGCATACCGCAGTCTGCCGTGTAATCGCGCGAGTCCATTCCGACGCTCAGATCATCAGGTTTACCGTTCGCAGCTTTCGTCGTCGTCTCACCCTTC
Source organism: Deltaproteobacteria bacterium (assembly GCA_019237115.1). Taxonomy (GTDB): domain Bacteria; phylum Desulfobacterota; class Binatia; order Binatales; family Binataceae; genus JAFAHS01. Next base: position 4,628 of record JAFAHS010000026.1, read on the forward strand.
TCGCGACTGCGATCCGTTCCGGTAAACTACATCGTCGGCCAGGCACTGGTTCAGGGTTTCGCCTCGCGTAGCGGACCTCGGTTACGCCGGGCTGATCACCCTTCGTTACCGGCGCCGCCATCAGCAAGCGGCCGAAAGACGGTACCCGCGAGAGGCGCTTCCATTGGCGGTAGCCGATCAGCACGGCTTTGGTCGGCCATATCGCGTAATCACGTACGCCTGGCCCCGTCCCGCGTTGTCGACGACGGCGGACAGAGTGGCCTTGGCGTCTTTTAATTGCAGTTCTTTAGTTTTCATAGACTGGTGACCACGCCGGCCGCCGTCGCTTCTGGGGCCGCCGCGACTGTAAAAGCCGATGCCACGTTGACTTAAGTTTTTGTCATGTTTGGTGTCATTCCACTCGAACTCCGCCTCGGCACGGTACGCTTTAAGCGTATTGTCCGAAAAACTATCAAAGCGGTCCGCTCGCCGCCGCTGAAAATTCATCCCCTCTGGGCGGAACCTGGCTTGCGGCCCCATTTGTTTGGTCTGGCGGTCGGAAGGAAAATGACAGCAATTTTCGAAGAGCACGACATGCCTTAGCCTCGGGCGCGCCACAATTCATCCAAGCTTCGCATAGGTGCGAGGCACGAAGAGTGGGCAGCTGTTACAAACTTCACTTCGCAACGAGCCTCATGACCGCCAATCTTCGATTTTTAGTCCTTCGACGCGGTTAAATTCTCTGACATTGGAGGTGACAACAATCAGTTCATGGGCGAGAGCAGTCCCCGCTATCAGCACATCATACGCTCCAATCAGCCGCCCGCGCTGCTTCAAGTTGGCCCGGGCACTTGCAGTGGCCTCCGCCGCCTGGCGATCGTAGGGCAGGACTCGGATCGCACCAAAGAATGCGTCCATCACGGGCTTCAACCGGCGAGCGAGCTTGGGATTAAGCAAGAGACCGTAGGCAACTTCCATCTCCGTGAGAGTGCTCGCCGCGAGCTCCTGAGGAGCCATGGCCTTCACCCGCGCCAGAACCTGAGGGTGTCCCTGAGCGAAATCGCTCACCACGCAGGTGTCAAGCAGATACCGCATCGAAAGGAGAGCGTGGCGGCTTTAGGTTCTTGCGATTTGCCTCGAAGCGTTTCAGTCGCCGGATTCCCTCAAAATTCAGGATTTCCGGAGGCCAGTTACCTGCTTGCCGGCGACCGAGCCACTCTGCAACTGCTTCTCGAATCAAGGCGTTGCGCGCCTTGCCGCTTTCCTTGGCGGTCTGGTCGAGTCGTGCGACCACTTCATCGTTGAGATGCACACTAAAATTCATACTGAGGGCAATTCTAACAGGTTAGGTTATGTTCGCATACACCCTGCTTCACCGCTGCCAGCCCATCGTCGCGGTCGCGGCCCGTATACCCTTCTCATGCCAAGGTTTCCCGCTCGGTCCCAAAGTTCACCCGACCTTTCCTTGAGCCCGGATGTAAGCTTTCAGGACGGCGTTCATGCGCGACTGGTACCGTCGGCCGGACGCCTTGAACCATTCCACCACTTCCCGATCCATTCGCAGCGAGATCGGCACCTTTCGTTCTGGAAGGGCAAGCTTGGCGGTTCGGAACCACTCCTTGTCCAAGAGCGGGGCGGCGTCTGGATCAGACTTGGCCGCATTTTCGATCTCGCGATCGCTCAGAGCGTCGACTCGCGCCCAATCGCTTTTACCGCGCCGGCTTTTGCGGGTACGCTTGACGGTATGCTTTACGTTCACGGGAGTGTGCTCTCCTTGCTGAAATAATGCGGCGACGTCCGGCACGCACGAGTGTACACGACCACCAGCTCGCGATCGTCAAATACGCCGAAGGCGATGATCCGAATCTCGCCGTACTCGCGGCGCTTGTCAGGACTCTCCAAGACGGGCCCCTCGAAGATGCGAATAGCATCCTCGAAATCGATTCCGTGCTTGGCGATGTTGCCTATGTTCTTGGCAATTCCCTCTCGAAGGCCATCCAAGTATAGACATATTGTAGTTACATAAGAACCGTCTGCCAAGCGCGCGTCCACACGGACGAGCACGTCTGGCACGCCGACAACGGACTAGGCGGCGCGCCGGCGAAGCGGGCGGAGAGCAGCTTTCGGCTCATGCGCCAGGATGCGCATGAGTGCTCTCGTAGCCGGCTCCATCATCACTCGATTTTGTTCCCAGTTCTGCAAGGTTGCGACCGGAATGCCCAGTAAAGCGGCGAACTGCCGCTGAGACATCCTTAGCCGCTTGCGGATGTACCACGGGGATATGATGTCGTCCTCGCGCAGCTCGGCGTGCGGGTCTTCGCCGTCTTCAATCATATGCCGGCGGATATCGTCCTCGCTGGTCGCTTTAATCTTGGCGCGCTCCCGTTTCGAGCCGCGCGCCTTGATCTGATCGAGCGTTATTCGCGTGATAGCCATTTGCTTGTTTCCTTCCGAACCCTCCCTCCACAGCAAGTTTTGATTCGGACGCTGTGCTTCACGCAGTGGTCACCGCGAGAGAACCAAAGCGTCCCGCCGCAAGAGCGCGACCCGCGAACGAGAGAGCGGACGAGGGCTTATTCGTTCGTCCGCCGCTTCCTAGCCCCGCGTTTCTTTTGCGCACCCACGGGCATTTCATCGCCAGGAAGCGGGCGCTTGCCAGCGCCGAGCCGATCAAGCACTTTCAGTGCTGCCGGAACGTCGGCTCGGGCGGCTCGTTTGCGGAAGTAGGCTTCGGTACGCAACGCCGCGAGTTTTTCGGCGACCGCGATGTTAATGAACTGATTGAGCGTCGTGTCTTCCGCTTCGGCCACCCCACGGAGTTCCTCCAGCAGCGACGGTTGCAAGCGAAGCGCAAAGTTGCTCTTTCGCATGAATCTCAAACCTCCAAAATCGCCAGTGCCTCCGGCGGGCGTATCGCACGAATTCCGAATCTGCGGGCAGCCTTCCGAAGATGCGTCACGTTGAAAGTGACAAGAAGATCGGCTTGGCCATTGATGGCCGTTTCCAAAACCATCTCGTCTCCCGGATCGGAGAGTTCGGGTCGCCACGAGAAGCTGGGTATGACCGGCACGCCGACTGCAGCGAGCGTGTCAATGATCACATCGATGTCGTCGCCCGAGGCACCTGCGGCGGTCAGATGCTCCCGTCGCTTGAGCACGGCCTCGTATTCGAGCAGGAGCAGCACCGAGAGCAGGAGTTCGAAGCGCTTACTTAGAGCCGAGAGCAGCAGCCGTCTTGAGGCTCCCGTGTTGCTGCGGAGGGCGGCAACCATCACGTCAGTATCCAAAACGATTCGCACCCTCGCCTAAAGTGTATATCGCCAGCAATATTGCCACAAGCTGGCGACGTTGCGGTACGAACCGCGCCGGCTGGCCACATTCTCATTGACCGCGGAGTCCTTGCCTAAAAGCTTACCGGCTTTTTGTGTCCTCAGGGCGTTCTGAAAATTCGGATCGTTGTCTCCGCCAAAAGCTCACTACGCGCGGGGCTTGATGTCCGCAACGGCGGAACTTCATGCGGCAAAGCTGAGGGTCCTCATTTCATCTCTCCTGCGAGGCGAACTGCTCAGCGCTTATGCGGCGCGTTCGCGCCGCTGGACCTCGCGTTCGATCCGTTCTTCGAATTCCTCCTGAGCCTTTTCGAGATCGTAATCGGTCTGTAAGCCCTGCCAGAATTCCGCGCTGGTCCCCAAATGGCGTGCGAGGCGCAGCGCGGTCTCGGGTGTGATCGCCCGCGTGCAGTTCACGATTTCGTACATCCGGCTCACCGGCACCCGCAAGGCGAGCGCCAAGGCGTTTACCGTCACGCCCGCGGGGATCAGATAGTCTTCGCGCAAAACTTCACCCGGATGGACGGGCGGAAGCTTTTTCTTCCTAGCCATCACTGTGCTCCTCGATTCGCTTGTCTAATGATAATCAACGATCTCACCTCATACGCATCGCCTTTGTCCCACACGAACCACACCCGGTATTGGTCGTTGACTCGGACGCTGTGCTGATCCATCCGGTCGTTTTTCAGCGCTTCCAGCCGATTGCCGGGCAGCGATAAGTCGCGCAAGGAACGCGCCTGGTGGAGCGAACGGAGCTTCCTCCGCGCCACTGTGGCAATATTTTGAAACTTCGGCACCAGCTCGCCTTTGAAGATCCCTTCGGTTCCTTTGTCCCGAAAGCTTCGAATCACAAGTGAAGATAACTCTGCTGCACGTTAACCGACAAAAAGGGAAGGCGGCAGGGTGCTTTGCGTTAGCGATCCAGTCCTTCGTCGCGGTCGAGCCCCTTTCCGTTCTCGCGGCCGCGTTCCTTATCCGCTTGCTGCGCGAAATTCCTGACCTGGTGTGCGATGCCCTCGCAATCGGCCTCGCGCATACGCGCGGCATCCCTCGCGATCTGTTGCGACGCCCGCTTCATCTCCTCCCGCAGTTCAACATTGACTTGGGATCAAAGTCGGCGACCCCGGCTACCTGGATAAAGAGCGTGACAGGATCGCGGTTTCGCTGCTCGCGCTGTTGCGCTGGGCAGATCACCTTGGCGCCGACGGCGCCATCAGCAGGCGGCCGAAAAGATGCACCGCGAAAAGCGCTTCCCATTGTCGATCAGACCCGAGCGGGCAGTAGTCACTGACCCTCGCCGAGACTTCAGATCGCGATCTTCAGCGCGATTTCGTCGAACGGCACACGCGGTGCCTTCACTGTACGCCTGCCGCGCGGACGTTTAGCGATGCGCACCAGGCCGTGTCGTTCCAGGATCCGAACGTCCTCCTGGATGTTTTTCAGGTCGCGCCCCGTCATCTTAGCCAGTTCATAGATCGACTTCGGCTGGCGGCGCTTGATGGCGTGAAGCAGCGCAAGACGCTCGCGCGTCAGGAAATTGCGGGCCGCCTCAAGGCTAGTGAATCCAACAGTTTCCTGCGGTTCAATATGACGACCGGCCCGGACCGCCTTAAAGGCTTCCTTGAAGCGGTTCAGGCTCTCGGTGAAGGGTTCAATCGTAAAGGTCACCGTCTTCATTCACGTGCTCCGATTGCTCGCGTTTCGTCGGCCATGGGATCGCAATGGGCCGATTCCCGTCAGCGACCACGCCTTGAGCTCCGTGTGTTCTCTGGCCAACGACACTGCACGAGTCGGCGATGCTTGCCAAAGGTCATGCGGCATGAGCGGGCCTTTGATTGCGCAAGTCAATCGTGACCTGAATCTCGTCATACGGCACCTTCGGCACCTGCGCGCGGCCCTTGCCGGCCTTGGTTTCAAGCGTTACCAAGCCGAGCCCGTGGAGCAGTGTGATATCGGTGTTGACGTTCTTGTAATCGCGCTCCACCAAGCCCGCCAGCTGGTGCACCGACTCCGGCCGATGCCGACTGATTGCGAAGAGAAGTTCCAGCCTCTTTTCGGTGAGGATTCGACGCAGCTCTTCAATGTTCTCGAAATAGAGCCCTGCCTTCTCCGCAGGGCGGTCTCCGCTTGCGACGCGGCGCATCGCCTCGCGAAGGGCCGTCGATCGTTCCGCGGCATTGCGGATGCCAATGTGAAGCCTGCGCACGCTCATAGCTTTCCCTCCACGATGCGGGCCACGTCCCGCAGAAAATCATCAAGCAACTTGTCCTCGTCCGCGAACTTGTAAGAGGCCTCTTTGCCGCGCAAGTGCCGATGATGAGACTTTCCCCGGTGAACGTCGTACAGCAAAACTACCTCGCCACTCACGAGTTCTACGAGGCAGAGCGAGTAACGTATTCCTTCCGGTAGTTGAGAACTCGGCTGAAAGGTGGAGATTCGTACCTCCTGCAAAAAACGGCCGCCTCCAATAACATCTCGCGCCTCGAATATGACCGGCGGCATGAGACCATTATGGCTTCAGGTGCCATAACGAGTAAAGTGCGGACTGTTTGCGGACTCGTGATTCGTCAACGTTCTAGTCCGTCGTCGCGATCGAGACCCCTCCCCTTGGCTCGACCGCGCTCGTTCTGGGCCTGTCTTATGAAGTTTCTAACCTGGGGAGCGAAGCTCTTGCTCGAGACGATTTATGCGAAGGGTGCAGGCTACGGGTTCGGATTTCCCGCGCAGCTCGCTGGCAATCTGAAAGACATCACCGAAAAGCAGTTCTCCGGATTTTACGGCGAAGCCGGCAACGCAACCTCATGGCTCGCGATTCCGTCGCTTGCGCGACTGGTGTGTGGGGACAGTTTCCGGACCCGCAACCTGCTTTTGGGCAAAGGCGGATGTATTCATCAACCTGCCGCTGAAGGTACTTCAGGCGAGCCCGCAGGTCGCACGCGTGATACTGGGCGCACTGCTCAATTCCGTTTACGAGGCGCGGGGGAAATCCGCGGGACGGATTCTGTTCCTGCTCGACGAAGTGGCGCGCCTGGGCTACATGGGCATCCTTGAGACCGCACGCGACACCGGCCGCAAGTACGGAATTAACCTGTGCTTGCTGTATCAGTCACTCGGGCAACTGACGCAAGCCTGGGGCCGACAGGGCCGGCAGGCATGGTTCGACTCCGCGTATCTCCGAATCTTCTCCCATATTCAGGATTACGAAGCGGCCGACTTTCTTTCCCAGGCGTGTGGCGAGTTCACCGCCGTTGGCGACTCTGTCACCGAGGGTACCGGTTCTTCTTCCGGCTGGGACCGGAGCACCAGTTCCAGTCATCGGTCGACCAGCCAGCAGCAGGTCGCACGGCGGCTCATCAAGCCGGAAGAGGTACTGCAAGGGATGCGCTACGATGAGGAAATCGTCTTGATCCAGAACGCCCCTCCTCTGCGCTGCGGCCGCGCGATCTA
>JAFAHS010000112.1 GCA_019237115.1 Deltaproteobacteria bacterium
CAGGTTACAACTTTGGGGATCGATCTGGCAAAGAACCTGTTCTGTGTTCACGGCTGCGACGGGAAAGGGCGAGCGGTGTTGCGCAAGCAACTTGCGCGTTGCCAGCTGCTTAGCTTCGCCGCCAACCTGCCACCTTGCCTGGTGGCGATGGAGTGGACCTAACCCGCTTCAGTTGACGGTGTTGAGCTTTGCGGAATCTGATTGTAACTCCTCTCGTAGTTGAGCGGTGACAGATAGTCGAGCGCGGAATGGCGGCGATGAGGATTGTACCAGCCCTCGATGAAGTCGAACACCGCGATGCGCGCCTCGACTTGGGTTTTGAAACTGCGCCGATTGAGCAGCTCGCATTCGAGGGTGGCGAAAAAGCTCTCGCACATGGCGTTATCGAAACAGTCGCCCACCGAGCCCATCGATGGCCGCACCCCGGCCTGCTCGCAGCGTTTGCCGAAGGCGATCGAAGTGTACTGACTGGATTCAAATGGTCGTCGCAACATATCGTTTAGCTTTCCGAAGATACTGATCCAAGGCTTCTGCAGGAGTTTTCCATCCCAGGGCTTTGCGCGGCCTTGAATTGAGAGTCATCGCCACAGCTTCGATGTCACCCGCGCTATGTAGACTGAGATCAGTTCCCTTGGGGAAGTATTGGCGCAGCAGGCCATTGGTATTCTCATTAGTACCGCGCTGCCAGGGGCTATGCGGGTCGCAGAAATAGATCTGCAGTCCGGTATCAATCCGCAGGTCCACATGCTGCGCCATCTCAGCTCCCTGATCCCAGGTTAGAGAGCGGCGAACTTGCTCGGGCAAGGTGACGATGGTCCGCGTGATCGCTGCGCGGACTGCCTCTGCACCGTGACCGGCGAGCGCGGGCCCGTTCTTGATTCGCGCGATTTCACCATAAGCTGCCATGCGTGGCAGATGCAGCAGGAGTGTGAACCGAGTCGTTCGTTCTACCAGAGTGCCGATCGCCGAGCTGCCTAGACCGAGGATGAGATCGCCCTCCCAGTGACCGGGCACCGCCCGATCAGCGATTTCTGCCGGTCGCTCGCTGATCAGGATCTCGGGGTAAACGAAAGATTTCCCTTTGCCGCGGACCCGCGCGCGAGGCATGCGTAGTGCGCGTCCGGTGCGGAGGCAGGCGGTCAGCTCGCGGCGCAGCGCGCCTCGGCCTTGCACGTAAAGAGCTTGATAAATCGCCTCGTGACTAATACGCATCGAATCATCATCGGGAAAGTCCAGCGGCAAGCGCTTGGCAATCTGTTCCGGGCTCCACGCCCTCGCCCACCGCCGGTGTTGCCTGCGTCCGAATCGCCGGCCCTTCCATGCCACCTGCGGCTCTTTAATGTTTACTCCATCGGGCGCGCTGACCGCACCTGCCAGGCGCTCTTGCACATAACGGTGCAGCACTTCATTCCTCACGAGCTTGGCTGGTTTGGGACGGCGCAACGAACGATCGGCATGCCATTGCGCGGTAGTGGCCCGATATTCCAGTCCGCCGCTGCGTGTCGCCGCGTTGCGGCGCAATTCGCGTGAGATCGTCGAAGGGGCCCGCCCAAGCTTGCTGGCAATGGCGCGAACGCCATGCCCCTGAACCCGCGAGATGGCTATCTCTTCTCGCTCGGCAAACGATAGGTAGCGACCCGACAGGGGCTTTGATGATCGCAACGAATGGAACGGTATCATGCCGCCCGCCCTCCGGAACCACCGGCCACCCACGGGGGGCGACACTCCGGCGGCGATAGCAGCGTCCTCGGTTGAACGGCCGGCCGCAATCGCTCTCCAAAACCGCTGATAGTTCTCTCGTCGTGCTGCGGGAGGTCGACCGGGTGACCTCAACGGCGCTCGCCCGCATCGATCTGAACGGCGCTTTTGCGTAGCCATCGCAATCCCTTCTGTCGAGGTGTTGCGACGGCCGTTTGAATTCACCCTGGCAGCCTTGGTCGGAATGATGAATGACGCCGAGCGGGCGGCGTTGTCCTAGCGCCATGTCGAACGCCTTGAGCACCAGTTCCGTGCGCAGATAGGTCTCCATGGCCCAGCCCACGATCCGCCGGCTGAAGACGTCGAGCACCACCGCCAGATAGAGAAAGCCGGTCCAGGTTGGAACATAGGTGATGTCGGCCACCCACAAACGGTTGGGCGCGGTGGCGGTGAAGTTGCGCTCGACCAGATCGGGCGCGGGCCGGGCGTCGCGGTCGCGCACGGTGGTGATGACCCATTGACGCCGGCTCACGCCCTTAAGCGCCGCCGTGCGCATCAGTCGCGCCACCCGTTTGACTCCCACCCTTATGCCCTGTTGCTTAAGTTCGGCGTGGATGCGCGGCGCGCCGTAGGTCGCGCGCGAGCGGTGATGGATCTCAGCGATCTTCGCGCTAAGCTCGGCGTCGGCCTGGGCCCGCGCCGACCGCGGGCGTTTCACCCGCGCGTAGTAGCCGCCGGGGGAGACGCCCAGCACGCGGCACATGGTGGCGATTGGATGCATGGCCTGGTTGGCTCCTACGAATGCGAACGCCGCGACGGCGTCGCGCCGGTCTCCTGAGCGAACCAGGCCGCGGCTTTTGAAAGTATCTCTCGTTCCTCGCGCAGGACCCGGTTCTCGCGCCGCAGCCGATTGAGTTCTTCGCGCTCGCTGCTGCTCAAGCCGTCGCTGCGCAGACCTTCGTCGAGCGCCGCTTGTTTGACCCATTTGCGAATCGCGTTGGCTGATGCCTCAAACTCCCGCGCGAGCTCACTAATAGTCCTTCCAGCGCGCGCCAGTTCGACGATTCGCCACCTATATTCCGGCGGGTATGCTGGATCGGTTCTTGGCATTCGGGCCTCCTTCCTTTCTCTCCCCAACACCCTCTACGAAACCGGGTCAACTCCAGAAGGCGTAGGTCCGGTGACCGCCACCGCCCTGGTCGCGGCGGTGGGCAACGCCACCGACTTTAGGAGCGGGCGCGAACTGGCGGCCTATCTGGGACTGGTGCCAAGCCATCGCGCCAGCGGTGGGC
>JAFAHS010000338.1 GCA_019237115.1 Deltaproteobacteria bacterium
GTGGATTGAAAGCGCGGCGAGCTTGCCCCGCACGGTCGCGTCCAGGCTGACTTGGTCCGACACCTCGAGTTTGCCGGCCAGGGCCTTGGCAAATCCGAGCTGGGCGAGTTGTGCGAGCGCAACGGGTCCGGCCTGCAAATGCAGGTCGACGCCGATCTCATTGGGATCGATGCGGCCCCCGGTCGCCAGCGGCCCGACCTGCCCGGTGAGTTTGATGTTCTGCTCGTCGCCAAAGACAGCCATTTGTAGCGAGAGATCAAATGGCGAAGTGAAGTTGAAGCCCTCCAGATCGAGATCGATGTGCGAGACGCCGACGGGTGGCTGTCCCGCCTCCTCGTAAACGATCTTGCCCTGCTCAATTGCGAAATTGTGCACCTCAAGCACGCCAATCGCACCAGCACCGCCCGGGGCTTTCTTCGGCGCCTCGCTCAGCGGCGATTGATTGATCGCACCGCCGCCGCCTGGGCCCTTTTCCGATTGCTCCGGAGCGAGCTTCTCCCCTTCGCTCTTGTTGCCGATGGTGGAAACGTTGAGCTGGCCTTGGGCGTTGCGAACGATCCGAATGTCCGGCTCCTTGAGCACGATTCTGCTGACCCGAAGCTGTCGGGCCAGCAGCGGAATCAGTTCGAGCTTGGCCGAGACATCGGAAGCCGCAACAAACGGGCGGCGTGCGGAAAAGGCGGGATCGTCGGCAATTGTGACGCCGGTCAGATCTGCGCTGACGCCCCATCCGAGTTGCGCGCTGATTTGCGCGACTTCGACCTTTCTGCCGAGAGCGGCGCTCACGCGTTGGAGGAGAAAGCCGCGATTCTCGGCAATTATCGAGTTCAAATTGGCGGCCGCGTAGATGAATATCGCGACGAGGACGAGGATCAGCGCACCGACGATGCTGCCAACGACGATGAGAAGTCTACGCATGCGAAACCGCAAGTTCTCAAGCTTGCGGCTGATCATTTTAGTTCAAATAGGATCGGGTCGCACGCTACGGGCTCGCATCAAACTTTGAGTGGGTGATTCCCCGGCGGGCCTCGGCACGGCATAATTTGGGTGCCACTCGGTCACGGTTTTTCCTCGTCATGGCCAGGAAAGAAAAATCGCGGCGGCGGGAGCCCACGCGGCGGGTTGTAAAGCCGGTGCTCTTTTCACCGTTTCAGGACTTGAAGAAGATGCTGGCCGGGCGCAGCGCGAAAACTTCAGCGCCGGCGTCCAAGAAAGCCGCCGCACCAACCGACTGCGCCGAGACGGTCGCGACCTCGAAGCCGGTCGATGACGAGGCCCTGCTACGCGAGGCACTGGCAGGAGTGAGGCCGCTAAATGGGGCCGCGCGGGTGCCGCTGGAGCGCAGGACCAACCGGGCCATCGTCAGTGAAGACGATGAGGTCATTGCGCAACTTTCCGACCTGGTCTCCGGCCAAGCCCCTTTCGACATCACGGAGACGGACGAGTACGTGGAAGGCATGCGGGTCGGGCTGGACCCGCGGCTTCTTTCACAGTTGCGGCGCGGAGAGTTCGCAATGCAGTCGCATATCGATCTGCATGGAATGACCCAGCCGGCGGCGTATCAGGCGCTGACTGATTTCATCCTCGCGTCAGTCCGCAAGGGTTTGCGATCAGTGCTGGTGGTTCACGGGCGCGGTTTCGGCTCGCCCGGCGGTCGACCGGTGCTCAAACACGCCGCGGCCAATTGGCTGTCGCACGGGACCATCGGCGGCCATGTACTCGCATTCACCACGGCACGCGCTCATGACGGTGGCGCGGGCGCGATGTACGTCTTGCTGCGGCGTGAAAAACAACGCGCACCGTTTGAGATACTCGAAGGCGCGAAGCGAAGATAGAGCCAAATCCGCGGGTTCGAGAGCTTGAGTGACCAAGTGCGCCTTCAGGAATGCGGCGCTCAAACGTCAGAAACGCAAAAGGCGGAACCCCGACTGGGGTTCCGCCTTTTTTCGCACAGCCAACTTAAAACTAGATCTTCGCCTGCAGGAAGAATGCGATGACCAGCGCATACAGAGTCAACGCTTCGATAAATGCGAGGCCGATGATCATCGGCACGAAGATCTGACCGGCACTGTTGGGATTGCGCCCAATTGATTCCATCGCCGACGCCGCCATCCGCCCCTGGCCAATCGCGCTGCCGAACGCTGCGATACCGATACCGATATTCGCCGAGATTGCGATCAGACCCGCGCGAAGTGGATGCTGCAGGGCCACCGCAGTGGCAGTGTCCTGAGCCAACGCCAGCAGCGGCGACATGAGCACCGCGGTCGTCACCATCATGGTGATCGTTCCGATTTTTCGAACCATTCTGCGATCCTCCTTGTCTTTCGCGATCCCGGAGCCGCGTCTACCGCCTCCTCTATCCTCTACCACCGCAAGCTAGGTGCGGATTTCCTTTGTCGCGCAAAGATCCTTGGTCAGTGTGTCCTCAATGACTGTGGCTGGTCGAGAGCCGGACATAGCTCATCGCCAACACCATGAAAATGATCGCCTGGATGATGCAGACGATCGAACCGAGCGCATAGAACGCCAGTGGAATTACCAGCTTGGTGAGCCCGGTAAAAATATTAAGTACCGTGTGGTCGGCAAACATGTTGGCGTAGAGACGAATTCCCAGCGAAAACGGGCGGAACAGGTTGTCGGCGATATTGATCGGAACCATCAGGAAGAACAGCCACCATACCGGCCCGACCAGATCGTTGCGAAGAAATTGAATGAAGCCCTGAGCTTTTACGCCCTGATAGATGTAGTAGACGAAGCAGATGGCACCAAGCCCGAAGGTCAGGTCGGAGTCACCAGTGGGCGGTTCCATACCCGGTATCAGCCCGAAGAAGTTGGCGGCCAGTATGAACATGAACAGCGTTCCGAAGAACGGAACCCACCGCCGCCATTGATGCGCCTCGGTGACGTCGCGTACAAATCCGTCCATCCACTCGACCAGCACTTCGCCGACCGAGCGCAGGCTGATTCGCTCGTCGGGAACCACCGGGTCCGCGGCGCGCGCCAGAGAGCGGCGCGCCAACAGGCCAAACACGATGAGCAAGCCCATGACGATCCAAGTGCCCACGATGACCGCGGGGATCTTTTCGCCGCCGATAAGCTCGAGAATGGGTACGGATTGCAAGTCTTTCTCCGCAAACGGGACCGTTCAGGCATTCTGTTCGCTGGCGGCGCCGGACCGGCGACCGCGCAACGAGGCACGTCCGGTTTCAATAATTATCGCGCTCATTTGAGTCAAGACTCCGAAGCCAAATCCGAGCGCGTCGATGTGCACGCGGGTGAAGACCAGGTAAATCAGCCCGATAACCACAAACAATTTTAGTGGAATCGCCAGCGCACCAAGTTTGGCGGCAGAGCTGGCGCCACCGGATGCGACCGCGAGCGCCAGGCGTCCCATGATAGCGAGCGCGAAAAGGTTGGCCATCACGACCGCGCCGCCCAGAACGCATCCGCGCGCGGCGTGCGGCGAGTAAAAAGCACCCAGCAAGGCCGCGGTGACGGCAATCAGGACCGCGTTGGTCCGCTGGATTGCCGCGATGGTCGGCAGGTTTCCGGGAAGCGTCATTTGTCGAGCGCCTTTTGCGCGGCCTGGAGTTCACGAATCAGGCGATAGAAGCCGACGAACACTCCCGCCAGAAACAAGCTCAGGGTGAGCCACGGATCGGTGTGGAAATAAAGATCGAGATAATGCCCGACCAAAGCTCCCGCGATGATCGGGCTGGAAAATTCAGCCCCTATAGCAGCGAACCGGGCGTACTTGCCGGTTTCAATCGCCATACCCGAGCGTCCACCCAAGACTTATCAGACCGGACCCGGCTCAGACCATCAGAAGTGCGACTCCGGGCCAAGGCCCTGGCGCACGGCGGCGATAGTCGCGTCGATATCGGCATCACTGTGCGCCAGCGAAACGAACAGCGCTTCGAACTGCGAGGGCGGGACGTTGACCTTACGCTCGATGAGGGAGTGGAAAAATGCGGCGAACTTCGCGGTGTCGGAGCCGCGCGCCTCGTGCGCATTGTGCACCTCGACGGGACCAAGAAACATCGTGAGCAACGAGCCCGCACGATTCACGCATCCTGCCGCATCGCGCTCCGCGAGCGTCGCGATTAACCCGGCTTCCAACCTTGCGCCCGCGCCCTCGAGGCGCTCGTAATTCCCCGGACGTCCGAGAATTCTCAGGGTCTCCAGTCCGGCTCGCACGGAAAGCGGATTACCGGACAAGGTCCCGGCCTGATAGACCGGACCTTGCGGGGCCAGCAGATCGAGATACCGCGCTCGCCCCGCCACCGCGCCTACCGGCATGCCCCCGCCAATAATCTTGCCCAGCATAATGAGGTCGGGCTCCATGCCCATCGCCTCGCTCACCGCACCAAAGCGCAGACGAAACCCGGTTATCACCTCATCACAAATGATCAAGGCCCCATTTCGGTGGGCGATTTCGGCCAGACCTTCGAGAAACCCGGGATTCGGCAGAACCACGCCCATGTTCGCAGCGATGGGTTCGACCATCACCGCGGCGATGCGGTCGCGATTTTTCTTAAAGCAATCTTCCACGCTTCCCAGGTCGTTGTAGGTCGCGACCATGGTGAGCGCAGCCAGTTCGGGTGGAACTCCCGCGCTGTCCGGAACGCCCAAGGTCAGGCCGCCGGAGCCCGCGCGTACCAGGAGCGAATCGCTATGGCCGTGGTAGCATCCATCGAACTTCACGATGGCAGGGCGACCGGTCGCGGCGCGCGCGAGGCGAACCGCGGTCATTCCGGCTTCCGTCCCCGAGCTGACCAGCCGCACCCTTTCGGCGCATCTGATGGCCGCCGAAATCACTTCGGCGAGTTCGACCTCAAGCCGGGTCGGCGCACCGTATCCGAACCCCGACCTCGCCTGCTCGGCGACCGCCGCAACCACTTCGGGGGGCGCGTGACCGAGGATTGCGGGGCCATAAGAGCCAACGTAGTCGATGAAACAAGTACCGTCGGCGTCAAACAGATACGCGCCGCGCGCGCGCTCGATGAAGAGCGGCGCGCCGCCGACTCCTTTCCATGCGCGAACCGGGGAATTTACCGCGCCGGGGATCGTTTTTTGTGCGCGTCCGAGCAGATCATCCGATTTGGTTCTGGTTGTCATCCTCGCGCTTCACTCGGTAACATTCCGCATTGAATGGTTCAAACGCGGGCGCAGTCGTAAAAGCTCGACCCGGACCCGAAAATCCGGAGTCATTGACGTTGGCTCCAGGAGCCTTTCCGGCGCGTTGGACTGAAATCGGCCGGAGCTCGGCTGCAAATCTTCTCATGCCCCACGCATGCGTTGAAGAGCGAATCATACTAGAGATTTCCTTTTCAATTCGCGTGCGTAGCAGTTTCGCCGCGTGTGGGCTTGTCACTATGCGTAAAAGAGTTTATCAACTTCCCTTGGCCGCAAAACTTCCGCACATCGCTCGGAACGTTGCTCGCGAGAAAATTCGCGCGCGGCCCTGATGTCATGGCCCGAAAAGCGCGTGCCGCTCGCCGTCGCTGTCTCAGAGAAAATAGGTCCGCAAGAATCGTGTGGGAGCTGGATTGGTTGATAGTCCACGGCGCTGGCGCCAGCATTCGCTTGGGGAACCGAAGGAAAAGGCACTTATCCACAACTGTGGACAAAGTTGTGTGTAATTTGATCGATCGATCGTAACACGAGTTGCAACGGATCGTGGTGGGCGATCCGGAGTCGTCGGGAGGGCTCGTAATGAACGGCTTGTGGCAAAGAGCCGCTGACCGTCTGCGTGATGAACTCGGCCAAGTTGGATTTGAAACCTGGATCGGACCGCTCAATTTCATTGGAGTTCAGGGACGCACTGTCACGGTAGAAGCACCCAACCGTTTTTTCCGCGATTGGGTTAACGACCGCTACCTCGCGCTGCTACGGAAGTCGCTGTCCGCGGAGGCGGGGGAAAACATCGACGTGAAGCTGACGCTGGGCGAGGCCGCCGCGGCCGCTCAGCAGGTACCTCGTCCGACCAATGGCCGCGCACCCGCGCCACCTCCGGTCGCGCCGCCGGCGCCCAGCTCGTCTCGCATGGATCGACATCCGCAACTTAACTCGCGTTATACCTTCGCCGAGTTCGTGGTCGGGTCGGCCAATCAATTCGCTCATGCGGCCGCGCTGGCGGTCTCCAATCAGCCCGGTGAAAAATACAACCCGCTTTTTATTTATGGCGGAGTGGGCCTGGGCAAGACCCACCTGGTCAACGCTATCGGGCATCACATCTATGGTTCCAGCGAGCGCCCGCGCAAGGTCTTGTTCATGCCGGCGGAGATTTTCATGAACGAGCTGATCAGCTCGTTGCGCCGGGACAAGATGAATGAGTTTCGCGACAAATTCCGGCGCGTCGATGCCCTGATACTCGACGACGTGCAGTTTCTGGCCGGCCGCGAACGTACCCAGGAAGAGTTTTTTCACACCTTCAACTCATTGCACGGCGACCGCCATCAGATCGTGCTCACCTCCGACAAGGTGCCACGCGAAATTCCCGAGCTCGAAGAGCGGCTCCGCAACCGATTCGAGTCCGGGCTGATCGCCGACATCGCGCCGCCCGACCTCGAGACCCGGGTGGCCATCGTGCAGAAAAAAGCCGTCCTGGAGAACCTGCGACTGGCCCCCGATGTTTCGCTCTACATCGCACAAAGCGTGCAGTCCAACGTACGCGAACTGGAGGGGTGCCTGACCCGTCTGGCGGCCCTGGCTTCGCTGAACAAGTCAGCGATTACGGTCGAGTTTGCCCGCCAGGCGCTTCACGATTTGATCCGAAACCATGACGCCAAGCCGGACGTGGAAATGATCCAGAAGACCGTTTCGGATTTCTTCCACATCCGGCTGGCCGACCTGAAATCCAAGAAGCGCACCCAACACATTGCGTTCTGCCGGCAGGTTGCCATGTATTTGTGCCGCAAACTTACTTCGAGCTCGTTTCCGGTTATAGGCGAGGCCTTTGGACGCGACCACTCGACGGTGATCCACGCTTTCAACCTAATTCAGCGCCGGGTAACCAACGATTCCGCTTTTCGGCTCTCGATTGAGAAAATCGAGCGGGAACTGAAAGCGTTTCGTGCCAACGCGGCCTGAGTGTGGAGAACCCTGTTGAGAGCCTGGGCATAACGGGTCTGGTATAGATGGAGATGAGGGAGCAGGTTGGGAAGGTGGGATTGTGAGGGTGATTGGTCAACAGCTTGTGCCCCACGAAACCACCTGGAAAATCGGCCGGATAGCGCAATCATCAACAAATCGACAGGCGTTACTGGTACTACGGTTTTTCTAATATAGATCTAAGATTCTTTAGGAACAGTAGCGGCGAAATAATTCATGGGACTCGTCATCGAGCGCGCATCATTACTGAATGCCCTTAGCCTGGTTCAGGGAATCGTCGAGCGACGAACCACCGTTCCGATCCTCGGACACGTGCTGATCGAACCGGATGGCGGGGGACTGAAGCTGAGTGCAACCGACCTCGAAGTGGGAATCCGCACCGAGGTTCCCTGTAAGTCCGGAAAAGACAAAAACCTCACCCTCAACGCGCGGAAGCTCTTCGAAATTGTCCGCGAGGTCGAGGGTGAAGAAGTAAAGCTCGAGTCGCTCGACGGAGACTGGGTGGAGCTTAAATGCGGGCGCGCGAAATTCAAGATGATGGGCCTCGATCCACGCAGTTTTCCTGCCATGCCGAGCCCAAATGCCGCGAAAGCCGAGGGGCCGGTCGCCAGGAAAACCGCCAGGGCGGATTTGAACATACCCGCCTCGGTGCTGGCGGCGATGATCGACAAGACCATCTTCGCGGTCAGCCCCGACGAAGCCCGCTACAATCTGAGCGGAGTGCTGGTGGAGTCGGCCGGCTCCAACAAAGTGCGAATGGTCGCTACGGATTCGCATCGCCTGGCTCTGGTCGAGCGCGATGCCGATGGATTCAAGATCGAGCATGGAGTTATCGTTCCGCGCAAAGGATTGCAGGAACTGCGTAAGTTACTGGAGCAGTCGGGGGAAGACGACACCAAACTCAGCCTCGATGGACAACTCGCCTACCTGAAGCGCGGCGCGACCGAGGTGTCCATGCGCCTGGTCGAGGGGGAATTCCCTGACTATCGTGGAGTTCTTCCCAAAAGTTCACGCCACCAGATCGCAGTTGGCCGCGATGCCCTGTTAAACGCTATCAAGCGGGTCTCGATTCTCTCGCACGAGCGCTATCACGGAATAAAGTTCTCCCTGTCCGCGGGAACCCTCACCGTCTCATCCACCAATGCGGAGATGGGCGAGGCAACCGAATCTATCGAGGTCGACTTCAAGGGCGATGAATTTGCCATTGGATTCAATGGCAACTATCTGCGTGACGCGCTGGGGGTGATTCCCGGCGACAGTGAAGTCGAGTTGGGCCTGAGTGACGACGCCAGTCCCGGGGTGGTCAAGACCCCTGCCGACTCGGCTTTCACCTACGTGGTAATGCCGATGCGGCTCTGATGGCTGGCTGGTAGAGCTCGGGGTGCCATGTTTTCCCAATCCGGCCGAGGTCGCCTTACCGCGCCACGGACAAATTCGACCACCACAACCACGCGGAACTCGTGGTCGTGAGCGAACGCCGCCCGCACTAGATTTCGCTTTGCGACTGGCCGGCCGGCAAACCTCGATCTTGGGCCCGAAGTGGCTGGCGCATGTACTCGTAAAATCGCCCAGGCAGCTCCGACAGGCCGAGTATTCAGGCAGTCATCGCTTCCAGAATCCTTGCGATGGGATGCGGAACGCCCGGTTGAAGCGCGAGGACGCGTTCTCCCAGGCGATGATCATCGTCAGTTCCGCGATGGTGTCATCGTCGTAGTGTTGTTGCAGGCGCGCGAACAGAGCATCGTCGACATCGCAGCGCGTGTCCGTGATCGCGTCGGCGTATTCAAGAGCCACTTTCTCTGCGGCGCTAAAGAGCAGGCTCTTCGTGTAGTCGTTGAGCGCGTCGATTTTCTCTGTCGAGGTGCCGAGCCTGCTGCTCACGGCAGCATTGGCGTCCTGTCAAAACTCGCACCCGTTCCATGAGGCGACGCGACGGTTGAGCAGGGTGCGGAGCGCACCGGGCACGCGCTTGGTTTCTTTTTGGAGGGCGTTCCACATGGCATGGGCGGCGCGGAAGTAGGCTGGGTTGCGCGCGTAGAAGAGGTAGGGATAGAGCGGTGTGCCGTGGAGCTTGCGTTGTTCTTCCAGCACCTCGCGCAGGTCATCGGGTAACGACTCGATGTCGACAGGGGGGACGCGCGTTCCGTCCAGCATGGCTATCTCCTCGATATTTGGCGGGTTTTTGGCTTCGGTTCTTGGTATTGTCTTGCGCCCATCATGGGAGGCTAAACCACTGATGACAAACGAAAAATGGTAAGCTATCTGTGAGTATCTCTCACAGTTCAGGCGCGACCCCGTGCGACGCCGTCTCCCACCGTTGAATGCGCTGCCGAGCTTTGAGGCAGCAGCCCGTCACCTGAACTTTTCCAAGGCGGCCGACGAGTTGCACGTGACCCATGGGGCCGTGAGCCGCGCCGTCCGCAATCTCGAGGATCATCTTGGCTTGCGACTGATGATTCGAGCCAGCCGTTCGGTAAGGTTGACGCCAGTCGGAGCGTCCTTTGCGGCAGAAGTTCGCGACATCCTGGAGCACCTTGCCCTCGCAACATCGGAAGCGACCGGACAAACTTCTCGAATAGTGAGTGTCAGCACGATCGACTCGTTCGCCGCCAGGTGGCTCATGCCGAGGCTATTTCGGTTTCGGCGCGCCCACGGTGATATCGACGTGCGGGTAGCCACTTCGGAACGGTTGGCCGATTTCGTCAGCGACGGGATTGACCTCGCAATTCGCTGTGGAGGTGGCCAATATCCCGGTCTCTCTGCGGAATTGCTGATGAAAGAAGATCATTTTCCAGTTTGCAGCCCGGAGCTGCTCAAAGGTCGCCATCCCTTGCGCGCACCCGCCGACCTCGCCCACCACACGCTCCTGCACGACGTATTCACCGTCGACTGGGCCAT
>JAFAHS010000439.1 GCA_019237115.1 Deltaproteobacteria bacterium
GAGGACAGGGTGAAGTGCGGCTTTCGACGCATCTGGATCGCCGCGGTGAGCCGGTGGAAACAGAAGTTAACCTGAGAGCCGCAGAGGCCGTTATTCTTCAACTGCGTTGACGTCGATTTCGGCGAGCGCGTAGGTCGGCCGGCTGTGATCTTCCCCGGTGCGCGCAGTTCGCCGGTGTCGTGAACGTATGCGGTCGAAGATGAACCGGCAGCGTGCTCGGCCGTTAGAGCGACAACCGAACCGCACCGAGGTTCGGGTCCGGAGATAGGAGGATCAAATGGCTCGAGGGTTGGTACCGTTCTGGCGCAACAGCCCCTTGGCGCGATGGGACGAAGACTCAGACCCGTTCTCGATGTTTCGCCGCGAAATGAACCGGCTCTTCGACAACGCGTTCGGCAGTTTCGGGTCTCCGGGGTTCGGCAGCTCCGGATTCGGCGCTATGGCGGCGCCAAAAATGGATATTAGCGAGACTGACGGCGAGCTTCGAGTTACTGCGGAGCTTCCCGGTGTCCACGACAAGGATATTGAGGTGAGCCTCGATGGCGACATGCTGACCATTCGTGGAGAGCGCAAGGAGGAACACGAACAGAAAGAGCACAATTATCACATCCGTGAGCGCACCCGCGGCACCTTTTTGCGCTCACTTCCGCTGCCGTTCAGCGCCGATCCGAACCAGGTGAAGGCAATATTCAAGAACGGCGTGCTGACCGTCACCCTCCCCAAGCCGAAGGAGGGTCAGCAGAACCAGCGCCGCATCCAGGTCCAAACCGAGACGGGTTCCGCCGCCGGCTCATCATCACAAGGCGAGCAGGCAGCGTCTACGAGTTCCTCGACGCAAGGCGAGCAGGCGGCGTCTACGACTTCATCGACCAGCGACGCCGCCGGTTCGGAGGATAAGAAGGCCATGGCCGCGCAATAAGCGCGGGTCCGGCGTCAACGACGAGGCGCTCCCCTTCGTCCAGGAACTGGAGCGCCCGGCTCACCAGAGGCGCAACCGCAAATTGCTTCATGAAGACGCGCAATGGGTGGCGCGTCCACGGCATCCAAGGCCTTCAGCTGCCGGCGGATTAGAAAAGGGGGCCGGCTTTCTCGGGAAGGCCGGCCCCTTTCGGTTTAGAGCCGCTTTTGGGCGTCCAATATCCACTCGCAATGGCGGCGCTCATCCTGCAGTCCGCGCCGCAGCGCATTCAGTGTGGTCGAGGGCACGCCCTCGTGAGCGACCGCGCGCTTGTATGCGGTATTGGTGTCGGCCTCGTTGGTCCGCATGGCTTCGAGAATGGCCTTGTCGCCCATCATCCCGGCGATCACCACCTTGCCTTTGGTCAGAAGGCTCTTCATGTCTCCCTCTTTCGGTGGAGTCCGGCCCATCCCCGAAAGAATCTCGCCCAGCTCCTCGACGTGGCGCAGATGATCGCCCTTGAATTCCCGCAATGTCTGCTTGAAATGGGTGTACTCCAGTCGGTCGATGGCAGCCTGGTAGGCGTCGGCTGCGTCGTAATCGAGCGCGATCAGGTCTTCGAGCAGATCCTCTAGGGTGGTTTCGGTACCGACTGTCGTTGCCATTGTTCGCCCTTTCTCCAGTGCTAATGATTGGGCTAAACACGGCGGCTTCAGCTTTGCTCCGTTCCAAAACGATCTGCTTTGCAGGTGGGGTTCTCGTCAACTGCAGCGCGATGAACCTGTTGATGGGAGTTTGCTCTGTTGGCTGCCGCGCGCAGTGCGCCACAGCTCCTCGAGATACGGGATCGCTCCGAACAGCGCAATCGCGGTTATCAGACCGGTGCGATAACCGATCGGGAGCGGTTGCTCCTTGAGCCGTATCGAGAAATCCGGTTCCCGCGGTGAAACACCCAGCAATGCGCGCAGCTCGTCTTCCTTCAGAAGACTGACCAGCCAGGCTCCAAGCAAAGGCATCATCTCCATGACGCTGTGCACCATCTGCTCGACAGGTGTGACCTCACGCTTGCTGACCGCCAACCGGAGGTCGCCGTAGACCGTCAATTCGTGAACCAGGAAACCTGCAAACATCGTCATGATGACTGGGCTCGTTACTTCCAGGAAAACTGTCGCCAACACCGGAATGCCCATCTCGCCCAGCAGCAGAATATGGATAAGCGATTCCTTGACGCCTGCGGTTTGCTCGATCCGGGAATA
>JAFAHS010000487.1 GCA_019237115.1 Deltaproteobacteria bacterium
TCGCCGCAGGCTGGGCAGCATCCGGGCCAGCTCAGGGCCTTCGTCACCCAGCATTGCGCGTAGAACCTCGGGGTCTTCGCCGCCTCCAATGTAGCTCTCAAGAATCTCAACGAATGGCAGGAGAGGAACCGCTTCCTGTTCGGAGCAATGACCGAGCATCAACGTCATGCCAGCCTTGCCAGCCTCGGCGGCCAACTCGGAGCACATCCGAGACTTGCCAATGCCCGGTTCGCCGGCGATGAGCACCAGCCGACCATGACCGCCGCGCGCATCTGCAAGGGCGGCGCGAAGGTCAGCCTGCTCGCGTTCCCGGCCCACAAATCGGCCGGTCCGCGCATTTACCGTCGGCGTGAGTGCCGCTTTGGTATTTCGAAGTTGCGCTCCGTCCGTTTCCGCTTTCACCGTCGCGATGAAGCGGTAGCCGCGGCCCTGCACCGTTTCGATGAAGCGCGGGTGCTGCGGGTTGTCGCCCAGCGCCTTGCGCAGCTCGGACACCGAGGCTGCTGGCATCGAATCGCTGACCGACAGCTCGGGCCACACGGCCTCAAGCAGTGCCGACTTGGTGACCAACCTGCCCGCGTGGTGGACGAGGTAGTCCAGCACTGCGAACGTCTTGCGCCGCAGTCGAATCTCGTCAGAGCCGCGCCACAGCTGCTCGTTTTCTGAATCGAGCCGAAATGGCGCGAAAACGCGCAAGTCCCGGCTCACGACTGCTTAGTACAAGTATTCCATGAAAATTGGAAGAAAATTGCATCACGCTTTTAAGACATTAAAGGCCCTCAAAGCTACGGTGCTGACGTAGCAGCTCGACCGACGGTGCGGCGTTGTTTGAGGCCGTCACCCAATCGAGGGGGTCGGAAACGCCAGCAGGACGCAAGGAGGACTTATGAAACAGCGACTAATCGAAACAGCGGCGCGACGAGCAACCCTTGCAGCATTTCTGCTGCTCGCCGCCAACGCTCCGGCGATGGCGACGGGGCCGAACCTATTGCATACCGAGTCGGTGTCTCAGGCAACGTTCACCGGCATCTCGTTTGGGCCAACCGGACCCGAATGCGACGCTTCGGCCGGGGGGCCAGCTTGCATGATCGTGGTCGTGACCGCGAACCTCGTCGGCCAGCACGTGCCGTTCGGAAAGTTCACGGGCACTGTCACCGCGACCCTGAACCTCAATCCCACACACTTCATCCCCAGTGTTTTCGACAGCAACGGCAACCCGATCGGAGTATGCACACCCGAATTCGGCACCGAGACTGACACCTTTGCGGACGGCAGCACTCTGAGCAGCAATTTTCAGGGACTCGGATGCTGCGCTGGCTCGACCTGCGGGGGCACGACTGGACCGCCGTCGGTCAATCACGACTCCAGCGTAATCACCGGGGGGACCGACCGATTCAACGGCGCGACCGGTGGTTGGTCATGGAGTGATAGCGGCACCGTCGTCGGCCAGCTGCTGATTCATGCCGAAGGCGTGATGCACTTGCCGTAACGGCGAAATCAAGGCTGGGTCGGGACGAGATGTCGGGAGGGAACCCCACAAACCGTTCCGGTCCAGCACGGTCCAGGCCGCGGCGGAGGCGAACGATGCGCTGTTCGAAATGCCAAGCCGAGAACCGCGAGCGAAAAAAGTTTTGCGCGCAGTGCGGGAATCCGCTGACCCAGCGGTGTAGATCCTGCGGGGCACAGAACGCCCCTGACGACAAGTTCTGCGGCGGATGTGGTGCGAAGATCCTCATCAGTGCCGACAGGGAGCCTCCACGCCAGAAGCTTACGATCGCGGACTCGGCGGACATTCGTGTTCAGTCGGCAGACGTCGATTCCGCGACTGAGGGAGAGCGGAAAACGGTCACGGCGCTGTTCGCAGATATCAAGGGCTCCACCGAACTCGAGGCGGACCTCGATCCCGAGGAAGCCCGCGCGATCGTCGATCCGGCACTCAACTTGATGGTGGAGGCGGTGCGGCGCTACGAGGGATTTGTCGTGCAGCCGATCGGCGATGGGATTTTTGCACTGTTCGGTGCGCCGTTTGCGCATGAAGACCATCCGCAGCGCGCGCTCTATGCGGCCATACGGATGCAGGACGAGATTCGGCGTTACGGCGATCGTCTGCGCGCCGAAGGCCGCGCACCGCTCCAGATTCGAGTCGGGGCCAATACCGGCGAAGTGGTAGTGCGCACGATCGAGACCGGTAGCGGCCGGGTCGAGTACGCGCCGATCGGCCATACAACCAATCTGGCTGCGCGGATGCAGACATTGGCAAATCCCGGTTCCACCGTGATCAGCGGCAGCACCCAGAAACTGGTAGACGGCTATTTCTCGCTCAAGAGCCTGGGAGCGTCGCGCCTCAAGGGTGTCGCCGAGCCGGTCCAAATGTACGAGGTTACCGGGCTCGGGCCGCTGCGCACCAAACTGCAACGCGCGGCAGGGCGCGGGCTTACCAAGTTCGTCGGTCGACTGCCGGAGATGAGCGCTCTGGCGCGCGCAGCCGACCTTGCGAAGTCGGGTCATGGGCAGATAGTTGCGGCGGTCGCTGAACCGGGGGTCGGTAAGTCGAGGCTCTTTTTCGAATTCAAGGTTTGCAACCAAAGCAACTTCACCGTGCTGGAGGCGTTTTCGGTTTCCCATGGCAAAGCGAATCCTTACGCGCCCGTCATCGATCTGCTCAATTCCTACTTTGGCATCGAGATGATCGATTCGCCGCGTAAACGCCGCGAAAAAGTGATCGGCAAGATCGTCGCCCTCGATCGCTCTCTGGAAGACACGATGCCCTACCTGTGCGGATTGCTGATGGCCGGGGGCGACGAGCAGCTCGCGGAAATGGACGGTGCCGACCGACGGCGGCGGACGATTGATGCAATCAGACGAATCGTGATTCGCGAGTCGCAAAATCAGCCGCTGATGGTGATTTTCGAGGACCTGCACTGGATCGATCTTGAGACTCAGGCCCTGCTCAACGCGCTGACGGAATCCATCGCCGCGACCCCTATCCTGCTGATGGTGAGCTACCGGCCCGAGTATCAGCATGATTGGGGCAATCACACCTCGTACACGCGGCTTCGCCTAGAGCCACTCGCCAAGGAGAGTGCGGCCGAGATGCTCACTGCACTGGTAGGTGACACGGCTGAGGTGCAAACGCTGCGAAACCTCATCATGGAGAGCTCCGGCGGCAACCCTTTCTTCATCGAGGAAACGATTCAATCGTTGTTCGAAGAGGGCGCGATCGTCCGCAATGGCCAGGTCAAGACTACGAAATCGATCGCGCACCTGCGGATCCCGCCAACGGTGCAAGCGATCCTGGCCTCGCGCATCGACAGGTTGCCGGCAGAAGAAAAGCAGCTCCTTCAATCACTCGCCGTGATCGGCAAGCAGTTTCCGCTGCGCCTGGTGCGGGAGGTGACGTCGCAGAGTGACGCCGTATTGAATCCAATCCTCGCAGAGCTGGAACGGCGCGAGTTTATTTTCGAAGAACTCACCCCCGACGACGTAGCGTACAGCTTCAAGCACGCGCTGTCGCTGGAGGTCACTTACAACTCCATGCTCGTCGAGCGGCGCAAGGTGCTGCATGAGCACACCGCAAGAGCGATGGAGTCATTCTACGCTGGTCGTTTAGATGATCACGTGAACGAGCTAGCTCATCACTACCGGCGCAGCAGCAATGTTCCGAAGGCGGTCGAGTACCTGGGCCGTGCCGGCGAGCAGGCAAACCTGCGCTCGGCCCATGTGGAAGCGCTTGCCTACCTGAATGCCGCGCTAGGCCTCCTGAGGAAACTTCCGGAATCGAACCAGCGCGATCGGCGGGAGCTTGAAATGCAGATGGTCGTCGCTGCATCCCTAATGGAGACGAAGGGCGACAACTCTTGCGACACGGGCGCCGCCTATCTCCATGCGGCGCAACTGAGCGAGCGCCTCGGAGATCGGGAGCGTCTTTTCTGGGCAAAAACCGGTCTGTTTCTCCATCACATGGTCGCAGGGCGATATCCGATCTCCGGCGGAATTGCTCATGAACTACTCAGGATGGCGGATTGCTCGGATGATCCGTGCTGGCCGCTGATGGCACACGGATGCGTAGCAATCAATTCCTTCTGGACTGGGGACCTCGAGACCGCCCGGAGCCACTTCGAACAGGCCGAGAAATACTTTGATCCTCCGCGTCAGCGTCACCTGGCGATTTACATCGGAATGGATCCGCTCACTGGCCTGTCGGGCTACGCAGCATGGCCGCTGTGGATGCTGGGCTATCCCGACCAGGGGCTGACCAAAGCCAAACGTACGCTGGTACTAGCGCGAGAGCGAGGTTACGCAAGCAGCACAGCTATGGCTCACAACCACGCTGCCTGGAGCTACCTGCTTAGACGTGAGCCGAAGATTGCTCGAGAACTGGCGGAGACCGGTATCGCAATGTCCGTCGAGCAGGGTTTGGAGCTTTGGGCGGGGCTATGTACGGGGGCCCTCGGCAGTGCGGCTACACAATCCGGCAACCATGAGGAAGCGGTCGCGATCTTCGAACGGGGCTCTGATGGCGTGAAGCCCACACGGGGTTCCCCGCACTACCTCAACTACGTCGCCGACTCATATGGTCGCATTGGTCAGGTGGCCGAGGGGTTAAGGTTAGTCGCTGAGAGTGAGGAATTGTTGGGTGGGAAAGAAGAGTTTCCTTACGCGCCGGAAGTGTATCGAATCAAGGGCGAACTGCTCCTTATGCAGAATGAAGCGAATGCAGCTGCTGCCGAGCAGTGCTTCCGTAAAGCCGTCCAGCACGCCCATCGGCATTCGGCGAAATCGTGGGAGTTGCGCGCGACAATGAGCTTGGTGCGACTGCTGATGAGAAAAGGAAGGCGAAACGAGGCTCGCACTATCCTCGCCCCGATCTACAACTGGTTCACCGAGGGCTTTGACACCGCCGATCTGAAGGACGCCAAGGTCCTGCTGCACGAGTTGCGCACTTGATGGTCAACGCCCGATCAGCGCTCCTAGATTCTTGGAGCACTACCGCAAATGGATGAACAATCTGGCCCGGCGCGGCGGCGCCCGCGTGGCAAGGCTGTACGGCGGTTCGACTCCGAAATTTGGGCGCCCTATGGACACCGAAGCTTCCGGCACGACGAATATTAGGTCGGATTTCCTAGATAATTTGGTGGAGGCGGTGGGAATTGAAAACCCGGCTGAGAGTGAACTCGGTAGGAAACGGTAGATTTTCTGAGGATTTTTCGCCTCGCTTCATCCCGCAAACTACCGGCCTTTACCGCATATCGTCCCTGAGGGACGCTTGGTTTTCAGCGCTTGACCGCAACAATCGCAGCGATAGAGCGTCACGTTGCAAGGAAAATCGAGGATCGGGTGAAGCTTGATCTATTCGGCCCCGCGGCCGCTGCCGATCGATACTACGCGAGGACCGGCAGGAGCTTCTGCAACCCTACTTCAGTCGTTTGGAACAGGACTGACACCCGTCAGACCTGCGATGGATGCGCCGGTTGCTGCCCCTCTTCCGGTGGTGCGCCGCCCCAGATGAGAACGTCGGGGCAAAGGTCGGCGCCGTTGGGCCATACTACTGTACCGCCCTCAGCGCGAACTTGAGCAAATAGCTTCGGGGTATTCCGAATCCCTACGAAAACGGGACCCATCAGAAGGTGCGATACCTCCCGCTCAATCTTCGAGCCATCGGTCAGTGTCAGCCTTAGCTTGAAACCTTCTAGCGCTTCGACCATACGAATTCTCAGAAGAGGCATCGCCTTTTAACCTCACTCAAGCGGTTCGATCGCGTTTAGGCTTTCTCCTGCGCGCGCACGCTGCCAATCATCGCGCAGTTCGGAGCGATGTAGCGCAGCCCATTCCAATACTAGCGCCACCGCCCGACGCGGCAACGACCCTCGGAACACGATCAGAGTGTCGATTTCGATCAAAGCTTCGTACTCGCCGTAGATCGCATGGAAGTGCGCCGGCTCGTGGTCGCTGTAAAACATCCGAATAATGATTCCGAAAAAGCGGCTCAGCTCGGGCATGGCCTAACCTCTTCATCCCGCATCTCTACGCCCGTTATTGCCCGATATGGGCAAGGTCTTCATCGGCTCAGCGAACCGGCGACAACTCAAGAATCTGGATATTCGGCCTCCCCTCGTTCCCTTGCCAATTGCTCTCGAACTTCGGCAAGGATCTGGGTCTCAACTAGTATTCCCTGCCTTTCATATCGCTTGCGGGAGCGGCTGAAGCGCACAATGACGGCGCCCCGGATGCTCCTTGCTTTAAGCCTCCGCGTGAGAAGGGCATCACCCGATTGGACAAACTCAAGGTCATCCATGCCGACACATCGCAAGCAGGCGGGGCCCTGATCTTCCATGACCAGCAAGCTGCCCGTACCGCCGCAACGATGACACTTCCACCCCGGCTTCAAAGGCATCACCGCTACCAATTCCGGAGGCCGGTCTGTCTTCTCTGCTATGCGCGCTCGCTTCTTTTCTGAAAGTGCAGGCGAT
>JAFAHS010000033.1 GCA_019237115.1 Deltaproteobacteria bacterium
CCTATCCAACAAGCCGGATCTTTTCTCTGGACGGAGCGTGCCATTCGTCTTCGACCGTTTCACCTCGGTAGGCGCCATGGATTTCGACGCCTCAAAGGCCGATCGCCTGTGGTGATCTTGCGGGATTCACAAGAGGTTCGGTCCGCCTATCCGCTCTACGGCGGCATACAAAATTACCGGTAGGGCAATCAGCGATCACACCGGAACTGGCTGATGCGTGCACGCTCGTTGGAAAGTCCGCACGCAACCCTTCTTTAAAAGGTTCGATTGGCGCCGCCGCTCAAAAACGACGTGCACCAATCGCGCGAAAAAAGCAAATGGAGGAAGTTTCGAGGCGGCGGGCACTACAGATGGTTCCCCTGGGGAAGGACTGATTGAGATTGGAAGCATCCAATCTCAGTGTTCAAAATCTGTTTCGTCGAGCGTCTCGGTCTCCTCGTTAGGTCGGGGATTCCCCCGTCGATTCATCCCAAACTCATCTGGCCTTAGCGTCGGTTAGCGCGCCTCTGGCGGCATTTTCCGCCTCGGCCGCGGACCTCTCCGCGGTCTTAGCCTTGTCGTACCAAGAGCTGTCCAGGGGGTATTTGACGTGGTTCATGTCGGCCACCTCCTGCGCGGTTTGATAGGCGGTCTGCGCGTCGGGCCAATCTTTTTCGCCGCGAAACACTTGGGCGAAGCGCAGAATTACGTCAAACTGCTGGGCTGCCAAGCTTGCGCTCTCCTTGTCTTCAATCAGCCGCTTCCAGATTCGCGTGGCCGCACGATAGGCGTCGATTTGAACCAAACCGGACGAGTGGTCTCCAAGCAGTTTCGCCGCCTCGGCGAACTCTTCCTGCGCTTTTGGCGGTCCCAGCCCGCGGAACGCGAGAACCCGTCTCGCGTCGAACAATTTCTGATAGTAGCGCAATGCGTCTTGGGGCCGGTTCAACTTCTCAAATATGTCAGCTATACGATTGTAGTTGGGCGCGGCATAGTCCTCCCACCGCTGATTGCCGGGCTCGTCTCTGACCAGCTCCTCATCCAAGGCGACGCCTGCCTGGAGCTTCGAGAGCGCAAGGGAGAGATTTCCCGCTTTCTCTTCCAGGAGGCCCCAGTGCGTGTAAGTCGCCGCAAGGTTCGATTTCAAGGAAGAATCGGGTGCTTCGTGCGAGCCACCGGCTTCCCTCGCATTTCGGGGGACAAGCTCGTCCTGAACTTCGTACGCCTTCTTGTAGAATTCTCTAGCCTCGTCGAGCGCGTTGTCTTCCAACTTCAAGTCGGCTATGCGGGAAAAGGCCTTCCCCTCATTGCGCTTAAGTTCGAAGCTATCCGGGTGTTTGCGAAGTGCGTCGTCACAAGCCTCAAGACCAGATTGATACTCGCTCAGAGCCGACGCAGACATTTTTAGACCCTTGTATATATCGCCGATCTTAATATGCGCATCGATGATGTCATTTTGACCAACTTCATGGTCGTTCTTCTGACCAAGTTCATGGTCCTTCAAAGAAGCAATCTTTCCAGCGACCTCGACTGCCTGATTGTATTCTTGAAGCGCCTCCTGATCGTTCGCCTTTCCCATCGCCGCGAGTGCGTTTCCGACGCGAATGGTTGAATCGTACAGCACCTGCAACGGCTCTTGAGGGCGCGGATTCGATTGAGTCTGAGAACTCGCGGCGTCTTTCGCCTGCTTGGCCAGCGCCAAGGCCTTCTTGTTCTCGTGCAAGTCTGTCTCAAGGTCGGCGTCGACGTTAAGCGCTTGCGCCCACAGGAGATCGGCTGCCGAGGTCTTGCTCGACTTCCGAACATTATCGAGAAACTGTCCCGATATCTTCGCGAGGCTTTCGGCGCCCGCCAGATCGAGATTCTTGTCGTCGTAGGCCTTGAGGACATCCTCAAGCAGCGTTATTGCTGAGGTCATCGTGCTCTTATCAATGTCTTCTTTGGCCAGCTCTTCCTGCCGCAAGATCTCTTCTTTGCGCACCTGTTCGTGCCGCACGGCCATAAGGAGGAATGCCACGCAAAGAACCGCGCCAAGTACCCAAGTGCGTCTCGATCGCTTCTTGGCCTTGACGGTGTCGTCAATCAGATTTTTGACCGACTCGAACCGACCCCCATAGCGATCCGCCCACGCCGCCGTACGAGGCCGCCGATCCCACCAGCGCTTCTTCTCTTCTGGATCGCTCAGGACTCCCTCGCCGTCTACCAACGAAACGAGCGTACGATAGCGCTGACCGTCCCTTTGCTCTTCGCCGAGCCAGCCTGACGCCGGAAGACCCGGCTTTGCGGCGCCCCCGTCGGCATCGCCCGAGATTTTCTTCCATCGGCGAAGCAAGGCCTCGTGACCGATGTCGACCCGGTCGTCCGCGCCGAGCGTCTGTGCGACCGAGGGCGGAGGGACCAGGAACGAGCAGGTCGGCGCGCGGAACCGGTCGAGAACGGCGCGCAGGTCGAACTCGGTTACGCCTGTCTCGGCGAGCAGCCGGTCGAAGCGCAGCGCGCGGCGGATCGCCCGGCCCTCACGGTCGAATTCGCTCAGCGCCCGGAAGGCTTGTTCGACCGCAAGCTCCTGGCGCACGCAGGCGCGCAGGGTTTCGTCGGCGTGGCGCGACAACGCCTCGGTCATCCGCCCGATCTCATCGTAGGTCTGGCGCGTCAGCCGAGGGGTCCCGGTCGCGCTCTCCCCCCCTGCGCGGTCCCAGAGTCGCATCAGGCAATGCTGCAGGACGGGGAGCTGATCCAGCTCATCGCCACAGTCGTTGATCAGCATCTCGACGAGCTCCGGCTCGATGGCGCCTCCCGCCTTTTCGATCGGCTCGCGGATCGCTTCCGCGAGTTGCCCCCGGGTCAGGTTCGGCACGAGGTACTGCGTCGCGCTTACGACCTCCGGCAGTCGGTGGAAATAGGCGCAGTCGCCAATGAAATCGGACCGCATGGTGACGAGGACGTGAACGTTCTCAAGCCGGCGGCGCTCGGCGTCCTGAAGGATCTCCACGAACTGGGTCGCTTCGTCACGAGCCTTGACGTCCGCAAGGCTCGTCCCGCGCTGCCCGGAAGTGGCGAGGCCGAAGCGGAACAGCTCTTCAAACTGATCAACGATCAGCAGCAAATGTCGGCCGGCAAGGCCTCCCGCCTCGTCGATCGCACTCTCGAGGCTAAAGCTCGATTGGCGCAGGCGATAGTCAATACGCGCACAAAGCCGCGCGTAATCCTCTTCGCTATCATGTTTCGAGAGGCGGGCGAGCACCCCCGCGAGGCGCTTGATCGGCGCCCCGCCGGGCTTCATGTCGAGGCAAATCCATCTGGGGCCGTTCGGGTCTTGGGTCTCTTCGTCGAGCAGACCGCAAAGGCCGGCGAGCACGAGGGAAGATTTGCCGCTGCCGGAACCGCCGATGACGGCGATGAACCGTCCATTCTCAACCAGTCGATAGAGGGCGAAGACGTGACTCTCGCGGCCAAAAAAGAACCCGCGGTCGGCAAAGGCAAACGGCCGCAAACCCGGGAAAGGTCGACTTGCAGAGAGCACACTGTCGCCAGGCGCCGCAGCCTCTGACCGCGCTGAAGGAGCAGGCTCATCCACGACAGGCGAACCAGAAATGGCGCTCATTGCAGGGGCGCCTTCGCGCCGGGCGCGAGATCGATCAGGACGTTGCCAGTGGGCATGCCCTTGTCGGCAATGTCGACAACCTTGTCGAATTGGCCTTTCTTGAAAAGAAGGTTCAATGCGCTCTTGCGAGGCGCGGGCGGTGGCCCGACGATCAGGCTGCAACGAGAGAACTGCTCCGTACGCCCAAGTCCCTGCCAGTCGTAAAGCCGCGCCGCCTCGGAACGCACCCAAACTTCCGACGCTGCGCCCCAGAAAAGCACGACGCCATCAGATTTCGCCAGGAGATCTCTGTTGAAAGTTCGCGCCTCGGGCGCCGGCTCGCCGGACGCGGGCAGCACGATACTCACCGGTTGGTTGTTCAAAGCTTCGGCGATGGCGAGGGCTAATTTCTCATCATCTCGTGGGTCGTAGTCGAGGTAGACCTGGAACTGGCCGCCCGGGCCCGGAGTTGGAATCGGGCGCCCCGCGGTTTCCGTCAGGTGCTGTAGAAGCGATTCGATGAACTTATTGATGACGTCGCCCACGATAATGTCCGAAGGGCATTGCTGGTCGAAGCGAGCCAGCACCTGGATCGGGTCGCGACCGGCCACGGCGCCGACGCCTTGAGGCTCGCTTGCTTCGACTACCCTCGGCGCCCAAACGACGCGGCGAAAGCCTGAACCTTCACGATTCAGCTTTGCCGCAGTCGCTCTCTCCGTGGCTCGCACGAGCTGGAGTTTGACAATGGGTTCCGGCGTGTCGTCGTCGTCGGGCACGAATCCGCGCTTTTCCCCTACTAGATGGATCGACAACTCGGCCCTGTTGAGGGCTGCGTCGATGTATTCGCGAGCGCCTGTGCTGGGGATCCCCGAACTGACGTCGGGCACGACGCTGTAACCCCGTCCCTGAAGCTCAAGGGCGAGACGGCTGTAGGCCTGTTCCATGTCGGCCGCCGGCTTCGAGAGATAGACCGTTCTACCGTTGTCGGCGGCAATCTTGACGGGCGGCGCTGGCGCGTTGTCGGTCGCGGCTATCCGGTCGACCTGATTTTGCAGGTGCCTCGCCAGCTCATCCCTAACCTGAAAAAAGCGTCCATCAGCCGCCTTGCCAAGATTGAAGAACTCTTTTTCCGGCGAAACCTCGTCTTGATGGTCCAGCTGATAAAATTCGAAGCCCATTTGGCGATCCAATGGCGACGGCCGGTTTTCCCTCGCCAGGAAATGCTTACCGACGACGGTCATCCGTTGCGCGATATCTGCGACGCCATCGCCGTGGCGCATGCGTATGAAGTCGTTCAGCTCCTTTCTGCAATACGGTCGACTCATCCAGTTTCGAGACATCACGACGATGAGCAGCGGGGACTTCTTCAGGGCATCCTCAATCTCGAGGTCGTACGGTTCTCCATTGCCGAACCGTTTGTGATCGCGCCAAAGTTTCGCGCGAGTCACTCCGAGATCACGCAGTTTCGTCTCGAGCATGCGGTGGAGGTAAGTAACAAATCCCTCCTCGTCCTCCGAATCTCCGGTCGGAAGGTCGTCGTCATGCGCGTACGAGATG
Source organism: Deltaproteobacteria bacterium (assembly GCA_019237115.1). Classification (GTDB taxonomy): domain Bacteria; phylum Desulfobacterota; class Binatia; order Binatales; family Binataceae; genus JAFAHS01. Next base: position 5,120 of record JAFAHS010000033.1, read on the forward strand.
AAGATCCAAACGTCGTCGTCCGCCATGGGAAGCTTTGCTCCTTCGCAATTCTCCAGTCCCGGACCGGTAACGTTATTGAAATGGCCGAGGCCAGGAGCTTCGGCTGCGCACAATTTCAAGAGGGAGATCTGAAGTTAATGACCATTCCTCTGTTTCTTTACCTTCTTTCAAGCGGTGCTTTTGTCACACAAGTCCCATCAGCAATTTTGTTCACTGAAAAGCGGCTGATTCTACTTTCGGTTACTATATGGGCAGGCCAAGCGCAATAGTGGTCGCTTGTGGTCTCGCTGGCTTATTGTAGATTTCCTGCCCCTTGTTCATTCTACGTGTGCCGGGGATGCGAGAATCACAGAACTGTCGATGTCGCCCGGGCGAGGCTCAGAGCGGTGTTATCGCCGTGCTGAGCAGCCAGCCGTGAAAGTGTGTTCCGTTCAGCTGAGGATGGCTGCGTTCACTGAACGCGCTTCAGGGTGGATTTCCCGCCAAACACTGCTGGCAGATAGGGCCCAATTCATGAAGAACTCAGGTGAACGACTCGACACATAGGTGACAAATCGTACCAGACAGTGGAGGGACCGCTCGGACTTGACAGGTCAAACCTGAAAACACACTCGGTTCCCTAACCCCCCAGGTAGTTAACCCTCTCGGCTGTCCAATGAACGTTCGATAGGTGAATTCCTCGTAAAGTAAGTAAAATTCGGAGCTGAAATCAAAAGCCATTCTGCCCCACACGGACTTGTCGACCTGTGGCCAACACATGGTTCGGTTCGGTCTGCCAAATAAGCCGAAAAGGGAGGTGGGCATCAAGATTGTCGAAGCACTAATCGCCCGAAGCAAAAATACCTTGCTGGAAACCGGATAAGTCCGAGTGCAAGTCTGTCGCCATGCATTTGGGCACAGCTCCAGCACGAGCATGCCAGGATTTCCTGTTTTCGCGGAACAGCGGGCTACGTGCGTTTCGTCCGGGTTGGGGCCTCGCCTTCCGCTCGGTGCATCCTTCAAGGAGGCGGCCATTGGACGGCTTTCATTTTGACAGGAATCCTTCCGGCTTTGGTTCTTTCGGCACTGATTGGCTCACTATCGGGGGGGATTTAGCAGCCGGGGTCAAGATGCAGCACGGAGAATGACACCGAGTGGGGCTCTCGCCCGCACGGAGGAATAATGGAATGACGGACGAACGTAGAGCGACCATCTCAAAATTCGTGGAGATGGCGTTGAGCTTCACTGAGCAGAGGCGCGAGGGAAGCTACCCCTTTCTGATTTTGTGTCTCTGCTCCCAAATAGGCGAATTACTGCAAGACAGGGCTGAGCGCACCGACAAACTGGCCGGTTAGCCTCGTCTGAATCGTCCCGTCAAAAAACAGTCCCTAACCTTGATGGATCGCAGTATGACTCGCCAGTGTTCACTCCGACTCATGCCGGGATTTAGAAGGCAGTTCGCGGGTGCGGCCGCTATGCCGCGCTACATCGTTTCAGTCCACCGCGGAAAACATGCTCGCCATTCTTCGGCGTACCGCTGGCACATAAAGACCAATCCGCAGCCTGTGCATGCGGCCCGGCGAACTATCCTTCCGAGGCCAGGCGCTCGATCTTACCGTCCACATGACTACGGGCCAGCCGATTGTCGGTCAGCCCTGCACCAAGGGAATGACTGGGTCGCGAGTAAATGTGCACCCGAGATTTCCTTTGCCTTCGACGGACTCTAAACTTCCTTCCGAAATCCAGATTCCTACTCTGCACTGACAAGGCGGCGGCCGTGACTTACGGTTAACGGGCGATCAAAACGTGTTTTTCACCGGTGCTATTGAACTAGATCCTATGCACGATAAAGGCCCCTACCTAAGGCTTACTGTCGCACCCGTCCTTCGGAGCTGCGCGACGACACCGCTCAAGCCGAACGGATGAACGACACCGGTTGTGCCGGTGCGGATTCGTCAGCGGCTTGAGTTCGTCAACGAACTGTCGCCCGCCGCTTCATCGCGTGCGCCCCGGAAAATGAATCCTTTCACAGCTCTCAGTGGCTGCCCTGCTTGCGAAGGGGCAACGATTGCCAAGCGGCTCTCTCCGTCGCTGAGTCGCTGAACTCCAGCGTGCCACGGGCCGTCGACGCCTCATTTCGCCGGTTCTCCGGCGGCAAACACGCGCCACTCGCCGGGGACGCCCCTCAGCGCGTGTAAACCGCGGTCGGCGAATTCGAAGGCCGTGCCAGTTACAAGGTCCTTGACTGTGCTCGAGACCAACACCGCGCCGGGCTCGGCTAGGCGAATGACGCGGGCGCCAATGTGCACAGCGATGCCGGCGACATCGTCGCCAGAGACTTGGCATTCGCCGCTGTGAAGGCCGGCGCGAACCTCGATGCCGGCGGCGCGCGCAGCATCGCGAATAGCGCACGCACATCGAACCGCCTGTGTGGGCGCGTCAAAAAGCGCGAGAAAATCGTCGCCGAACGTGTTGACCTCGCGGCCGCCGAATTTCCTGAGCTCGCGTCGGACCAGCGCGTAGTAGTCGTCTAACACGGCGCTCCAACCGCGATCGCCTAGGAGCACCGCGCGGCCGGTCGAGTCCACGATGTCCAGAAACATAATGGTGGCGAGCCGTCGCTCTTGCGTCTCTCCTATACGGGCCGTGCTGCGGCCAGGTTGCGCGCCAGCCCGCGCCGCATCGGGCGCGAGCCCGGTAGCCATCGCGCGGACCCGGCGCGCGAGCGCATTCATTCCGATCATGGTCGCGATGTCGAGCGCTTCATCAAGGATCTGCCGCGCATGTTCGCGATCGGACCCTTGGGCGCGTGCGAGCAGAAGCGCCGCATAGCCGACCAGAGTCCGCGCCACGAATGGTGGCGCGCCCATCGCGCGCTCGAAACCGATTGCATCCTGGAAATGCTTTTCACCTTCCGCGAAGCGGCCGAGAACGGTTGCGAGCTGGCCCAGATAGCGCGAGACGGCGCCATAGCAAATGTCGCCCCAGCCAATCGTCACGTTTCGCTTGGGGAATTTTGACAGCAGCTCATAGAGCATGCCGCAGCGCTCGGCGTCCCCCACGACTGCAGCAATCTCCGCACATGCGCAGAAGGAATACAGCCAGTTGAAGTCGCTCGCGATGCGCGCGAAGCCGCGCTGCGCGAGATAGTCCAACTCCGCGTGCGCCTCGCTCTCGCGACCGGTGCGCGCGTGAAGCACTGCTAGACCGATGCGCGCCACCACCATCGCGGGGAAGCGCGCAACTGAAGCGCGCAGCTCTCCTTCGATTTCCTCCACCCGCCCCTGCTCGGTGTGCAGCATCAGCAGCTGCGCGCCGAAGGTCGTGATGAGCGCTGCATCCTGCCGGCGCTGCGCCTGGCGCAGCATATCTCTAATCAGCGTTTCGGCGTGCCCGAACTCGCCGCGCATGAGCAACCGCGTGGGGCGGAACCGCTCGACAGTGAAAAAACCATAGCCGAGGACCGCCTTGAAGTGTTGTGCGGCGTCCAGGTCTGCGTCGGCCGCCACGGTGTCGCCGAGCTCGAGAAGCGCACTGAGGCGAATCTCGTGTGCGCGCAGCGTCCAACCCAGGTACCCATTCGGCGCAGCCAATCCCGCGATCTCCTTCGCGATCGCGAGCCGTTGCTCGACGTTGGCCGGACCCCAGTTGAGCACGTGCGACGACCACAGCGCTGAGATAAGCGCGCGCGGGTTGTTGGCGGAGCGGGCGAGGTCGATGGCGCGCGCACACAGCGTGGTCGCGTACCCGCGCCGATCTGACCACTCGAGCTCATGTGCCAGCCGGGCGAGCAGAGTTGCCAGCAAGGCCGGGTCGGTGTCGCCAATTGCGCCGACCGCTTCCTCGAGCAGCGCGACCAGCTCCTGGTCAACCCCGAAGAACGTACCGAGCCCGGCGCTCGCCTCGATCGCGGCGCGAGCGAGCAGGTCGTTGCGTTTCAATTCGCGCGCGATGTTGGCGGCTTCGAGGAACGCGTGCTTGGCGTCGGCCGGGCTCCCCGCCTTGCTTTGCGCATCACCGAGCGCGAGGAGCAGTTCGCAGCGCTCGGCAGGCGCCGGATTGGCACGCGCCGCGTGTGCCCGCAGCGCGAGCTGATTGAGCCGGGCGGCCTCGTCGTAAGCGAATTGGTTGCGCGCGCGCTCGGCACCCAGACGCGCATACTCGGCAGCTTTGTCAGCGGCGCCCAGAGCGACCGCATGACCGAAGTGATTCGCTAGTTCGGCATAGTGCGGCGCGGGATCGCCGCGATTGATGCGTTCGACCGCTTCGGCGACGCCGAGATGAAGCCTCATCGATTCGGTAAAGCCCAGTCCGGAGCGTAGCGCCTCGGGGATAATCGCGTGTGTAAAGTGGAAATGCCCCACGCTTCCCGGCTTCTCATCGATGATGCCGCGCGCGCGCGCCGACTCGAGCGATTCGATCGCTCTGTGGCCCGGCACCCCGAGTACCTCTGCAAGGGTTGCGAGATCGAACTCCTGTCCGATCACCGATGCCGCCGCGAGCGCGCGCTGCCCGTGGTCGGGAATCGCGGCCAGGTTCCGCCGCACCGCCGAGCGCACGGTGTCGGGAATGGTGAACCTGCTGGCACGCCGTGTGCCGCGGCCGAACCCGCCCTCGACCACCATCACCCGCAGGATCTCATGAAGGAAGAACGGATTGCCGCCGCTCGTCCCATGCAACGACGCGATCAGCTCCTCGTCGGCCACGACCCCCGCGTGGCGACGCACCAAGTCGGCGGCTGCGCTCTCAGTGAGCCCGCGGAGGCGGATGTTCCACCCCTCGCGCGCGACCTCGCCGAGTATGGTTGCGTGTTGGAGCGACTGGCTCAAATCTGCGTCGCGATAAGTGCCGGCCAGCAGGATGTGGCTCTGCAACAGATCGCGTGCGACGAACTTGAGGAGCAGCAGCGAATCAATGTCCGCGGCGTGCAGGTCATCCAGCGCGATCATCAGTGGCACCTGCGCCGCCACGTGTCGGAGCAACGAGCTCACCGAGTCGAAGAGGCGAAAGCGCGCGAGGTCGATGCCCACATTAGGCGCATCGAGGGCGTGAAGCAGGTCCGCCTCGGATACCGACCCGGGCGCGGGGAAGATGGAATCGCCCCGCTCCGCAACTCGATGCGCAGAAGTGATCGCCCTGAGTTCGGGCAGTGCTTGCCCGATGCGCTCGGTGGCGGCGCTGAGTTCGCGCGCACCATCGCCCCCGTCGCCGCCGCGGAAAGCTTCGCGCAGGATCTGGATCCACGGCCAGTAGGCCGGCGCTCCACCCCCCTCCCAACAGCGGCCCCACCACACGCGCGCTCCCGCGGCGAGCGCGCGCCCTGCGGCTTCCTCGACAAGCCGGGTTTTGCCGATTCCGGCCTCGCCAGAAACCATCGCGACCCGCCCGCGCCCAGCCAAAACATCGTTCAGCGCGGCGGTGAACCAGTCGAGCTCGCGCTCGCGGCCCACCAGCACCTCGCGGCGCTCGGGTTGATCGGGTAGTCGCGAGTCCATGACAGTGCTGTGCGATGTTGATGATGTGTCGGTAGCGGTGTCTATGTCATCGGGTCAGATGGTGGCGTTGAGCAGATGATTCGGAAGTAAAGTCGCGATCTGAGCAACATCCAATGCCATCTTATGGAAGCCCATCTCAAATCGGACCAGCGAATCATGATAAGTGCCACCGCCGGCGGGCCCCGCATAAGGTGCCATAGCTGCGATGTTGTGAAGCGTCCGGAGGCGGGAGGCATCTGCCTCGATTTTGGTCAGGCGCGACAGGACCAACGCCAGATGGCGCTCTTCTCTTCCCGGTCCGGGATGACCGAGCGTCGGATGCGGTCCGGGCTCTTGTCCATACATCTTGAGCGCTGCTTTGAAGAAATACGATACGAGTGCCTGCCAGTTCACCACAAGTCGCCAGAGATCGTCGTCCGACACCCCGGTCTGCGCTGGTTGTTGCGGCGCTGGTGCGCCGTGCAAGGTTGACGAAAGGGTGCTTTGATTGAGGCTCACTACGGAGTCCAGCTTTACCGCCGCTGCGGCCAGTAGCGCGTCCCGCGTATTATTGGTGCCGGGTCCATAAGTGCCAGGCATTGGCTCCACGTAAAGCGCTCCCGGTCCGAAGGTGCTTGGCGGGACGTTTGGAATACCGGTTTGCGTTCGGAGGTCAAGAATTTGGCCCAGACTGACGCAGTCAATGGCCCAGTTCTCGAGTCCGACGATGACCGTCTTCAGGATGTGCATGTGCGCCACTCGGTGTGTCCTCCCGTCGATCGCCGAGGTTCATCGTCAGGGTGCCGAAACTGGACTGAGCAATCATTCCCGATCCGGCTTGCTGCTCTGGACAACTCCCTCACTTTCGCTCCTGCTTCCGCCTCTCTCGGGACACTGATGATTTGTTCTTCACCGAACCGCCCACAGTTTCATGCCGGCTCTCCTTCCCACAGACCTGACCGGTCCCGAGGATACACGTCGCGCGTAAGGAACCAGCTACTCCTGGAGCACGAGATAAAACTCCCCTCTAGCGCCTCATTGTCTGTTGAGAGCTTGGAAACATGATCAACATTCATCAGCGTCTAGGTAGGTATCAATATTGCTGTTTAAACGCAATGTCACCAAAGACCGCTTGAGATAACCGCGCGTGGAGGTCCTAAGGTGAGAATAAGAGATTTGAAAGCCGCGAGCATGGAAAGAGGGACAGCCTACTCGCCGCGAGGGACCGAGGCGAGAAACTCTCTATGCCTCAAACAAAAGCTAGTCCGGCGCTGACGACGACCTCGCTCTTGGGACCGCAGATGTCGATCGACACGCACTGAACGGTCCGAGAAAGCTATTCCTTCACTCCATGTCCCGTCTAATTGCCAGTCAAAGTGCCAAGTGGCGCTGACATCCGGATTGATAGTGATAGCGGGATCGCGCCCGGTCCCAGGTCGACCGTGTGAGGGCGGTATTGACCCTGAATACTCGTTAATCCAAATCGAAGCTGCCAATAACGCTGGCCAGGTCGTTCGTATACCAATTGCGGTTTGGGGAAAAAAAGCGCCGTAGCTCTGTGCTTTTTTTCCAGCGCTCACGCGAATATGGCAACCAACAGTTTTCCCATTGGTCTGTCGGAAGGTTTTTTCTCTGGACAGTCGCGTGTTCGATGAGTGCTAAAATAGCCTCACTCATTAGGTCTACCTCTTCCTCTAGGAAAAGATTATTTGGTTCAGATCTGAAGGGCTTTCATCGTAAAAATACGGTCGCAGATACGGTTTCTGCATCAGCAAACTCGATATTTGTGAGTAGTGTGCCCGCCATATCTGCAGTTGCTGGAGGCGACGCCATAGTGGGGCATCAGCGGCCGCGGCTTGGCAAAAATGTGCACTCGATTGGAAATTCCAGTTCCTCCACGCGGCTATTGGGCTAAACTCGCGGCGGGCAAACCTGCATTCGAGATTCCTTTACCTTCGACCGATTCGAAACTTCCTTCCGAAATCCACATTGCGACTGTCCGCCGCCAAGACAGCGACGGCCATAAGCCTTTTGTTCAACCATGATCAACCAGAATGAGCGTGCTTGAGTCAGTCTTGTGCTTGGCGAGCACTGGCGTAAGAGGCCTAAGTACTGATTTCCTTGTATTTCAGAATGTCTTGACTTGGAAGAATAGTAGAAGAATCCGCACCGGCTTTGGGCTCAATATCGCATACTCCGGAAGAAAATGAGGCTAGGACTGTTTGGTGGGCATTGGAGTTTTCCTCTCTAGACTGCTTCGAGTGCCGACCTCAAGCGCTGATCGGCAGTTACGAGTTGGAGGTCTCCAATTCTTTCACGCGCCATCACGAACGTGGCGAGATGGAGGGTGTCGAGTGTTCGCAGTGACTTGGCTGGGGCAACCTGGCGAGCCCGCTCGCATACCGAGGCCGTCAATTCCCAGAGTTCACAGCGTGCCCACACTGCATTAAGTTCACGATCCACGTCCGCGAGCTTGGTCTCGCTGATCTGCCCGAGCTGCCGCAAGCGGTGAAGCGCGCGAGAGGACTCAACCAGCGACAACCGCGACGTAATCAAGACCGGAGCTCGCGCGATCCGCGCCTCAAGATCCGGGCTGGCCCCGCTCTCCAAGATGGCGCGCAAAACCGCGGAAGTATCCAGATAGAGGCAACTAGACATCCAATCGACTCACCGCTCCCCACGGAGTTCATCAAGAATTGCCATTGCGGAACCCGCGGCCAGACCCAGTCCTCTCGCATTCCATTTCCACCGGTGCTTGGAGAGGCTGGCTCGGGTCAGTTCGCCGCGCTCAGCCAGAGAATCCAGCAGCTCGTCCAGCGAATCGGCGCCACTAAATTGTCTGCGCGCAGGTCGCAGCTCGGCCACCACCTCGTCACGATCAGTAACCAACACGATCTCACCGCTCCGCACGAGCCGGAGATACTCCGACAAC
>JAFAHS010000188.1 GCA_019237115.1 Deltaproteobacteria bacterium
GGCGTTTCGAAATCCCACGAATGGACCTGGTACAGGTCGATATAGTCCGTCTGAAGCCGCCTGAGGCTGCGCTCCACCTCGGCCATGATGTGACCCCGCGATAGCCCGATCTCATTGGGCGGAACCGGTTTACCCAGGAAAACGTTCGCATTGAAGCGGACTTTGGTCGCCAGGACCAGCGACTGGCGGCGCTCCTTGATGATTCGTCCGGTGATTTCTTCCGACGCGCCAGCCGCGTACACGTTGGCGGTATCCAGGAAATTACCGCCTAATTCGAGATAGCGATCGATGATTTTGCGAGCGTCCGCTTCATCGGTCTCGCGCCCGAAGGTCATGCATCCCAGGCACAGCTCGGACACTTTTAGACCGGTACCGCCTAGCCTCCGATATTCCATTTTTTTCCTCCTCCCAAATGCGAGTTTATTTCGCGGACCACCCTTGCAACAGAGGAATTCGGAGAGATGGGCCATTTTTCCAAGGATTTTTGGCAATGAATTATTTTGAATGTGGGTGCGTCTATCCCAGTAGGTGCAAGGCTCTGGCACCGACCCGGTTGGTTGCTCCTCCCACTGACCGGGGACACCGTCCGTACCGTAATGCGGACGGCCGCTACGAACGGGCGGGCGTTGGAGAGTTCCCCCCCTCTCCTAACGCCCGCTTTTTTTTGACTCCATCTTTTTGGCGCAGAATTCTCAGTTTTCAGGTTGAACCGCCTACACACTTCCAGGCCAGCCCGGCCACCCAGAATCTTGCCTTGACCGGACTAGGGTCGATCGCTGCATGCGCAAGGAAGTTGCCTACCCGCTTTGGTTGCGGATGAACCGCCGTAGCACGGCCCTCTAACAAGGCCAGCTCACGGAACACGCGCCTTCCTTAACACGACCTTCCTTCAAAAAGCTGCCCTGGCTCGAATCACACCGTGACGGCAGACTGCACGTGATTTGATCACGATAGTCTCGCGGTGGCTGACTGCGAATGCGTGCTTGACAGGGCAGCAAGTCGCCGTCAAATCTCAGTGCTCGATGTTTCGGTGGAAGTTATGGTTGGTTGTCCTCCCGGTGGCAGTGTTCGTTCTGGGCGTGACACTGGCGAGTTGCGGAGGTGGAAATGGATGCTTCGGCTCCTTCAACAGCAAAGGGATATTCGTTGCGGGCCTATGTCCCACCGCGAGCCCTTCGCCCGCATTCTCGCTGGCGGGCATCAATATCTGCCAGGGACCCCCACCTGCAACGCCAACCCCCACGGCATCCGGCGTGCCAACCCCCACTCCGACGGCATGCTCACCGATGGCCACCAGCACTGCCGTGTCCGGCAGCGGGGTTTCGATAAACTTCAATGCTCAGGGCGTCCTGGTAAAAGGCAAGCAGACTACCTTCACGGACATTACCAACGCCGTCAGCACCCTGTGGACCTCCAACAACAACCCTCCGGGGGGCATTCAGGTGCTTCAGCCGCCGACGAGCAGCCATGGCGGACAATACACGGGCCTCAACGATGGCTGCGCATGTATCAACGCGAGTTCCAGTGGAATCACGTCCCAGCCTATTACTGTGGGCGTCGGGGTAAGCTCCGGCTCCTGCCCCCCATGTGCAACTGTGACCGCGACGCCAGCCGCCGCCGCAGCACAGATTTCAAGCTCTGACGGTCAAAGCAATTTCAGCGCAACGGTCCTGTGGACCTTCAATGCGAATGCACCGGTGGCCGGACCAATTGTATCGGGTCCGGACGGCACCGCTAATTTCATCACCAGCGACCGAATGCTTCATTCGATTGACACCACGGGACACCAGGTGTTCGACCGACCCGCAGGCGGGCTAGCCGCGGCGGTCGCCCCGGATGGAACTATTTTCGCGCAGGGAACCACCTCCTGGATTTATGGGCTGGACAATCGTGGCCGTCCCAAGTGGAAGGCCCAGGTGGGAACCGGCAACGGTCCCCTCGCGGCAGACGGGACCGCCGTGTACGCCGGTGAGAACGGCAACCTGATCGCACTTAGCGACGGCCAGACCTCGTGGAGCCTGCCGGTCGGAAATCCAACTCGCGGGGTGATCATACCGGGCGGCGTCGCGGTCGCCTCCAACGGCGGAGACATTGCGGCCGCTACCGCTAACGGAAGCTGGCTTTGGAATTTTGCTCCCGCCGGTGGTTTTCGTGGAGAGTTGGCGGTCGCCAATGGCGTTGTGTACGCGGGTTCCGCCACGGGTGGCATTTATGCTTTGGATGCGAGCACTGGCTCGGTGATCTGGCGGGTGCCAAGCAGCGCGCCAGTCACCTCAGGACCCTCGGTGAGCGGCACCGGATTGATCTTCTTTGGTTCCGACGCGCTCTACGCGGTGGATTCAAGCGGTACGGTCCAGTGGTCATCAAAATCGCTGGTGCCATTGCCACACGCAATCGCAGCGCTTAGCTCTGGTACTGTTTTCGATGCGATCGACGTCGTTGCATCATCTGCGATGTTGGACCTCGGCGGAAACGTCGAGTGGTCGGCCCGGGATCTCGGCACCGTGGTCCAGGTTAGTGCGGGACCGTCGGGCTCCGTGTACGTCGCTTCCTCGGACGGGAACGTCCGCGCGTTAAGGTAGACAGCCGAGCACGGTGCTTGAGCTTGACCGCTCGCAGAGCGCCGGTGTGAGATAGTTCCATGAGCGCCATCGAAATCATCAAGCGCCGCCTCAAGGAAGATCGCATCCCGGAAACCCCTGAAGAGGTTGGGCGCAAGAAAAAGCGTCCCCGCGAAGTCGCGTTCATGGACGTTAACCTGTGCTTCCCTTGTGGCAAATGCCCCGAATTCTGCCCCGTGCAATGTATCGAATACCTGAGACCGGGCTCGGTCCCGGGCCGTGGTGTGCAGCCCGTGCAGGACCGTTTTCAGGAATGCATCGGGTGCTACATCTGCGTGGAAGTTTGCGCGCTCCTGACCGACTACGACGCGGTGAGAATGTACGACACGAGTCTGGTCGAGGACGCGCTCGGAGTTAAAGTCGGGGACGAGCCCCCTGCTGAACCCGTTCCCGCCGAGCCCTACGAGGAATTGTTCTCGGAAGGCGGGCGCTACCGGCATCTCGGCAAGGGCTCACGCATCCGCGAGAAGATGTCCGCTGAAGAGCGCGCAATCTTTGCCCGCGAACGCGTCCGCGGCTAAAAAACCACTCGCAGGCATCACTAGGCAGCGGCAAGGCGGCGCTAGTCGACCCTACTTCGCGACCTGCCACAGCTCGGGACGTTTCCCTTGGGTCATCTCAGCCAGAGACGTCAACTCAGCCTTCTCGGGTTCGATCAGCATCAACCCGAAATCCTTCGAGTCATGACCCTGTGGCCAGAACTGGCCCAAGTCGTAGTCGAAAATCTTGCCTTCCCAGACTCGCCTTTTTTCGATGGGATCCTCGATGAACCTCGCACGCCCGGTGATGGTTAGATGAACCATGTCGGATCCAATTTGATAGAAGAGCTCGACCCGTGGGTTTTGAACTACCTGCCTTGCCTTGGCCGAGCTTCGGCCGGTCGCCACCCACACCCGCGTGCCTTCGATCGCGGGGTGCACGACGCGCACTTTGGGTTGATTGCCAATGGTGGTTGCCAGATAGGCCCAGGTCGCCTTGGCGCCGACTTCGCGAGCTTTGTTCCAAAACTCCGCCTCGGTCATTTGTGGATCTCCGAAAAGCCTGTGGTTTCCGGAAATTTATCCTTACCTCCCGGCCGAATCTATCCACCGCGAGTGTGGAAAACCCAACAAATCTGTGGTCCATCTGATTTGACAGTCCTGCCTGTCGCCATTAGCCTCAAGGCTTCGGCAAGGTAACCGGATGGAACGACAGGCCCGGCGCGCACAGGTTCTGCGCCACGCCAAGCGAATTTTCGCCCGCAAGGGCTACCATCGCACGAACGTCGCGGACATCATCAGCCGCGCCCGGATCGCGCGCGGGACCTTTTACCTCTATTTCCAAAACAAAAAAGACCTTTTCGAAGAACTGCTCGAACAGGTGCTGACCGAACTTGCGGCCCGCATACTTCGCCTGCGGGTCGGTGCCGACAGCCCCGACCCCGTCGAGCAGCTGCGCGCCAACCTGCGCCGCGTCGTTACCTATGTCCTGGATGAACGTGAGCTGACGGACATTCTTCTGAACCATTCGACCGGGTTCGATCGGGACCTGGATGCCAAGATTCTTAATTTCTATGACCGTATCGCGGCGCTCATCCAGCGTTCGCTCGACTTGGGTATCGAGATGCAACTGGTCCGCCAGAGCGACACCCGAGCGATCGCTTACTGCATTCTGGGTGCGATAAAGGAAGTGGTGGGGCTGCTCTCGCGAAGCGCCGCGGCTGATACTGACAAGCTGGTCGAGGAAGTGCTCGACTTTGGGCTGCGCGGAGTTGCGCGCCCGGAGCTGCTCGAGGCGGTCAAGCAGAGCGGCGACTGCGCCACCAGTTCGGCCTTTTTATTTGCCGCGAAATAGAATGACATGTCAGTTTTGCGCTCAAAACCGTCACGGAACGGACGCGGTAAACCCGCGCCGGGCGCGGCTTTCTACGATCTCGACGGTACCCTCGCCGACCTCAACCTGGTGCACGCCGCACTGTTCATCCTGACCAACCTGGGCGAGTGGCATCGACGCATCAGTTCGATGGCAACGCTGGCGGCCAGTGCGCCAAGGCTCTACCTGGCCGAGCGCAAGGACCGGCGCCTGCTGAATCAGGTGCTGTTCGAGTGCCTCAGAGGTGTTTCCGTGGACCGGCTTATCGAGCTCGGACAGGAATACTGCGACCGTGTGCTGAGCAAGCATCTGTACCCTTCTGCAATCGAATTGGTCGAGGCAAATCGCAAGATCGGGCTGGAGCCGGTCCTGGTAACCGGATCACCGGATTTCATCGTGGCGCCCCTCTGCCGTCAGCTCGAAATCACGAATTTCGCCGCCAATCGGCTGATCGTCTCTCATGCCCGCGCCACCGGCAGACTGGCGCCACCGGTCATGGCCGCAGACGAAAAGGCGCAATGGTGCGTGAGTTTCGCCACCGAACACAACCTCGATCTGCGCCGGTGCTGGGGTTATGCGGATTCTTACTATGATTTGCCGTTTCTGGTTGCGCTTGGGCACCCGGTAGCAGTGAATCCGGATAGCAAATTGCGTGCAGCCGCGATGAGCCGCCAGTGGCCGATCCTGCGATTTGACAAATCCACCGATGACGAGTCGGACGAGGCGTCCGGCGCCGCCATCCTTGAACTTCCTGGGAGATCCGCGGATGGCGCGTCCTGAAGCGAAGCTCAAAGAACTCAAACCCGCCGACCTTAAGCACCAGATTGGCGCGCGGCGCGATCTGGTGGTGACGGTGAACCGCCGTTCCGAGAACCGCCTGATCGCGTATGGCGACGAATACCTCTACGAAAAGCTGCCGATCGGGACCCGCGTCATCTATGCACCGCCGCCGCTCGACGAGTTGCCCGATCCGGATCAGGCAATTCGCTACGCATTGCTCCGCCCCGAGAACGCCGATCCGCTGTTTGCGCAGCTCAATCCGAACATGCGGGTCACCATCGCGATCGACGATATCAGCCTGCCCCTGCCGCAAATGCGCCGTCCGGACATCCGCGAGCGCATCCTGAACCAGGTCGTGCAGACGTTGGCCGACTACGGCGTCGACGACGTTCATCTGATTGTTGCGACCGCGCTGCACCGGCGGATGACCGAAGCGGAAATACGCCGGATGGTCGGCGAGAAGGTTTTCAAGCAGTTCTGGCCCGATCGGCTTTACAACTTTGACGGCGAGAACAAGTCCGAGCTGGTCATGCTCGGGAAGACCGATCACAACGAGGATGTCTGGCTCTCGCGACGCGCTGCCGAATCCGACCTGGTCATCTACGTTAACATCAACCTGGTCCCGATGGACGGCGGTCACAAGTCGGCTGCGGTCGGACTTGCGCCCTATCAGAGCCTGCGTCATCACCACAACGCCGCAACCTTGCGCGACTCGCACTCATATATGGACCCGACCCGTTCGGGGATGCACCGCAGCACGAATCGAATGGGCCGAATTGTCAACGAGCACCTGAGGGTTTTCACGGTCGAGTCGGCGGTG
>JAFAHS010000179.1 GCA_019237115.1 Deltaproteobacteria bacterium
TCTAGAGCTTCCTGCCGTGCGTTGGCACAGGCAGCCGCCGTCTCATAGGTCCCGTTGATATTCCAGCGCCAGCGAAGGGAAGGCTGCCCCTGTACCGCGCCGGTGGAGGAGTCGATCACGGGGGCCATGAGGTAGAAAGTCGCCGGCTGCCGAGTGTGTGCTGAGCACGCGCACAGCGAGAGAGCCAGAAGCAGAAGGACGATTCTCATCCAAGCCCTCACTTTGAGTTGAGAAGCCTAATCTCTGCCCCCGCAGGTTCCTAGACATGCTATTCGTGGGAATCGTGGTATCTACGTGCGGTCAGAATAGGAGAACGCAGGATGAGAGAATTTCTCGGACCGGTTCAAGCGGCCAAGGTCCAGACTGAGCTGGGGACCATCTATGTGATGCCAGGCAGGAACATGCGGATTCATGCTCCCCACCTGACGGTCGATGACGGCCCATGCAAACTTCTGCCGACCTTTCGAGCAACAGTGAGCCCTCAACACTCGATCTGGTTCAGACTTGGGACTCGAAGGAACGAGAACAAATGACCAAACAACTGATCGATGAAAAGCGATCTGACGCGCTGCTGCCGCTGAGGTCCCAGTGGCAATTCTTCGTGATCGCTGAGCTGGTCTCGCCTATCCAGGCCGTCAATTCGGTCCAGTCTTTTTCGGGTGCGCAGAACCTCAAAGACAGCCGGAAATTCATCACCGCCGTAGCCCGCATCAATAGCTCGCTTTACCAGGGTTACTAGCGATTCGCTCCCGGCGCGGTCCACTCCAGCTTCGTCGCTAAAGCGCAGGATGTTACCAAAAGCCGAAGCAGCAACCTGGAGCGAGACCTCTCCGGCGTAGTTTGCTTTCGGAATCATCGCGGCGGCTTTCAACATATCTGCAGCGAGTATCGGCATGAGCGCGTTCGCCGCTTGACGATAACTGTCAATGGGGATTCCTTCGGCTTCACACAAAGCGGCGCCGTGCAAAAAACCCAACTCCGCGGTGAAACCGAAAGTCAGAAGACTCGAGTCGAGCGCGGACGCGCTGCCAATGCTCTCCCCGAGGAACATACTGTTGCCAGCATGACATCCGAGAAGTTGTTTGTGAGCCTCAAAGACCTGCCGCTGACCGGCATAAAGGATCGTGCAATCAGGTGTTCCGACGCCGCTCGGATAGCTTATGATCGCCCCATCAAGGTACGATATGCTGTTGTTTTGCGCCCAGGCTTCGGCTTCCCGTGCCAGCGGGGGAGTTCCGCTCGTAAGCTGCACGAGAGTTTTGCCGCGCAGCTTCTCGGCGACAGCTGCGGGCGTCAACAAACTCTCGCTCACCGCATAGTCGAGGACACATACTACGATGACCTCACTAGCAGCGGCCGCGTCCTCGACCGATTTCACCTGGTGAGCCCCCGCCTGCATTAAAGGCCGTGGCCTTCGCCGCCGTCCGGTTCCATACGGTTACGCGACGGCGGTTTGCTAGAAAGGCTCTCGCCAGCGCGCTCCCCATATCACCCAACCCGATGACGGTAACTGCGACAGGTGGCTGCTCAGTTAACTGAGTTTGTTCGCTCATGACGCGGTACCTCTCGCCACTCGAAAGGGTCGAGTGCTCGCTTTCCATTGCTCATCGTGCCAGCTCGTGAAGGCCATCTCGACCTTTGTACACTGCTGCCAGAGCGCTTCGCCAGGGTCGTTAAAGACAAGCTCGGCGGTACACATTTCCCAGGTAGCCATCAAGATCATCGTGCCGCGCACGCTTCTCGTGCTGGACTCTTCATTGCCTGACTCATACTCCCTCCGTCAGTAACCGTTCACGTCGGTCAAGCGCACAGCTCATCGAATAACGCCTTCACCTGGGTTCTATTTGGCCCGTGAACTATATAGCCAGGCTTGAAACCAAGTGGCCCCGGGCCAGCCATCGCCGAAGAGTCTTTTCGAGAGCAACGGGTTGCGCAACCTCGCCCCAGCAAATGTTTCTCGCCTGTTTGCCGGCTCGCAGGTTTACGTCATCAGTATTCACCAACTTCGCAAGACCTGAGCGCACGCCAAACACAGCGTACTTGCGCTTAGGCGCCTTTGCGTTTGACAAGGACCGGTCTGGTGGCCCATGTTCGGCAGGATGGGAGTGTTTCAAGGGCGAATCGACGCAAATTCAAGAACCAAATTGGAGGCTAGAAATGAAACTCGCCGCTGTTGAACGCCAGCAGCATTTCATCCAGTTGGCGTCGGTTCACGCAGAGGACTTCAAGACGCGAGTCGCGCAACATGATCGCGAGAACAGTTTCCCATTTGAAAACGTAGAGGCCATGAAGGCGTCGGGGTACACGAGCATGACCGTGCCCGAAGAGTTGGGTGGAGGTGGAGTGTCGGTGCTCGATTTCGCTCTGGCGCAGGAACGACTAGCCCGAGGAGACGGTCCAACCGCGGTTGCCATTAACATGCATCTGCTCACCGTGGGAATCTACGCGGACATGTGGCGCTCAGGTGAGGAAAGTCTACGGCCATTTTTGGAATCCATCGCACGCGACCATCTGATATTAGCGTCCGGGACAAATGATCCGCGCATGAGCAGCGCTATCGGCCTGGCCGGGCTCGCCGACACAACACGAAGTGCCAAGAAGATACCCGGAGGATTCATAGTTAATGGCCGCTCAGGCTTCGGGACCATGAGTGCATGCGCGGACGTTCTGAACGAAACGGCTCACTATGACGATCCGGAGAGAGGTTCTCGATGTTTGGCTTTCAAGGTGCCGACCAAGACTCCAGGTGTAACCATACAGAACAACTGAGACACGATGAGTATCCGATGTTCTGCAAGCAATGATATCGTGTGGGAAAACGTTTTCGTTCCGGACGAAGAGGTCTTGGACCGGCCAGCTCGCACCGTAGATCTCTTTGTCAATTTGCTCTGTTCTTGGGGAATCGTGCCACTAGATTCCTGCTACCTTGGAATTGCGCAGTCGGCGCGAGACTATGCCGTTGATTGGGCGAAGGCGCGGAGTCAGGCACCATTTACTCGTCCGATGAGCCACTATCCGCAAAATCAATTCCTCGCAGCCGAGATGGAAATAGGGCTGCGTACGTCACGAGCAATGATTACACAAACCGCGACTGCGCTAACCGATCTGGACGCACGGCGGAATCTGGCGCTCATGGATCTAATCGCGTGCCATCAGTTCGTAATGGAGACGGCGTCCACCGTCGTCGACAAAGCAACGCGGCTCGTTGGGGGAGCAGGGCTGTTCCGCTCTAGTCCGCTCGAGCAGATGTATCGAGACTCTCGCGCAGGCATTCTGCATCAACCGTTTGCCGGCTACGACGGACGCGGTTGGCTTGGAAAGCTCGCCTTTGGGCTGCCTCCAGACACCATGCCACGCTGGGAGTAGATCGATGCCACCCTCAAAAAAAGAGCCGAAGACGAAGACAAGCATAGGTAGCGTCTGGAACAGCCGCGACGCGGCGAGATTCTGACCCGCCTTTTGGCCGCGAGTGACCCGATCGAGGCTTGGAGTCAAAGAACGTCGAACCGGGTTCCGTTCGATCTGGCACCGTTGAGCTCGCTGCCAAAGGCTCCGCGCGAATCCTTGCGCGGATGGGGTCTGCCGATCGATTTATCCAAAAGATATGGCCGACGTTAGCTGTGGATATGGCCGGCCAGGTGCGTTGTACGATCCGTTTTAGCCGTTTGTGGAAAGGCAGAGCTCAAGTTCTGCGCGATCTCAAATACGCAACTTTATTTAAGATGTTGTTCAGGTGAACCTTTACCGTCTGTTAAGCGCTGTCTCCAACTTCCAACGCTGTCGGTCTCTCCTCTTGTGTGAGTCGTAAACGCTTGCGCTCTTTTTACGAATGTGAGCTTTCGGCAGGCGTGCGTGAATCAGAAAAGGTATCCGTGCGCGACCCAATAATGCCAATCGCTGATGGCATCGGCGGTAGATTGATCCACGTCGATGGCGGCTAGTTGGGATAGAGGTACCGCCAATTTCCGGCGCTGCCAGCGGATGAGCACGAGCATGTCGGTGGAGCAGGATTCTTCCGGTGCCATGCGGAGTACCTCGACGGTTTCACCCTTGCTGAGCGGTGAAACGATATTTGCAACGATGCATCTGGCTGGAAAGGGAAACTGCAGTTGGTTGTCCAGGTAGTAATACCATCCCATCGCGCATTCTTCGGGCCCGTACGCGTCGACGATCACTTCACTGTGGATCCGATCTTCGCGAATCGGATCTTTCTTGGGCTTTTTCCATGTCGTCGCCGTGATACCGGCATGCAGTGGGTCGCAGAGGTACACCGAAGACGACCATTTTCCAGCGATGCTCCCGCCTGAGCCAAACCTGGTCAGGCGGAAGTCATCATAGGGCAGCGGACCGTTCCAGCGTCTCCCGATAGTTCCAGGGCATCCACTGCGACGGATTGGCCGCCATTTGCGGGGCGTGCCGCTGCAGCTCGGTCAGGTAGTGGAAAGAGTTGACGCCGCCCAGTTCGCAGCTATGGATCAGGCTCATGAATAGGTCGCCTACCCCGGCGCCATTAAGCGTGCGGTAAAACAGTGCATTCTTGCGGTGGAGCACAGCGCGTTTCAGCACTTGTTCGCAGATGTTGTTATCAATCGGAGTGCCGGGCTGGCGTAAAAATACCGTCAGACCTCTCCAGTGCCGCAGCATATAGTTAATCGCTTTGCCCAGGGCTGAGTTGGGTTCGGTCTTTTTTTGCGCCAGCTGCGTCTGCAGCCAGCCGTGTAGTTCTTCCATAACCGGCGCGCTGTGTTGCTGGTGAAAGCGCAGACGCTCCGGGGCTGAGAGACCCTGCCGACGCGCCTGCGCGTCGTGGTAATAGACCCGGCCCAGCGCTTCGAGCACATAGCGGCACTCCTGGGGAAAGCTCTGCGCCACTTCTACGAATTGGCGGCGGCCGTGGGCAAGGCAGTTAGCCACCAAAATCTCCACGCCCTCGGATAGTTTGGGCACGTTGCGGGAGGCCGCGTCACACATCTGAATCGGCGCATCCCGCGTCGCTGCGCGCTGCTTCAGCACTTCAGCCAGATTCTCGCCCGCGTGTTGGCGGCCGGTGAAGTATAACGCAATCTTGCGTCCTGCGCCGGTGGCGACAATCCCGCTGGTGAAGACGCCGGTGCGCTGGTCCGACGGCTCGCGCTCCAGGCGCAGCACGCGCATGCTGGTGTCGTCGTTATGGAGCACTTCGCCCTGCGCCGCCTCGCGGATCAGTTCATCGAGCGCCGGTTTGATCAGCTCGGCCGCCTCCGCCACCACTTCCCACTGGGTGGCCGCGGGCAGTGGAACGCCCATCAGCTCTTCCATCCGCTCCAGCCGCTTAAACGGCACCCCGCTGCCATACTTAAGTTGCGCGATCATGGCTGCCGCCGTTTCGTCGTACTTCTCCGGTCCCACGCCCTCGGGCTCCTGGGCCGTAAAGACCTGGCCGCAGGCATTGCAGCGTAGGCGCTGCAGTTCATAGATGGTTGCGGCCAGCGGCGCCTGCCCCACGATCCTAAGCAGAGCCTTGGGCTCCTTCTGCGCGTAGACTTTGCCTTGGCCGCAGTCCGGGCAGCGCTCGCCCGAGGCCAGCTGCTGATGCGAGAGCGACACTTTGCGCGCGCCACTGAAGGCCTGCGTGCCGTTGCGTCCGTGTCCTGGTGCTCCTTCCGCTGCCGGCGATGCGCGAGTTTTGTCATCCGCGAATACCGCTGCGAGCTTCTCCGTGTTCGGCGGCCCCAGCAGCCTTTCGATCAGCGCATGCAGGGCGGTTTTGAGCTTGGCGTAATCGGCCTCACTCAGCGGGGCCTGCTTGGCGCGATCGACGATCTGATCCAATTCTTCCACGTTGACGTCGAGGCGCCGGCGCCTGGGCTTCTTCTGCTTATTCTTCACGACTGGCTCAGCAGCTCGCGGAAGCGCGCCGTCAGCGGGTAGCCCAACACCTCTTTCAGGGAACGGTTGGGGCGCTTGCTCGTGGAAGCCTTGCCGCGCCCCGTGGTCATGCCCAAAGACCGCCAGTTGGCGGCGCGGTAACAGGTACCCCGAAAGCGCGCCGGATCGATGAAGGTCTCGGCTAAATAAACCGGATGACCGTACAGCCGCTGCCAATCGCGCGACAATGAATGCGTCACCTGCCCCAAGATGTGCGAGGCCAGATGCGCGACCCGAATCCATGGCAGGATCAGAAAGCGCGCGTTATAGGCCACCAGGTGAATGTTGTGCCGGCGCGCTGCGGCGCTCCAGCCGATGTAACGGTCGCGGCTGCCCAGATGGCGCGGCGCCGAACCCCACGCCAGGCATGCGATCGGGCGGCCCTTTGCCCAGACCAGATACTTCAGATGCTCACCCACCGGCTGCTCATAGCCTAAATAATGATGATGCTCGAGGAGGCTGTTGAACAGCGGCTCGTGCGCCGTTCGCCTCACCTGCTGGATCGCGATGGGTTTAATCTCGCTGAGAGCGCCGCTCAGCGGCGCTTGATCGATCAGCACCGGCGCGGGACGTACGCGCCGGACAAAAGGATTGGGCGAGATCTGGCGGACCGGCGGCAGTTCGATCTCACCGGCCCGGTGCAGCATCAGCAGCAAGCCCCGGCACACCATGTCGCATAGCGCGCCGTTGGCCTGCTTCCACTGCCAGGCTTCACACAGTTGCGCCGATAATCGGCGCCGGCTTAGCCCCGGATGTTGTTTGATGAACTCGCGAATGAATTCGAGCTCTTGCGCCGTGATGACCAGGCCCCGGTATCTCCACTCCACCGCTGCCACCGGTCATCACGGTGACAGAACGGAAACTGGAACGCAAGGCCCCCCTGGCGGCACGATTTTTTCATACGCTCACGCGCCGCCATACCGGCGCGGCTTCGATTTCCGGATTGCCGCCCGCCAGCAGCAGTTGCGCCTGATGCGCACGCAAGCTTCGGCTTGCTTCCGCACCCGTCGGCCACCAGCGGAAGCGGCCCTTGGACAAGCGCTTGCTCGCCAGCCAGAAGCCCTGCCCGTCATAGGCCAGAATCCGGATCGCCCGCGCGCTGCGATTGCGGAAGATGAACAGGCAGCCGGAAAACGGATCGGAATTCAATTTCTCCCGGCACAGCTGCGCAAGGGAATCTATACCCTTGCGTCCGTCGATCGCCTCAACCGCGACCAGAATGCGCAGCTGCGGCGTGATCTGGATCACAACACCAACTCCGCCAAGGCCCGGCTGATGCTGACCACTTCGGCCGCGCTGGCCTTAAGTTCTATCCGGATCCTCGCGCGCCGGCCCTCCATTTCGATCGCGCATTGTGCAACCGCCGCAGCGTCTGGCGCAATTAATTCCATAAACGATGGCGAAGCCGATTTCTTCTCAACCCCTTGCGCCCCCATCATGAGCCGTTTGAGCTTGCCGTAATCCAGGCGCAGCGCAGCGGCGGTACGTCCCAGACCATCTCTGCGCGCCGCCTCGATCGCGGCCGACCACAACTCATCCGGAATTGCCGCTCGTCCCTGTCTGTTCTGCCTCCACTCCTCCAAGCGCGCTCCCACTTCCTCAACCGTCGCCACCTGCTTTCTCCGCATCGTCACTCCTCCTCGCCGATCAGCTCGGCTCAGGAATGACTTAACAACTATGATGAGTGGATTTCATGCAGCTTTGCCGAAAGCTCACTTACGAATCACGATTTACCTTGTTTTATCGATGCTCCTGCCGCCGATACAGAAGATAGCTAGTTTTCGACCGACTGCCGGGAGATATGCTGGTCGCGCCGGTGTTGCCAAGACCTCCAAAGTCGCGCTCAAGGCCCAAAGCGGTAGAAATTGACAAGTCGCTCGCTTAACCACGGAGGTGTTGTGTATCCATTTGACTCTCCTACTCTGCTCCGATGTGCGCACCTTTCTCGGCAACCGACCGACGCATCATCGGCACCAGAAACACCAATAGCAGGCCAACCACCGCCGAAACGGTAAAAACGTCAAAGTAAGCCAGTGACGACGCCTGCTGGGCCCGCGACTGGTCCAGAACCGACAACGCCATTTGATGCGACAAGGAAGCATCACCGTTGTGTTGCAGGAGCAGCGCCTGACTCTGTGTCAACAAACTGTTGACGGGCGGATTCAGCGGATCGAGATTTTCATTGAGGCGTAGAGCGTGAAACTGCTCCCGGCGTTCCTGAATGATCTGGGCGACCGAGGTCCCTACGCTGCCCCCCTCGTTGCGTAGCAGAGCCAGTAGTCCCACGGCGCCGCCACGTGCCTCTTTTGGAAGATAGATGAAGGCGGCCACGTTCAGTGGGGCGAACAGCATCGAGAGTCCTGCGATCACCACCACCCTCGGCCAAACCACCTGCCACGGACTGATGTACAAGTTGAGGCGTGCCATCCATAGGTTTCCGAGGGCCATCGTGAGCAGACCCCCACCCATCAGATAGCGAGCGTCGATTCCACGCGACAGAGCGGCGCCCACGACGAGCAGAATCACGATCGCAAAGACCCCTGATGGCGACAAAACCAGCCCCGACATCGTCGCGTTGTATCCAAAAAGAGTCTGCAGTAAAGCGGGCAGGCTGATGGTGTTGGCGTAGAGTACACCATAGGCGCAGAAGATGATGATGCAGCAGGTCAGAAAGTTACGGTCGGTCAGTGTCCGGAGCGGGATAAGTGGATTACGCAGCTGGAGCTCATGATAAATCAGGCCGCTCAAGCCAAGTACAAACAAGCTCAACAGCGTGTGCACCCGAAAGAAGGGATCGCCGAGCCAATCCCATTGCTGCCCCTTGCTCAGCATAATCTCCCAGCAGACCATGGTCACAATTAGGAGGCATAGGCCCATTGTATCGAAAGGCTGGCCTTGTCTTTGATTTTTCGTCCGCTCGAGCTGCAGATATTCAGGATCTTCAACGAGAGCGTGGCACAAAAAGAAAGCCAGCAGACCAACGGGCACATTGAGAAAAAAAATCCAGCGCCAGCCGTAGTTGTCGGTTATGTAGCCTCCGAGCGTCGGCCCCACTACCGGCGCGAGAAGGGCGGCCATCCCAAACATCGTCATCGCCTGCCCTTGTTTTTCTTGCGGGAACGCATCCAGCAGCACGGCCTGGCTGGAGGGTTGCAACCCACCCCCGGCCACCCCCTGGATCGCGCGGGACGCGATTATAAAGATGAGGCTCCCGGCCATTCCGCACATCGCTGACGCAACGGTAAACACCGCGATCGAGGCCAAGAAATAGTTCCGCCTGCCCAGTCGCAACGCGAGCCAGCCCGACATCGGCAAGATGACCGCATTGGCCGCAAGGTAACTGGTGATGACCCACTCGCTGTCAACTTCCGCAGCCGACAGGCCACCGGCGATGTAACGCAAGGCGACATTGGCGATGGTTGTATCCAGGACCTCCATGAAGGTCGGGATCACTACTGCGACGGCAATCAGCCAGGGACTGACCGATCGCCTGGTGAACGGAACCTCTAAGGCGGCGGCACTCATTGATGGAGTGGCTGGGAAACGGGAACCCTGCCAGGCAGCAAGCTCTGAAGCATCCTTCCGGCGTCCGGCCCAGTAGGCTTCTCGTGCACGTAGACGTACGGAGTGACCGACAAGCCGATAAACAGCGGGCCGGCGTCGGGCTTGTAATCTGTCAGGTCGATTCGCACGGGTAGCCGCTGTACGACCTTTACGAAGTTTCCGGTGGCATTCTCCGGCGGCAGCAGCGCCAGCGTTGACCCGGTTCCCATGGTGAAGCCGGAGACCCGCCCCTTAAAGCGCCGCCGGCTGCCATACATGTCCACCTCCAGCTCGACTGGTTGCCCGATGCGCAGCTCCGACAGTTGTGTCTCCTTGAAGTTGGCGTCGACCCAAATGTCGGTCAAAGACCGCAACGCCATCAGCCCTTGTCCTGCCAGGACCTGATCGCCGGGGTTGACGTTGCGGCGTGTCACCACACCGTCGATTTCGGCCACCACATCACAATAGGAAAGATTCAACCGAGCCTGGGCGAGATTGGCTTGGGCCTCGTCCAGTTTGGCGGCTGCCTGCTTGACCTCCGGCGCATCCTTGAGAATTTGCGCGAAGATGGCATCGATATTGCCTGACGGGTCGCGCTTGTAGAATTCCGCGATCATCTGGTTGGGCGATTCGTCGAAGGAGTGAAACGATCCGAGCTGGGCCGCAGTCTGCATGAGACGCGCCTGCGCTTCCTTGACCTTGGAATAGGTTTGGTTCAGGGCCGGAGGAACATCGCTCAAAGCATCGCCGTGGGCGGGCTTTTGGGACAGCCCCAGGGCGGCGCGAACCTGGTAAACGTCCTGTTGCGCCTGGTCTCTTCTTGCCTGGGCCACCGAGAAGGCTTCCTGATACGCATCGAACTGCTGCGCGGATATGATCTGCTGTTTGTACAGCTGTTGTTCACGCTCGAAGTCGGCCCGCGCCTTTACCAGCGTAGCGTCGGCCGCTTGCAGCACGGCTACCTTGACGTGCAGATCGGCAACCTGATCGTTGAGTCCCTCCATCGCGTGGGTCAAATCGAAGAATTCGCTGCGCGCCAATCCCGCCAGCCCATGAACCTTCGCTTGTGCTGTGACAAGAGCGGCCTGCGCAACTCCCACCGCGGCCTGCGCGACATCGACCTTTACCTGGTATGGCACCGGGTCAAGTTGCACTAACAAGTCACCCTTGTGGACGCGATTGTTGTCATCCACCAGCACGCGGACGACCTGACCGGGCACCCGCGCCGCGACGAAGGTGACGTGTCCGCTCACGTAGGCGTCGTCTGTGGACACGGTCCTGGAGGCTGTAACGACCCAGGGGATCCCCTCGAAAAGCGCCAGAACAAGGACCACCCCGCCGGCGATCCACATCCATAGTGAGCGCTTTGCCACGGGCGCTTTGGGTGGGACGGAGATTGGCGCTTCGTGCTCGTGAGCAGAAGGCGCCAGTGGGGCCGGTGGGTTGCTCGCTGGTTCCTGTGAGCTTGGTTCAGACATTGCGACCGGGTCCATTAGTGGGCTTTGCTGGTCCGCCGTAGAGCTGAATCCGTTGAAACGTGCGGTTAATTCATTGGTGGGCGCGGTAGGCGCATGGTCGTAAATATTACATCCTCCCGCCCGCCGTGATCATGATAAGTTCCGGTTGTCTGAGCAAACCGTGACCCGGGAGATTTCAGCCCCGGGTCCTCGACGATGCCATCCGGCGGGGTGCACCGGTCGGAGGATTTGATTTTCCGCGATTTGTTGGAATTCGGCAAAAGTTGTATACGAGTTCGGTAAGGTCTGTAAGGAGCCCGGGCCGTAGCACCAGGCGCGGCATCAACGGTCCAACACTTACAAAGTCCCGACCGAGCGAGGAGGGAACGGCATATGGCGGATATCGATATCCTCATCAAGGGCGGCACCGTCGTCGACGGTACCCGCGTGCCGCGTTTTCGCGGCGACGTTTACATCAAGGAGGCAAGGTCGCACAAATCGGCGGCCGGTCTCCGGGCTTTGCCAAGAAGACCATCGATGCGGACGGACTTATCGTCGCACCGGGCTTCGTGGACCTGCACACGCATTATGATGCGCAGATCCGCTGGGATCCATGGTGCACGATTTCCGGTTATCACGGCGTGACTTCGGTCGTGCTCGGCAACTGTGGTTTCGGCTTCGCACCGGTGAAGCCCGATTTCCGAGACCGCTCGATGCTTACCATGACGCGCACCGAAGCGATTCCCTACGAATCGATGAAGCAGGGGATGACGTGGGATTGGGAGACTATTCCGCAATACCTTGATTCGCTGGGTCGCGCACCCAAGGGTGTCAACTGCATCCAGTACATGCCGACCGCCTCGCTGATGACCTACGTGATGGGCTTGGAAGCGGCGAAGACCCGGCCGGCGACCGATGCGGAGCGCGCCGAGATGGCGCGTTTGCTCAACGAAGGAATGGACGCGGGGTTGTGCGGTTTCTCGATTCAGCGGCTTGGCCGTCATTCGGCGCAGGCGGACTTCGACGGCTCGCCGATGGTAACCGACACCATGTGCGACGAAGACATCCTCAATCTTGCGCGCGTGTTGGCGGAACGCGACGAGGGCTTCATCGAAATCACCCAGGCGACCGGCCACATCAAGGATGACCTCGCGTTCGTTGAGAAGTTGGCCGCAACCGCCAAGCGACCTCTCCTCTTCCAGGCGATTACCGCGGCCACAAAGAACCCCGACGTCCATCGCAAGAGCCTCAATTGGTTGCACAAGGCGCGCGCAAAAGGTCTGCCGATCTTCGGGCAGGCGGGAACCATCCGCAGCGGATTCTCCTTCACGCTCGAACATTGGAACCTGTACGACATGGCGCCGGCGTGGCGGGACATGACGACCGGCACCAAAGAAGAAAAGATCGCCAAGATGAACGACCCGGTTATGCGCGAGGCGATCAAGAGCGAGCGCACGATGTACATCCTCGATAAGAGTTCCTCGGGTGTCGGTGGGCGCCTGGTTAAACTCCTCGTGCAATGGGTGGAGAATAAGCCGGAACTCGAGAAGTATGTCGGCAAGTCGCTCGGCCAGATAGCTCAGGAAGAAGGCAAACACCCGGTTGACGTGATGGTCGACCTTGCGCTCGCCACCGACCTAAAGGCCGAGTTTCTGCAGCCATACCCCGAATTCAATGCGGAGTACGCCGCCGAGATCATCAATAACTCGATGTTCACTTTCCCGGGGGTATCGGACGGTGGCGCGCACACAAAGTTTTTCACCGGTGGCGCCTTCACGACCGACTTCCTGCGCTGGATGGTACGCGACGAAAACCGCGTCAGCCTCGAAGAGGCACACTATCGTCTGTCAGCGCTCCCGGCGCATGCGGCGGGCTTTCGCGATCGCGGCATCCTGCGCGAAGGTGCGGCGGCAGACGTCGTCGTCTATGATCTGAACAACCTTGGCATCGAGCCGGATTGGATCGGCGAGGTGACGCACGATTTGCCGGGGGGCGAATGGCGCCGGGTGCAGCGCGCCAGGGGCTATCGCTCGATTATCGTAAACGGCGTGGAAACCTTCTCGGACGACAAGTGCACCGGCGCTACGCCGGGCAAGTTGCTTCGCCACGGCCACGCCTAATTCCGTCGCAGCTGACCCAAGACATGGCGCGAGGTCATCGACCTCGCGCCATTGTCGTGTGCTTGTATGCCAAGCCCCCCGAACGGGAGAGACCAAAGTGAGTTGGATTGGCACTCACCTTCCAGTCCGCACCAGGAGCCGACTATGAAAGGCTACGGCGTTACTCTTCGTCCAATGGTGCCCGGGCATTCCGGTTTCGTTCAGTTGGCCCGTGAAACCGAGGATGCCGGCTTCGGTGGCGTCTACATCCCTGAAGCGGTGAATGACGCGCTGATGTGCTCGTTGTCGGTCGCGAACGCCACCAAGCGCATAGCGATCGCCACTTGGATCGTGAACATCTATCTGCGCGAACCGGCCTTGTGCGCGATTGCCGCCGAGATGGTTCAGGAGGCCGCGCAAGGACGCTTCATCCTCGGTCTCGGTGTCAGCCATCGTCCCGCGCTCGAAGCCCGGGGTATCGAGATGGGCAACGCGCGCGAACGCCTGCGCCACGATGCTGGCGTGATTGGGAAAGCGTTTCGCGGCGAACTAGAGATGTTCGGGATGAGGTTTCCAACTCCAAGCCATCGGATCCCAATTTACTTCGCAGCACTCGCCCTGCAGACCGCAAAACTCGGCGGCGAGTTGGCGGACGGACTGATGCTGTATATGTGCACGCCGGAGCGAATGCGCAAGTCGATCGATGCAGCGAATCAAGTAGCCAAAGAGCGCGGACGAGCGCCGGGCAGCGTAACGATGACATGCGGAGTTCCGGTATTTCTACACGATGACCTGAACGTCGCCTACGAGGCGGCGCGCCGCGGACTGGCTTTTTATGGTGCGCTGCCTTTTTACAATCGAATCATGTCGAAGAGCGGATTTGCCGAACCGGCCGCACGGATCATGGAAGCATCCAAGCGTCGCGACTCTGGAGCAATGAGCGCGGCGGTAAGCAAAGAGCTGGCCGATGCGGTCGCTCTTATCGGTCCTGCGTCGCGGTGTATCGAGCGGCTAAAGGCCTACCACGAGCAGGGCGCGGACGTCCTGATTCTCGCTCCCAACCCGGTCAATGAGGACTATGCCGCTGCCGTCCGGCGGGTCCACAATGCGTTCGGGAAGTTGAACTAGCCCCACAGATCAGGAGACCTCCGCAGTCCGGTTCGCAAAGCGCAGGGGTCGACCAACGGCATTTTCGGGTCGGCTTTCCACACCCGCGCAAGCCGGCCGCGCCCGACCGCGCGAGCCGGGATATCGCCTGCGGTCCCTGGTCGGCTTGGGTGTATCGCTACGGGGCACCGCGGGCCTGATTAGCATTGCCGGAATGACTCATTGAGCTGCTGGCTCTCCAGTATTGGCGTCCAGCAGCACGGGCTGGTTATGCGGATGCTCAAAATCGAAAGCATCAGAGAGTGATCCTGCGACCGCGTCGAACGATCCCTCTCCGATGCGTCCCAGGTTCCAGTTGTCTTCGATAAACCTTATGAGCGAGCTCATATCGTTGGTGCTGTGCAAGACGAAATTCGGTTTGGCGAAGGGCGAGATAATGAGCAGTGGAATGCGTGGTCCATAGCCGCACCGATCCGGGAACCCGCCCAGCGGGGTGCTTGACCCGCAAGAGTTTCCGCCAACAAGTGCATCATGGGCGGGGTCTTGCGAGTGATTGATAATCGGCGGCATTTGGTGATCGTACCAACCATCGGAGTCATCCCAGGTGAGAAAGACGGCCGTGCTCGACCACTGCGGTAGCTGCTGCAAGCGGTTCAGCACGGTGACGAGGTAGCCCTGCTCCAACAGCGGATCAGAATACCCGGGATGTCCATCGGTAACCTCCGAACCTCGCAGGAAACTTACGGCGGGCATGTTGTTATTCGCTGCCGCCGCCCAAAAGTCGTCGAACTCATACTGGTGGTTGGCCGAATCGGTCCGGCCTATCATGTCGACAGAACTCGGGGGCAGGTGGTGGGGGTTTGAGGTTGATTTGTAATAGTCGAATGGGTCCGGATCGTCGTAAACTTGTATCGGCCCGGTGTCGCTCTCGGCGAGCAGACCGCACACGGCGGTTCCATTTCGCAGCCTTTCAGTTGGTGTGAATCCGTCCGAGAACCATCCCCAGGTCAACCCGGCGGCGTTCAGAAGATCGCCGATGTTCTTGCCGGTCATCTGGACCAGGGTGCCGGTCTCCTCCGCGCAGTCGTCGAACGCGGCGGGCGGATTGCCGATCATGGTGCCGTTGGCCACCCACGGCGATCCGCCCGGCGAGTTCACGTTTGGCGGTGTCGCCCCGGCCGTCTGACCGGAGGCCAAATTTATCGCGCCCGGCATCGAGGGTCCGAAGGTGGAGCCGAAGTGGTTGTCGCTTAGGCCGAAATTCTGAGCGTAGTTCCACAGTGCGGTTACGGTGTTGCCGTCGACGTAGCCCATTACGAAGTCGGGTCTACATCCGCCGCCGCTCGGACCCAGCAACTGGACAAATTGATCGAGCAAGCCGCTGTCGTAAGCCGCCTGTTCGGGGGTGTAGTCGTGGTTGTTGTCGCAGATGCCGATAAGCGACTTGGCTTCGGAACGATCGATCCGGAAAGGCGCGTTCAGGTTGGGATTTTTGGTCAGGAGCGCGCCGCCCAGGCCATTGACAGAGGGCGTTCCTGGGGCAGCCTGAAATGGCGGTTCGCCGGGCGGGTTTGCAGCTGTGGGATAGGTCCCAAAGTAGTGGTCGAATGACTGATTCTCCTGAAAGATAATCACCACGTGTTCGACCGGGGTGTTTGGGGTCGGGGGTTGCGCCAACGCCAGGGCGGGAAACAGAGCGGGCAAGAGCAGGGGCACGATCATGCTGACTCGCATGCGGCGATACCTCCGCCCCGAGCCTAGCTATTGCGATTTACAATGCGCTCACTCGATGTTTAAGGTTGGACTGTTTTTGTGTGAACGATAACCGTCGAAAAATTTTCCGTAGCGTGACGTCGCTCGTAATTCTTCGCCAAAATTCAGAGCGGTCTGTTCGGGCTGGGGAAAACTTCTTGTCTGCTGAATCTCTGCGGCAATCGTGCTCGAACCACAAAAAGGGATCGCCGATGGTCTCGACGGCCGCTTCGAGCTTCGGACGCAGCGGCCGCGGACAGCATCCACGCCAGCTCCGGTGGGTGATTCACATCGTTCTTTGTGGTTTCCGGAGCAGATCTCAGCTTCAGATCACTTCTCTCTTACCGAATTCATTGCACTGACAGTGCTGATAGATACACGCCTGCCCGCAATTGGCGATTTTCGGGAGACGGTAGGACATCATTCCACGATCGGTACGATCAGCGGCTCATCAGTCGCCAGTTTAGGCAGCACATGCTCCGTGAAGGAGAGGAAGGTTTCGTGGCTCAGGGGCGCGGTGATCATATAGTCCAGATTTATCTCGTCGCGGACTCGCGCGATCTTCTCCACCACCCGTTCCGCCGTTCCGTGAATCACCATCGAATCAACATAGCGCAGCAGCATGGTTTCGCTGTCCCCGCGCTCGCCGCTCGGATTCACATAGGTCCGTAAAATCCATTTGGCTCCCTCGCGTGCCACTTCTGCTGCCTTTGAGTCGGTGTCTGCGATTGCGACCAGGCGCACGGTCGGAATCACTCGCCCCGCGGCACCGTGACCGTGGCTGGTGAGCAACCTGCGCCAGGTTTCCATCTTGTCGCCGATGACCGAGATGGGCGAATGGGGATCCAACATTATGGAATATCCGCGCTCCGCCGCCCATTCGATTGCGGTGGGTGAGTATGCCGCTACCCACATGGGAGGATGCGGCTGCTGAAGCGGCTTCGGCAGCACTTCGATGTTCTCAAAAGAGAAGTATCGTCCCTGGTAGGTCACGCGCTGTTTGCGCCATGCGCTCATCACGATGTCGACCGCTTCCTGAAACCGCGGATAGCTTTCTTCGGCCGTCATCCCGAAGGTCTTGAACTCGAGCGGATCGAAGCCACGGCCAGCGCCCCAGTACACCCGTCCTCCGGACAGAATATCGAGCAGAGCCACTTCTTCCGCGAGCCGTAGGGGATGATAGAAGGCCGCGAGCGTCACCCCGGTGGCAATATGCAGCCGTTTGGTCCGCGCCGCGACAAATGCGCCCATCACGGGGATGGAGGGGCACACACTGTAGTCGTTGAAGTGGTGTTCCGTTATCCAGACCGCGTCGTAGCCGCTGCGGTCCATGATTTCGATCCGTTCCAGCGCGCGTCTGTAGACCGTCGCCAAAGCGGCGCGCCGGTCGGGCCAACTAAAAAATTGGAGAACGCCGAATTTCATACTCCCCCCGCGCCGTTGTTCTGCTTGAAAGCAATAGTCCGCTTGCGCGAGGGCAGGCAAGGCGAAAAGCGGGCCCCCTCAGTCAGCGGTCGGGACGGTTGTGGCTGAATCCGCGCTTGCGGAAAAACCCGTACTTGGCGCGTGCGGCTGATTCGAAAGGTCCCCGTACTTTCAGCGCGAATCAATCGCGGCGTGAGGAGTTCCCACAATTGAGACTTTCGTTTGGCCTTGTTCAACCGTGATAACCGAACTTCAGCCGCGGAACACCGCCTCCAAGTTGTTGCCGTCTGGATCGAGTACGAACGCGGCGTAGTAGCCGGGCGGATAACCTACACGAAGCCCGGGTGCACCGTTATCTGCCCCGCCCGCTTTAAGGGCGGCCGCGTGGAAAGCATCGACCTGGGCGCGGCTTTTGGCGGCGAAAGCCGTGTGTTGTTTCACGCTATGGGGGTGAAAGCGGTCAATCCAGAAAACCGGGTAATCGACACCGTAACCGACGCCGTCCGCTCCGTCGTTTTTGGGGATCTGGATGACCCGGCGTAAGCCGAGCGCGCTCAGAACTACATCGTAAAAGGCCGCGGAACGGGCGACGTCCGCGACACCGATGCCTGTGTGGTCGATCACTCTAACATCCTAAATGTCTGATCCCGTTGAAGTCACCAACGAACAGTGCGGCGTATGAGCACTCTACCAGCCTTTCCTTCGCCATGCCGAACGTCGAGCACCGTTTGAACCCACAGACTATCTGCCCGAACCGATACCCTCTGTTAAAATTTGGAAATCCCCGAGCTATTCGCTGCACGCGCAAACAATGACGCGCCTCAGCTGATCTGCAGCTCCCACGCTTCTTCGTTCCGGCTGTTTACCCGAGCCGGCACGCTTCGCACGCATCTTGCAATCACAGTTTTATGCCACTTCTTTAAAAATTCAGTCCGAGTAGGAATCATGGTTGCCCATAACCCCCTCGACAGATCCGGACAAGCGGTACTGCCGCATCCGGCTCTTGCCTCAGGTGATGACGCCGAGGCGGCGGTCGGGTAGAGCGATGGCGCTAATCGGGCTTCGCATGATGCCGACGTTTCCATCGCCCTCCCTAAGAGTAGGGTCGAGAACTGGCGCGCGCAGGGTAGGTGGAGGGTTTCCGGCCATGCTCTTTCGATTGCATGGTGGGTTCACAATTCCACCGTGGTCACGTTTCCAGTTCCCGCCTCGTCAATCAGAGCATGCGGATTTCCCGCACTCTGCTTTCCTGCCTGCTTCGTCGCAAGGGTTATGCGGCCTATTCCGCCGGGAGCGCTTTCGGCGTGAGGCCCACACGGCGGACTCGATAGTTATTGAACAGCCCGAGTTCGTCATAGAGCCAG
>JAFAHS010000412.1 GCA_019237115.1 Deltaproteobacteria bacterium
TGGCTACAGACGAATTGATCTGGCCTATCGAGGAAAGTGACGGTTCCTGGGAATCACTGGAGCCCTGGGGACCTCCCTCCATCGGAGTCCGGATCGAAGGCGACAAGCTGCTGCTTGAGGACGGCCCCAGCGCGGGGCGCAGAGCGCCGGAGCTGGTGCACGCCAATTTCAAGATGCTCACCGAGTTCGCGCGTCTTAGTGAAGGCGACGATTGCGCCACGGACGGACGCCTGCTCGCTTTCGCCACGCGGTATGGCGGCCTGGGGTTGTGCAAAGAACACGGCTGGTCGCAGGCCCATCGCAGACCACACTGCCGGAAGGACATTTCCCGCACCCGCCAGGGGCGTATCCAGCGCGAACCAATAGAAAATTGGCGCATCTACAGTCGCTTCGCTCGCGCAGTCGTGACTGTCCTGGTCGAGCGTCGCGGCGCCGTCCATGACGCGGAGCTTGAGTTTCTCAATCGGGTCGGGGATCCCGACGCCCGTCATGCGATCCTTCGCTGGCAAGCAGTCAGTGAGCTGAGGCTCGACGTTCTCAATAGCCGTTCGCGACCGACCCTTTACGGCGTGCCCCCGC
The DNA here is from genome assembly GCA_019237115.1 of Deltaproteobacteria bacterium. Classification (GTDB taxonomy): domain Bacteria; phylum Desulfobacterota; class Binatia; order Binatales; family Binataceae; genus JAFAHS01. Next base: position 580 of record JAFAHS010000412.1, read on the forward strand.
TCTGGACGGCAATCGGACTCGAACTCCTCACACTGGCTCAGGGAGCCAGCGGAATTATTCTCTGTTCGAATTGCAGGCGCCTCGATTCAGTCAAGCGCCCGCGCCGCGTCGATGACCAGCGCCGCGCCTACTGTGCGCGGTGTCGCAAGCGGGGACGTTCGCGCCTGACGGTAGCCGACTTGCGCCAACGGGAGCGGCAGGCCCGCGCGCTCCATGCCGAACACAAGAGCGTGAAGGAAATCGCTGACCAGCTCGGCATCGATACCGACAGAGTCAAGCGCTATCTCAAAAAGGAGCAGGACAATGGCTAGACGAGGCCGCAACGAAGGTTCAGTTTATCAGCGTGAGCAGGACGGGTTGTGGGTCGCGACGCTCCACCTCGGTTGGGAAGGCACTCGCCGTAAACGGAAGTTTTTCTATGGCGCCACCGAGAAAGAAGTCCTAGAGAAGCTGTTCAAGGCGCGCGCTGACCTCTATCGCGGATTGCCGGTAGAGACCAAGCGGCAGAGCGTCGCCCAGTTCCTCGACGAGTGGCTTGAGAACACCGTCCGCCCCAACGCGCGGCCGCGAACCTACGAATCGTTCGAGATTATCGTTCGACTCCATCTCAAACCTGAGCTTGGACGGCTGCGGCTTGAACAACTCACCCCGCAAGACGTCGAGGCGTTGCTCAATCGCAAGCGTGAGAGCGGGCTTGCTCCGCAAACCTGCGTCCACATTCGCAAGGTTTTGAAACTCGCCCTGAAAAAGGCGGTCCGGGTGGATCAGCTCGCGCGCAACGCCGCAGAACTGGCGGATCCACCGACTATGACGCGCCCGGAGATCCACCCGCTCGATGACGACCAGGCGCGCCGGTTCCTCGCGGCCGCTAGAGGAGAGCGCCTGGAGGCGCTGTTCGTCCTCGCCATCAACACCGGAATGCGCCGCGGAGAACTGCTCGGCGTACGCTGGACGGATATCGATCTCGACCAGGGCACGTTGCGGGTGGCTCAGCAGCTGCAGCGCATTCGAACACAATTGCTGTTCACGGAACCTAAATCCAAGAAATCGCGCCGCACGATTACGCTTTCCGCAAGCGTGGTAGCAGCACTGCGCGCACACCGCGCCCGCCAGCTTGAGGAGCGACTGCGGGCTGGCAAGGACTGGCAGGATTCGGGACTGGTCTTTGTCGCTCGCGGTGGAACTCCCATCGATCCCGGCAACCTCGACCGCGACTTCAAGCCTGTTCTTAAAGCCGCCGAGCTGCCGTCGATTCGTTTCCACGACTTGCGTCACACCGCGGCGACGCTATTGCTCATGAAGGGCGTTCAGCCGCTCACCGTCTCGGAATTGCTAGGCCACGCCAGCATCACGATAACCTTGAGCCTGTACGGCCACGTGTTGCCCTCGATGAAGCGCGAGGCCGCCGATGTAATGCAGTCCCTGCTCGGGTAACGCGCAATAGAAAAATCACTCTCCGGCCGGCGACGAAGAACCAGACACGATCGAGGTCCGAGCGCTCAGCCGCTGCCACCGCGGGGCGCAGCAGGTTTGGACTCACCTGTACGGCGAGCTCTGGCCGGAAGGCTGGGAGGTGGGCGGGATGGACGAAGCCGAGCATTTCGGCGTCCGCCTGTGGCAGCACAAGCTCATCGCACTCAGTCGCAACCTCCACGTCAAAAACGCCGAGCCGGTGCTGCATTACCGTTGTCTATGAATTTACCCACGCCCGCCCCGCCTGCGCCACGGCAACCAGTTCAGGCGCCTGCCGCTGGGTGCCTATTGCGGGCGCCTCATGGGCGATCCGCTGTACGGCGACCATATAGAAGAAGCGCGCAGGGAGCTGGGGCCGGCTGTGCTGGAAGTGTCGCCACCTGACGGCCGAGACCCGCGGAATGACCGCCCGTCTGGCCGACCTGAAATCCCAAGTCAACCGCGAACAGGAAGCAAAAACATGCCTGAAAAAAAGCCTGTGGCTGCAGTTGGGGCTGCAAAAGCCCCCGCTCGCCTCCCCAAACCCCAAAAAAACCCTTGATTTTATTGGTGGGCGGTGCAGGTTTCGAACCTGCGACCCCCGGCTTGTAAGCTGTGTGCCGGCAAGAACACGCATATGCGATTGAGGACCATTTAGTAACAGTCGGTCGCAGCAAAACCCATGGGGCAGAGGATGTTGATCGATCGCGGGAGGATGCGACTCAGCATAACGGTGGAGGATGGGATGATATTGGAGTAGGGCACATTTTCGGGCACAAGGGCACAGAATTAGGCACAGAATTTTCGGTCGGTATGTGCCTTCAGCGTCGCTGCGGTGCGTCGCCGTGGTTTGCGTGAAAGGTTAACGCGTTGGGGCCGAATCGATGCTCGAGGGTCTCGCTCAGCAGGTCGCGCACCATCTCGCCCGAGACTCCGCGGCTGGTTGCCAGCCACCCCATCACCTC
>JAFAHS010000555.1 GCA_019237115.1 Deltaproteobacteria bacterium
GCAGGGGTGCCGAAGCGTCCCGATAGCTCCCTTGGCTGAACCTCTCGATCCTTTCCTGGTATTCGACATCAGCGCGCGAGCCGGAGCAAATGCAGAGCAATAACATTCCTGCCGCGCTCGAATGCGCCCGCTGGAAATCTTCAGTCCGAAAGGTGCGGCCGAGATGGGGGTAAACCTGGCCGCCGCCGCAGCCGGAACTGACCCTCGCTATTGTTTGCGCCCATCACTTCGTGGGCAGAAATTGCGTCAGCTTCTCATCGTGCGGAGCGATAAAGAACACCAGCAGTTTTGCAGGGGCCGTCGCACTGGCGTTCTTTGACACCAGGTGGTGCTGATGGGGCAGCTCCGACCACATCTGTCCCACCGAAAAGGTTTTTAGCGGTTGATCATCGAGCTGTGAGACAACGGTTCCCTCGAGAACGTACGCGTAAGTATATCCGGGGTGTTCGTGGGGCGGGGTCGAGCCTCCGGGTGGGTAGTCCACCGTGATCACGGTAACGTCGGTTCCGGGCTGATCGGCCAGCGGCTGGCGCATAAGTTCGTGAACCACGCCCGCCGAGGGCCCCGGAGGAGTCTGCGCCACCGCGATGCTCAGGGCGAGCGCTACCTGTGCAACTGCGGCCAGGATGCTCGTCGTGATCTGCCCCCTCATGTTGCTACCTCGTCTTCATCCGTGCCTCGTTGCTGGCCACGCATTGCGCTGCATTTGAGTTGAATTCCTCAAGGTCGGAAAGATTCAGCTCGTGAAAGTCGGAACAGTTTGTGGAACCCCCACTTCTGCGGACGAAGCCTGCACTGGCGGATGGGCCCGTCGCAAGGAGCCCCAATGGTTACCGGGCCGGCCTACGGCAATGGCGGAACGTCGGGCGCGGAACCGCGCAAAAAAAGAGCGGCGCGCGCTGGCGCCACTCTTTTTTGCGAAATAGCTCGCTACCTTACTTGCGATCGAGTTCGTTGAGGACCAGGACTTCCGGACGGCCATCGAGGTGTGGTCCGATTCTACCGCCCATTTCCTTCATGTGCGCGGTCTTGCCGTGCGCATCAAAAGAAGCCTGATCCGCGTAAGTCTCGTAGAAATAGAAAACCGTCGGATCCTGCACTGACCTGTGCAGTATGTAGGAGAGAGTCCCCGGCTCATTGGCCCTGACCTTGGTGATCATCTCACGGAACGCGGCCTCGACTTGCGCTTCGCTGCCGGCCTTGGCTTTGATTTTCGCCGCAACTGCAATTGCCATGTTTTTCTCCTTGTTCGATGAATGAGCTTGCCCGCGCCAACGGCGTCCTGCTGCTCTTCTGCGGTCTTAGCCAGCGCCGCGGAGATTTTCAATGGGTAACGAGCGGTTGCACCGCAGCGCCGTCCGGGAATTCCGAGGACCCGGAGCCTCGGGCCGCGCCGTGCAACTTCGGAAAGCAGCCTCCGTCTCCACGGGCATCTGCCCGCGTTGGTGAAGCGCCCCTTCCTTGAGCGCTCCAGTTGGGTTAACACCAATTGCGAGCGTCGGCCTTGTTGCGACACCTGCCAAGAGGAAAATGCGATGTTTGGGTTTGAACTGACGGAAGAACAGCGTGAGCTGAAGAGCTTGGCCCACAAGTTCGCGGAGCAGGAAATAATTCCGCGCGCACGCGAATATGATGAAAAGGAAATCTTTCCGCGCGACGTTTGCGAGAAGGCTTTCGCCGCCGGGTTGATGAATTTTGGTGTGCCCAAGGAGCTTGGCGGACCCGGCCTTGGCATCCTCGACACCAGCCTGATTGTCGAGGAGTTGAACTACGGGTGCGCCGGAATCACCAACGCGATTGCGGCCAACGACCTTGCGACTTTGCCACTACTGGTGGCCGGGAGCCCCGCTCAGCAGCGCACCTACCTGGGCGGGCTGATCGACAAGCTCTCGTTTTGTGCCTTTGCGATTACCGAGCCCGGCGCCGGATCGGATGTCGCCTCCATGAGCACCACCTATCGCCGCGAGGGTGACGCGTTCGTGCTGAACGGCACCAAGCATTTCATCTCGAACGGTTCGATGTCCGATTGGATTGTCACCTTCGCGACCGCCGACCGGCGGCTCAAGCACAAGGGCATTTCCTGCCTGGTGTTT
>JAFAHS010000013.1 GCA_019237115.1 Deltaproteobacteria bacterium
CCCCTTGCGCTGGATGAAAGGCCCGAAGGTCACGCCTTACAGCCGCCTGCCTAAGCGCATCGATCCCGTACACATGGAGACAATGTGGCGAGCGGCCGCGAGCCGGGGCAGCGGCTACAGCGCGCATCTGTGGGTTACGATCCTGGCGTTGTTGTATGGCACGGGGCTGCGCCGCGGGGAGTTGGCGCGGCTGAAGGTCGATGCCTTCGATGCCAACGAAGGGACACTGCGCATCGACGGGCGGAAGACGGGACAGGAGCGCTGTATTCCTCTGCCCGAGATGGTGCTGCGCTGCCTGGAAGTTTACCTGCCACTGCGGCATAACCAACTGGAACAGGTGGGTCGGATTCAGGAGCGAGCCCTGCTGGTGAGCCGTTATGGCCAGGGCATCAGCGGGAGTGCGATCAGCAATGGCGTGCACGAGCTCGCGACCGCGAACTTGGTTCCGCTGCACAGCCTGCATCAGTTCCGCCACAGCTGCGCTTCCGATCTGCTGGAAGCCGGGGTACACCTGGCGGAAGTGCAGCGTATCCTCGGCCACGCGGGGATCTCGACCACGGTGCGTTACGTCCACATCGCGGATCCGCAGCGTCGCGCCGCGATGGCGTTACACCCCATCAACGATTGGCTACAGCCGCAGGGAGCGACCGCATGACGAAACCCAACCTGGACCAACTAGATCCCGTGATCGAGGGCTACCTGAGCTACCTCGACAAAGTGGGGCGCAAAATGCCCCGCACCATCATCGATGTGCGTTGCACGTTGCGGCGTGCCATTACTGGACTCCCTACGGATGTTCCTTTATGGCGCCTAAAGTTCGAAGACTACCTGCACTGGCTGGAAGCCGAGCGACAGAAGGGCGCGACGGAGAGCACGCTGGCGAAGTATCTCAGCCACGTGCGTGGTCTGCTGGAGTATGCCTGGCGCAGTGGCCGCAGCGAGCGCAACGTGCTCGATGGATTCAGCCTGCAACACACCATCCGCCACACGCCCCCGAAGTCGCTCACCCTGGAAGAAGCCCAGCGGCTGGTCGAAGCGACGACGGTTCCCGGAGCTGTGCCGCGGCGGGATCGCCTCGTGGTGCTGTTGCTCTACGGCTGCGGGCTGCGCACCGAGGAGCTGTGTTCGCTCGACGTTGCGCACGTCAACCGCGAACGCCACGAGTTGCTGGTGCTGAAGACGAAGGGCGACCGGCCGCGCGCCGTTCCTATTCCGGAGGCGGTGTATACCGAGCTGCTCGCCTATCTGCTCGACCACGGCAAGCGCGGCCCACTGTTCCGGACCACCACCCGCAAGAGCCGAGTGCGAGCCCATGACATCTGCGCCGTAGTCAGTGCTGCCGCGCGCCGTGCGGGTCTTCCCGACTATGTCACGCCGCGCACGCTGCGCCATAGCTTCGCCACCCACCTGATGGATCGCGGCGTCGATTTGGCGGTTATCGCCTCGCTGATGGGACATCGCAGTCCGCAAGAAACGGGGGTGTACCTGCACGTATTGCCCGGCCGGCCCCAGGCTGCAGTCCGCAAACTAACTCTCGGAGAGCGCTCATGAAGTGGTCATGCTGGATCGAACTCTACATCCGTACGCACTGCGTCGCCCGCGGGCTGCGGCCCCTCACGCTGGCCGCCTACGAGAAGACGCTGCAACAGTTCCGCGATTGGGTACGCGTTAAGCTGGGGGATCGCGAACCCGATCAGATCTCGGTGCGCGACGTGCTCACCTATGTCCAGCACCTGCGCGAAGTGCGTGATAACGGCGACTCAGCCGTCAACCGCGCCGTAGTCGTCCTGCGCCGGTTCTACAGCGCCATGGTGGCCATGGGGCATCTCGAACACCGCGACAACCCGCTCGCTAGTTTCCCCTCCATCAAGGCGGTGCCGCGCAAGCTTCCCGTCACCCTCTCCACCGATCAGGTCCACCGTCTATTGGCGGAGCCCAAGCCCGACACCGTGCTCGGTCTTCGCGATCGCGCCTTGCTGGCGCTGCTCTACGGCACCGGCATTCGCGCCTCCGAGTGCGCGTCGCTGCGCAATGCGAGTGTCGATCTCAAACAGTTGACGATCACCGTGCAAGGCAAGGGTGGGCACGAGCGCACCCTGCCGCTGAACCCGGAACTGGCCCAGGTGCTACAGCACTATGTTGAAGCGCGCGGCCCCGCACTGCATAACGCACCCTTTTTTCGTTCCCGCTTCGGCCGACCCCTCTCGCGCGGCGGCGTCTATGAACGCGTCCGTACCTGGGGGCAGCGCAGTCGCATCGGTATCGCTTTGTCACCGCATCGTATCCGGCACACCTTCGCCACTCACCTGATGCGTGCCGGCGTCGGCCTGGTTACCCTGCGCGACCTGCTCGGCCATCGACTGATCACCAGCACGCAAGTCTATCTGCACGTCACTGCCGACGACTTGCGTGCGGCCGCGGCGCGTCATCCCATCAGTCGATTGCTGGACACAGTCAAGCATCTCCTCCTGCCCGGGACCCTGCCCTTCCAAAAAGCGCGGCCGCTCTACGGAAGCGGATAGCTATCCGCTTCCGCAGAGCGCAACCTACAAACCACCTTTTCCACAAGTCAGGACTCTGACGAGGGAATACGGCTCTCCGCAGGAAAGTGAAAAACCTGTGGATTTCGGCGGTTTTCAGGAAATTGAATTTCCGGTACGCTGAACGGCATGCAGGACAGCGATTGGACGAGGATTTTGCGATGGCCGGGATACCGAGTCTATCGCAGCGAGGTCAACGAGAAAGCTAAAACCCTCCGCTTATGGGTAAGGCGAAAGCGGGGCAATCAGGTGCTGCGGTGCTCGAGTTGCGGGGAACGGGTGGGCGGGATCGCGGAGGTATATGAGCGGGAAGTGCGCGATCTGCCTTGGTCGGAGTATCGGGCGACAGTGGTAGTGGAGTTGTATCGAGTACGCTGCCCCGACTGTGGGCTGAAGGCAGAGAAGGTAGAACAACTACCCAGCAACGCGCCGTTCAGCAAGCGGTTTGAAGAAGCGGTGGGGCAAGCGTGCGAAAGTGCGCCGGCGCGGAGAGTGGCGAAGCAGTGGAAGCTGGCGGAGAGCACGGTGCGGGCCATCGACTTGCGTTACCTGGAGCGGTGGGCGGCGCAACGGCGCAAGCCGGCCTTGCGGGATATGGGAGTGGATGAAATCTACGTCGGGCGCCAGGGCAAATTTCTGACCGTGGTGTCGAACCTGGAAACCTGCGAGCCGCTGTGGTTTGGCCGGGAGCGCAAACAGGAGACTCTGGATGAATTCTTCTCCACCCAGTTGAGTGCCTTTCAGCGCCGAGCGATTCAAGCCGCTTGCGTGGACATGTGGCCAGCGTATCGGCAAAGCCTGGAGCGCTGGGTGCCGCAGGCGCGCATGGTGTATGACAAGTTTCACATCCTGCAGCACGCGAGCGCCGCGGTAGACGAAGTGCGGCGCGCGGAATTTTTCCGCCAGGGGGGAGCGGCGCGCGATGTGGTACGGGGCAAGCGCTGGCTGTTGTTGAGCAGTTGGGTGCGCTTGGACCGGGAGAAGAAGCAACAGCTCAAGCAACTGTTCGGGCTGAACCGGCGGGTGATGAAAGCCTACTTTCTCAAAGAGAGTCTGAGCCATTTGTGGGATTACACCTACGAGGGGGCCATGCTCAACTACCTGGAGAGCTGGATCGGGCAGCTTCGTTGGCAGCGGTTGAAAGCTTTCGAGAAACTCGCGAACTTACTGCTGCGGCACGTAGACGGGATTCTGAACTATTGCCGTACCAAGGTGCCGATGGGAAGAGTCGAGGCCATCAACGGCAACATCAAGGCTCTGCTGCGGCGCGGACGCGGCTACAGCAACCTGCGCTACCTGCTGTTGAAAGCGCAGCGTCTGGCCGCTACGAAGACCGAATTTCTCGTTTTCCAGAAAGCCGCATAAAATGCAGCTTTCACCAAAAAGTCGTGCAGAACCGGGAATACTATGCGCTGAAGTTCAACAAAGAACCCTTGGCGTGCTTCGTGGTTGGCGGATTCTCATTTTCAGAGTTACTATTGGCATGGTGCTGGCCTCCCACAGACACCTTCTACCCGCTTGTCGGGATTATGGGTTCTTCGAGGACCGCAGCATCCGCGAGTCCCGGACTCGAACTAAATACACTTACGACGGCAACGGGGACCGCGTAGTTAAAGATGCTAACGGTTCCGATACGCTCTACTGGCGTGGCCCGGACGGAAATATCCTGGCGGAGAGCACCCCAACAGGCATCACCGAGGAGTATATTTTCTTCGACGGCAAGCGCATTGCGCGCGTGGACAACCCGACCCTGCTTGATCCCCCGCCCCC
>JAFAHS010000120.1 GCA_019237115.1 Deltaproteobacteria bacterium
TGTTCATGGCATTAGCTCGACTTTATCCACCTCTATGGGAAAAACCCAGAAAGCTTCAGGTGCGTAAACCTCTGTTACGTGAAACGACGAGGCACCGGAACGGAAGGTCTTCGCCCTGGCTGTCGCAAGGATAGCGAGCCGTCACACGATATATGAATCATGCCCTTCGGCTCGACGTGTCCACTCAGTCAATGCGCATGACCCCGCGTCGAGGTAAGAGAGTCCCTAGAGATTCCTGAGTCACTGGGATTCCCATCTCTTGCACCACCGTCCGATGTCGCGGCACCGGGGTTCGCCGCAGCCGATCTTCTATCGGCTTGAGCTTTTCAAAGCTCTCAAGTTTCAGCACGCGCTCGACGAACGAAGCGGTCCGTGGCCAACGAACGGCGTCGACCGAAAAGCGCGCAAATGCGGCGTTACGAAAGAAACATGCGATGCTGATGTCCGCGATAGAGACTTCTCCGAAGATGAAGCCGTCTGTCGCGACCTGCGTCTCCAGGTAATCCAGCACTAGGGGCACATCTACCTTGATCGTGCTTTCCACCACCGCATTATCGGTTGTTTCGCCCCACACCGCGGGCTTAATCGCAACCTGATTGAACAACCGCCAGATGAAGACCTCGCCCATGCGCGAATCGGCAAACTCTTCCAGCCATCGGGCACGCGCGCGATCGACAACGTTGAGAGGGTATAGCGCCGGGGTGGGATAGCGATCTTCGAGGTATTCGCAGATGACTGACGAATCCGACAGCGTAATGTCGTCGTCGATAAACACAGGAATCCGTCGAATTGGGCTTAGCTGCGAAAATTTATCGTTCCCGAAAAAGGGAACAATGGGATCCACCTCGTAAGGAATGCCCTTCAGATCAAGAGCGACCAGTACCTTGCGGACGTACGGCGAGAGATAGCTCCCGACTATCTGTACTCGATTTGGCATGAGAGAGCCCTCCATTGAAGAAGTACCCGGTTTCAGCTGGTCTGCCAGAGCTGTGTCCTCCCTGTTTCATCAATCTTGGCGCGACCATTTTACGCTCGTGCCCAAGGCGACATTGGGATGAATCAGCGACGTCAGCCTACGTGCCTGGCGGCGGAAGCGATCTTCGGCGTCACCGCTGTCGCGCTTCGACTTCCGAGCTAGATTGTCGGCCGCCCAAACCACCTTGACTACTCGACTACGCCGCGGCCCTGGAGAGCTGTTTAGGCTAAACTTCGAGGAATATGGCTGACACCCCCTTAGCTTGGTGGGCGCTGCCTGTGCCATTCGGTGACACGTTCTAATGCTGCGCCAGCGCGGATAAGCGTCGCCTCGCCGAGCATGGGGCCCACAAGTTGTAGGCTCGGGGGCGGAGCGCCATTGCCGGCGCCGCCCGGCATCGAGAGAGTCGGGTTGCGGCTCATATTGAACAGCGCGGTGAACGCGAGCAGCGGAGTTGGTTCCTTGAAGGGTGCGGCGTCGGGCGGGATCGCATTGTTGGGCAAAGTCGCTGACGGCATCGTAGGACACGCAATCACATCGACCTGCTCGAAAAGTTGCTGGAAACGATTGGTGAAACGCTCGCGCACGATATGCGCGTTGGCGTAATCCTGACCGCGAACCGCTGCACCGGCTTCGAGAAAAGACCGAACGCCGGGACCATAGTCGGCAGCCTTCGATGGATAGGTCGCAGCATGAGCTGCGGCAGCCTCTGCCGCGCAGATTGGGAACCACGCCCTCATGCACGGCTCGATTTCGGGCAGCTTGACCTTGATGATGCGCGCACCAATTCGTTCGAATTCGGCAATCGCGCCAATAACTGCGCTTGCAACCTCACTAGAAGCTCGTCCGACGTACTGTTCATCAACACCGATACGAATTCCCGTGGCGCCCGCATCGACAGCAGCTTCGTAGTCACCCGCGGGCGCGGCCAGCGAAGTATCGTCCAACTCATCGCGTCCCGCGATGACGCTCAGAACTAGCGCTGCATCGGCCACGCTGCGCGTCATCGGTCCGATGTGGTCGAGCGACTCGGCCAGCGGGAAAACACCATGGCGACTTACCCGCCCCCAGGTTGGCTTCAGACCCACGATACCGTTGGCGGCTGAAGGAAAGCGGATCGAGCCTCCCGTGTCAGTCCCGATCGCTGCATAGCAGAGACCCGCCGCTATCGCGGCGCCGGAGCCACTCGACGAAGCGCCGGGCCATAGTGCGGGATTCCACGGATTCTGCGGGCCAGGAATCTCGGGATGGTACCAGACCATCGCGAACTCGGTCAGATGCAGTTTGCCGAGGAGCACGGCCCCGGCAGCTTCGAAACGGTCAACCACGGTGGCATTCGAGTCGGGCCGCCAATCGCGCAACAACTTGCTCGCGCACGTGGTCGGAATGCCTTTGGTCCGGCAGAGATCCTTGACGGCGACCGGTACGCCATGAAGCGGCCCGCGCCGCCTACCGGCGGCGATTTCCTGGTCGGCAGCTTCGGCTTGGCGGAGCGCCGACTCATCCAGGACCGCGAGGTACGCGCGCAGCGCTGGGTTGAGCTTATGGATCCGATCGAGCACCGCACGTGTCGCCTCGACCGAAGTGACTTGGCGCCTGTGGAGCAGCGCCGAGAGCTCGCCGAGCGTCAGGAAGCAAAGTGACCCGGATGGAATTGCCATTTTTTAATTTCTCCAAACACTCGATTTAGACCGGCCACGCGTCGGGTTCAACTCTTCAGTCTCACGCTGAGGTTTCGATATCATCGGCAGCCTCCTGATTACCCGCGCGGACACTTCAAGCTTTACTTGCGCAACCCCCCGCAAAAATAGAACAACTGGACCGCCGCGCCGCGTAGGCACCCGCCGAGATTTGCGTTTTTTGCGGTTTAACGAGATCCTCGCGATCGTTGAATTCTCCCAGAGAACCATGCCCGCCTTTCGACTTAGCCGCCTCTGACCGCGAAGTGAAAGCAGACCTTACGCATCGGAAAGAACGATGTTCAGATGATATAGCTTGCCGACTCAGGGACAAGGTGCGGACCCGTCAAGGAGGTTTCCCCGGCAGCGTTGGGTAGCTTCCTGTCCCTTGCCCTATCTCCAGTAGAGACCAACGCTGCAACTTGCGCTTCGGCTTCTTCCGGTTGCGACGTGACGGCCACAGGGGGCCGATAGCCACACCAGACCTGGTTCACCCCTTTCACAACGGTGCCTCTGAAGCCCTCCCAATTGCCTCTCTTGCCTTATCGGTCGCACGCGGACTATGAACTGCGCGCAACATCCAATATAGATTCATCGAGAAATCCGCTGCCCCCGCAAAGAGGGGCGCGAGTGTTTCGCTGGCGGGAGGTTTGGGTCATGGCCGACAAGGATCATCCGATCGATATCGAGAAAACGGGAAAATTTGCGGAGGAGGTCTTCAGCCACCTCGCCGGAGCGCTGGTTTCGGGCATGATCCATCTGGGCGAACGCATGGGTCTCTACCAGGCGCTGAATGGCGCCGGCCCCCTCACCAGCGAACAGCTCGCGCGCAAGACCGGCCTCAATGAACGCTGGGTTCGCGAGTGGCTCTACCAGCAGGCAGCTGCCAAGGTAATAGACTACAAGGGTGAGTCACGTTTCGAGCTCAGCCCCGAAGGCGCCCTGGTGCTGGCGGACGAAAACAGTCCCTTTTTTCTAGCCGGCGGTTTTTGCGCACTCCCACAGCAGATGGCGCTGTTAAACGAGCTGCCGCGCTCATTCAGAAGCGGGCTCGGCCTCTCCTACGATCAGTTCGGTTCCGAAGTGAATGTCGGGGTCGAGCGATTGCTCGGCCCGTGGTTTCGGACGCAGCTTGTACCCAACGCCCTGCCAAAACTCGATGGTGTCGTCGCCAAGCTGCAGGCAGGCGCCAAGGTTGCGGACGTCGGATGCGGCGCCGGCGTTGCGATCATCGAGATGGCGAAGGCTTATCCGCGGTCAGAGTTTCACGGCTACGATATCGCAAAGCTGCCCCTCCAGCGCGCTGCGGAAAACGCGCGGAAGGCCGGCCTAAAGAACGTGCACCTGCACGACGCGAGCGTCGATCCTCTGGCGGGCGATGCTAGTTGCGATTTCATCACAACCTTCGATTGCCTCCACGACATGACGAGGCCCGACCTTGTCATGCAAGCCATTCGCAAAACCATCAAATCCGACGGAACGTGGCTGATTGCCGATGTTCACGGGATGCCGACTTTCGAGGAAAACTTGAAGCAAAATCCTCTGGCTCCGCTGATGTATGGCTTCTCGGTGATTTGCTGCATGTCGTCGGCGCTTTCCGAACCCGGCGGGCTGGGATTGGGCACGCTCGGATTCCCCGAACCGGTCGCCCGCAGGATGACGGCGGAGGCCGGGTTCACGCGCTTCGCAATCAAGGATTTCGAAAACCCGATCAACGCCTACTATGAGGTACGGCCCTAGCCTCAGCGACCTGATCCTCCAAGCAAGTCCTTCAAATCTCGCGCGCCTCAGGATCCACTCTTCCTGGAAGAGAGTGCTCGGGCCATCCTCCCGATCCTCCCACCAGCCAGCACATTGTCTATTCTTCGAAGGTCAGCGGGAGTTCGCGGACAAGTGTGATGGCTGACAAACCGTCCGCCCAGTTTCGAAGCCGACCCGTTTTGCAGCGTAAGCGAGCCAGACAGATTTGCTTCACGAGGTCGCGCCAGAATCGTACCAAGGTCGCAGATCCAGTTATCCGCCTGGCCCGATGGTCAAGCACCGAAAAGAGTTCGCCCCGGAAACACCCGTGCTCCCGTGGCTCGCTAAACTCTCCGGTAGACCTGCCTGAGGCTAGCTTCTGCCTGTTGTAAAAGAGGGCCCCAGGTACCGGTTGCCGAACACGCGCTCCTGTTCGGGATTTTCAAATAAGGCGGTTCGGCCCGCGGTCAAGCCTCCGTCGACGGAAATGGCCTGACCAGTGATCCATTCGGACTCATCGCTGGCGAGGAAGAGTGCCATATTCGCGATATCCTCCGGATGGCCAGATCGTTTCAACGGACAGAGTGCCAACATCTGCTCAATCTGGTCCGGATCGGAAGATACGATGTTGAAGATCGGAGTGTTGATTCCGCCCGGGCAAATGCAATTGACCCGGATCTTGTGTTTCGCAACTTCGAGCGCGACCGAGCGAGTGATATTCACGACCGCGGCCTTCGCTCCGCTGTAAGCATGCGTTCCGTACCCTCCGGAGAGCCCCGCGACCGAGGCGGTTGAGATTATCGAGCCACCGCCGCTTTTCCGCATCTCGGGGACGGCATGTTTCATCCCAAGGAAAACTCCGCGCGTCAGCACCGCAAAGGTGCGGTCCCAGTCTTCCACCGACGTTGCTTCTATCGAGCCGGTAGCTCCAACGAGTCCGGCATTGTTGTAGATAATATCGAGCTTTCCGAATTCTTGGACTGCGCGGGCGACGAGTGCCTTGATGTCGCCCTCCGCGGCGACGTCAGTTTTCTGGAAGATGGCGGTGCCCCCATTTTCCCTACATTCGCGTACCGAGGCAGCACCGCCTTCTTCGTTCAGGTCGGCAATGACGACTGATGCACCTTCGACTGCGAAACGAATCGCGGTGCCGCGTCCGATCCCACTTGCGGCACCTGTAATCACCGCCACTTTGTTATCGAGCCTTCCCATGGTTCACCTCCGTGTCGATTAAAACGCAAACGATCGCCTCGTGTCTTTTAGTAGGCACCCAATCGTTGCCCTTGATGCGACTCGGAGAATTATCCAACCGGGGGGTTCTGCCGTCGAGTGCAAGGCCGCGCGAGCAGGGGCGGCTCCGGGAAGCACAGCGCTCCGGGTATTATCGCGAGCGCCAGAATCCGAGCACAATTCTACGAAGAAGCGTAGCGAAGGGCGGAGCCGTCAGTTCTGAAAGCCTCGGAGTAAGATCGCAATTCTTCAAATTGCCGTGGGAAGGAAGTGATTCTCTCCCATCGTGAGATGAACCTCTACCGCCTCCCGCCAATGACCTGGCTATTAGGGGGGCACCCAATTGAGCCGAATTCAGCGCCGCGCATTCGGAATCATCGACGAAGCGGCGCAGCGATGCCAGAATACCCCTTCGATGGAGCCCGCCTCACGCGGTCCGCAGACCGGAGTCCTCTACGACCTGGCGCGTGAATTTGCCGCACAGTTGGAGCTCGACCAACTCGTGCCGCTCATAGTCAACAAGTGCCGGGAGGTTCTCGATGTGGAGGGCGTCTCGGTGTTCCTGCTCGATCGCGAACGCGGCGAACTTTACGTTCCCTATAACTCGCAGATGAATCCTGAGGTGGCCGCCACGCTGACGGGCGTTCGCTTCGCGGCCGATCGCGGCATCGTGGGCTCGGTATTGAAGAGCGGGCGCTCCGAACGAATCGATGACCCAGGGCACGATCCTCGCCACTATTCCGGAGTGGACACCCGTAGCGGTGTAACTACCAGATCGATCTTGGCGGTGCCGCTCGTCGCGCGCGGCGAGCCGGTGGGAGTGATCGAGGCGGTCAATCATCGAGACGGTCCATTTCGAGATGACGATTTCAGCTGCTCGAATCTCTCGCCGAGGTGATTGCGACCTCCTTAAGCAACGCCGACCGCTTCGCGCAGAGTCAATCCGCTCAGGAGGTCCTCCGTAGACAGGTCGGAGTGCTCAGGCGCGACCTGGTCGGACGTGACCTCGATCGCGAAATCATCGGCACCGGTCCCGCCATGGACAAGGTTCTGCGCCTGATCGCCAGTGCGGCGGCATCTTCGATTCCGGTGCTGATCGAGGGTGAAACCGGGACCGGCAAGGAGCTGGTCGCACGCGCGATACATCGGGCGAGCGATCGTGCCGCCGGCCCATTTGTCGCCGTGAACTGCGCCGCGTTCACCGAGACGTTGCTGGAGAGTGAGCTGTTTGGCCATCGTCGCGGGGCGTTCACCGGTGCGGCCACCGATGAGCCGGGTCTGTTCAGGGCCGCCAGCGGCGGAGTGATTCTACTCGACGAGGTCGGCGAGATGCCCCTTCCGATGCAGCCCAAGCTGCTCCGCGTGCTGGAGGAGCGCGAGATAACACCGGTCGGTGACACGCGCCCGCAGAAAGTCGACGTGCGGGTGCTGTCCGCCACCAACCGCGAACTCGGCGCAGCGGTAAAAGCCAAAACCTTCCGCGAGGATCTCTACTATCGGCTCGCAGTGTTTCCGATTCCAGTACCGACCCTGCGCGACCGCCGCGAGGACATTCCGCTGCTCGCAAGCCGCTTTCTGGAAGCCAACGCAAAGAGCAGCGGCAAGCGGATTGGCGGATTCGATGCCGACGCGATCGACGCGCTGACGCGCTTCGACTGGCCCGGCAACGTGCGCCAGTTGCGGAACGAAATCGCACGTGCGGTCGCACTTGCCACCGACGGCCAGAAAATCGGTCGCGCGTACCTGTTGGCGGCCCTGTCCGCGAGCGGTGAGACGATGGCTACACCAGACCCGCCCCCCGCTTTGTCGCCCTCGACGGGCGACTTCGCAGGGCCATGGCAGCCGCTAGCAAAGGCAAAAACCGACTTCGAAGCACGCTACGTCGCCACCGCACTCGCCCATACCGGGGGCAAGGTGGCGGAAGCGGCCCGCCTGCTCGGAATCTCTCGCGTCGCACTTCACAAGAGAATCAAGAAACAGGCGCCGCGTTAATCTCACTTTACGCGGTCGCGCTCAGGTTAACGTCAGCAGTTAACGCCGGCCTGATTTTGGTAGCGCTGGTGGGCAGTTTTTCGCGGCACCGTCCTTGCTCCCCAACCCTCCCATCGAAACGAAAGGAGGACATCCCAATGTCAGTCAACACCAAGACGGCGAGCGCATCTCAGTTAAAGCCGTTCGCGGAGAACCAGCCGGTAAGCCAGGCCACTCAGTTCGCGCAGTACACTCTGCTCGATGAGGTTCCGGGACTTATCTTTGGTCTCATGACCGTAGTTTACATCGTGAGTTCGCTATGGTCGCTCGCGTAACCCTAAAACCGCCGGGCGGACGCGCTCACCGCCCGGCGTTGCAATCCTCCGACCCCACTCGCCGGCCGTTTTGCGGTCACCGTCGAGAACCCGAGATTTGAACCGCGATTGATTCAGTTGGTGCAGCAGGGATTTGGCATCCGTTAGGTCCGCGGTGTCGAAACCCTCGTTGAACCAGTTTCTAGATTTATTGTGGCCGAGTTCTGGCTCGTGCCCCCTCCGCGATAGCCAGTTGAGCCAAACGTAGGGATGACTTTAGTCGGAGGCTGGTTTCGCGTACGCTTCGCGCACGATACCGCGAACTGACCTGTATTCCATCGGTTGCGCCTCCGGCTCTCGGGGCCCGCTTTGCTCGAGCGTCTTCCACTTAATCTCTTCATCGGCGGCGCTGATAACCGTCTTATTCCCCTCCAGTGTCTCGGAAGCGAGGTAGATCGGCGCGTCGGCCTGAAGTGCGAGCATGATCGCGTCGCTCGGCCGCGCATCGACTTCGAACTTGTTGCCGCCGGCGTTAAGCCACATCATCCCAAAATAGACATTATTTCGGAGTTCAGTGACCGCGACTTTTTCGATCTTCGCACCGCTGAGCTCGAGCAGATGCGTCGTTAGATCGAAGGTACCAGGCCGCGGGGTTTCGATGTGCTCGAGTTGCAAGGCGATAACGTCGCCCTCCCAGGGACCGACCCAGATCGGGAGAATGCGCCGGCCGGCGCGCTCCTTGAGCAAGATCACCCTCCAGAATCCGAGCTTGGCATCTCTTCCGTAAGCATCCGAAAGCGTTTTCACTTCCTGGTTCACGGCGGCACGGGTTACGACATCGAGTACGATTACTTCAATCATGGCCAACCCCTGTTCGCGGGTATGCTTGGGCGTTACCGAAAGGCTTGCGATGAGCGACTCCTTGAGCCGCGCACGCGCGTGATGGAGACGGGCCTTCAGCGTACCGACCGGCGCGGCAGTGAGAATTGCGATTTCTGCGAGAGTCAGTCCATGCAGGTAGTGAAGGGTTACAGCCTGCCGCTGCTCATCCGGAAGCTCACCGATCGCATCGGAGACGATCCGATGCAGCTCCCTGATTTCGAAGACCGCTTCCGCCGACGGTTGTGCGTCTTCCAGCATGAAGCCGGTCACCAACCGCCCGCCCTGCTCATCGCGGAAGTAGCCTTCCCGCGTACGGCGCAGCCTGTAGCGGCACACGTTCGCGACGATCCCGAAGAGCCAGGCTCGAAACCGGCCGGCGTCGCGCAACGCCTTGATGCCCAGGAATGCGGCGAGGAACGCTTCCTGGACGGCATCCTCGGCCTCGTTTGCGTCGAGGATTCGCCGCGAGAATGCCAGGGCGCTCGCCCGGTGGCGCTCGATCAGCGCGCCGAACGCGGCCTTGTCCCCGGCCAACACGCGGGCAACGATGTCGCGGTCCTCCTCGAGGCTCATCGATCTCTAACTATAGTGGCATCGGCGCGGAAAAAGGTTGCAACCGAGCTCGAGCTGAAGGACGGATTCTTTGTAGCTCGCGGGCTTGTTCCCATTCGCGTTCGTCCATCGCCGTAATGACCGACCACCATCGCGACCGTCGGATGACTCCTCTGGGTGGGCCACCGAAAGCTCGTTTAGCCACTCGGAAAGAAGCAATGGGGCTTAAGTGGTGCCGGCACTGGTGGGGAGGCCGCACGGGCATCCGTGCGAGGCGAAGCGATCTCAAATCACGCCCTCGCACTACCCTGAGGCTCGGGAGAACCACTCCTGCGCTTCCAGACGCGAAGGTATTTTTGAGCTCAACTCTCGGCTGCTGTTCGGCACGCGGCGCTCGCACCGGAGCGAGCAGGTCCACTTCGCGCTCACCGTGTGAGGTCTCCGGTAGGGCCTCGCCTAAGCGTGTGAGTTCGTGGACAACAATATCTTGCGCCGATCGAAATTGATTGTCCTGACGTCGCTGGCTCTAGAAGTTCGCCTGGCCGAAGGCTCCCTGAGATCGTGTCGCGAAGATCACGCGCGGTCCTGTCCTTTAGCTGCCGAAGGAGCGCTGGTACCTCTTCCAGCGAAAGAGGTCCACCACCGACTGCAGTCGCAACGGGATTCCAAGGTACGAACTTCGCCTCGGTGTAGTGACAGCGATCGCGTCGATTAGGTCGCGCGTCAGGTTGATCGTCGCGACCCAAACGCGGAGCGGCGGAGAGCGTTAAGTGCTCCGCCGACTTGGGCCGGCGTTACTGCATCGAATGAGCCCTTCCGCTTCCAACCTGACCCCCCAGCTAGGGCTTCGGCTCGACCGTTCCTGTCGCGAGAACAATCAGAAGGGTACCGAGGTCTCCACCAGGACTCTTTATCAGAGAGACTCCCGTCCCGACAGCGACACAGCCGATCGCGCTTCTTCCATGGAATTCCCTGATCTCCGTTCCTGCGGGATCGGTTGCCTCCACGAATAACACGGGCTGGCTGCCACCCTTCGCGAAGAGGGCAAGGCTTTCAGTACCCTGTAGGTTAAACGGTGCTAACGGTTCGCGAAGTCTAACCGTCGCAAATATACTTCCGTAGTCGTGACATGTTTCATGGAAGACCGCCACGACGGCCCCTTTGTTGTCAACGAGATCGGCCTTGCGTTTGACCATGGCATGCTCTCCCTATTCTGAAGGTCTTATCATGTTATCTCGTAAGCAGAGACATCGACTCACACTACCGCAAGTAGATTGGATCTTTCTTATCTGGCGCGTTAAACCTCGCTACCGACCCCACAATTGTCGGGTCGCGATTGCGGCGCCTTCGACCAGCGCCGCAAACTTGGCCCACATCACTTCGGGATGAACGCGTGGCTCCCAGCCTCCGAACGTTCCGAATCCGCAGTCCGGCGCTGCGATGACATTCTCGCGGCCTACCAGTTTGGCACAGCGCACAATACGCTCCGCGACCAATTCCGGATGCTCCACAAAGCTGGTCACGGTATCAATCACTCCCGGTATGAGAATCTTGCCCTCGGGAAACTTGACTTGCTCCCACACGCGCCATTCGTGCCCATGGCGAGGGTTCGCTCCTTCCAGAGAGTAAGCTTGCGCCTTCACCCTCAGGACCAGATCCACTACCTCCTTGAGAGGAACATCATTCTCGTGTGGGCCTTCAAAATTCCCCCAGCAAACATGAAAACGGATGCGGTCCTCTGGCACATCCGATAGGGCATGGTTCAAGGCCTCGACACGTAATTCGAGCGATTCCCGATACTCCCTCCAGGACCGCTGCCAATACTGCCTATTCCGCATCATCACGAAGTCCGGAGAATCGAGTTGAAGAACCAGCCCGGCGTCGACGATGGCTTTGTATTCGTGCTTGAGGGCATCCGCCAGTGCAAACAGATATTCCCGATCGGAGGAATAGTGTTGGGTCGGTACTATGAAGAACACCTGACCAACCGCGACCGAGGGCATGAAGGCTTCTTCGTACCGGTGGTCTTTTAGCGCGGTCTTCAGATTTGCAATGTCGGTTTCCAGCTCCGCCTTGTCGGTCCAGGCGATCGGGCCAACATTTAATGGCAAAGTCCCAAGACCAGCCGCCAGATCAACGCCCCGAGCGCGCAGCGCCTCCTCATGGCCTGGGAATTTGGACGGAGCTGCTGCGAATCCCCGCGTATTGATGCCTTCGAGTCCCGAGAGCCGTTCGCGGACGTAATTCGTAAAGCTCGCCTTGCTGAACTCTCCGTCAGATGGAATATCGATCCCGACCTCGATCTGTTTACTTACGATTTCCTCGACGGCCTTCTTAAGCGCTCGGTTGAGTTCAGTTTGGTCGTAGGGCTGGCCGCGATCTTTTGCTCCTACATGAGTCCAAAGTTCTCTCGGCCGCGGAAGGCTCCCGATATGGGTGGTCAAGATCCTTTGCGAACTTCGTTTCATAGAATTCCTCGCAGAACCTCTCCGGCGCCGGGCTGTTGCGGGACGACTCAAGCAAAGCTGCCTGACCCTATAGGATGTCGCGATTACTCACCAACACTACGGTCTCGACCAGATCGCTCAGGAATCCTGCGGCGGCGGGACGTTGTAGCAAGGCGGTTAGTTGCACAGATCGTTTTCCTCTCTGCGCCTCGCAAGTCAGCGAGTTGAAGGTGGTCCTGCCAGCCTGAGGTGAAGGGCTCCGCACATGACCCGTAGCTCTTGGGTGGCTTTCTCACCTACGGTTCTGTTTTTGAAGAAAGCTTGCGCGCCGACCGCGAATCCCAAGCCGAGAACGTTTGTCTGGAAGCGAGCAGCAATTCAAACGCCGAGAAGCCGACAGGCGCAGAACGGCAACGACGTTCTCCGACAACTCCCGCGCGAAAGATCTTTCCGAACGGCTCGGAAAAGTCTTTCGTGGAGCGCTGGTGTTGCCGAGAGATTCTGCGCCAGACTCCTATCGACTTCGAATCTGGAGGACCGGCCATATGGCAACGTTGAAGCGCCCGGACGGCACACAGATCTATTACCAGCTCGTCGGCAATCGCAGCGGCAAGCTGCCGCTCGTGCTGCTTCACGGGTGGTGTTCAAACCACGAATTGTGGGTGCATCAAGTGAAGTACTTTGGCAAGAAGCATCCCATTTTGCTGCTCGATCGCCGTGGCCATGGCAAGTCAACCACTTCCGGCGGCGGTCACAACGCCGCGACGCATGCCTCGGACATAGCCGCCGTGACGGCTGCGGCCGGCGTTAAGGGCGTAGTCGCGATCGGACATGCTGGAGGTGGCGCTGGAACGCTGCAATTCATCCGAGAGAATCCCAAGCTGGTGAAGGCGGGCGTGCTCATCGATACCTCCCTGGGTACGCTGCCAAAGCTCGGGGACCCAGGCAGTCCGTTTGGAAATGCCGTCGCGCAGATGATCGAAGCGTTGAAAGGGCCGGAGTCGAAGAGAGCCTTTAGAGAAATCTACTCGCGCTACTTCAACCCGAAGGGTGACCGGAGGGCTAACGCGAGGGCCGTTGCCGATGCCGCGAAGACGGCGGACGCAGTGAAGATCGCGGAGCTCGAAGGATTGATGGTAGACACTGCCGCTATCGCAGACCACATCGCTCAGCCGGTTCTGTGGATCACGGCGGGCAAGGCCGACCAGTCGTTCATCCGCTCGCACCTGAAAAATGTGGGTTTCGCGCAGATCTACGGGGCAAACCATTTTCCTCACTTCGAACAACCGGGGCAGGCCAACGCCATGATAGAGACCTTCCTGTCGCGAATATGACGGAACGCTGCCGAGCCTTGAATTTCTTCGAGCTTCGGGAGTAAGCCGTCAACCACAGGAAGGGATTTATGGCTTACGAAGGATACAAACTGATTCGGTTCGCTCGTGACGGCAAGATCGTAACTGCGACGGTAGACGCTCCGCCCATCAACATCATAACGCTTGACCTCTACTCCGAACTGAGGCGCATGTCTTCAGAAGTAGAGGCGGACCAGGACTGCCTGGTCTTCATCCTGAAGAGCGCGAATCCCGACTTTTTCCTGGCGCACTTCGACGTAAGCGCGATCCTCGAATTCCCTATCAACCGGCCACCAAGCCGGGAAGCAGCGGCCACCAACGAGTATCACGATATGTGCAACCGCATGAGCACGATGGACAAGGTGACCATCGCGCAGATCGAGGGGCGGGTCGGTGGCGGCGGCAGCGAGTTCTCGATGGGGTTCGACATGCGCTTTGGTGTGCTTGGAAAAACCAGGATCAACCAGATGGAGGTGCCGCTGGGCATTCTCCCGGGTGGGACTGGCACCCAGAAGCTGCCACGTCTAATCGGACGCAACCGCGCGATCGAGATCATTCTGGCCGGCGTGGACATGGCTGCGGACGAAGCCGAGCGGTGGGGCTATCTGAACCGCGCGCTTCCCGCCAACGAAATCGGCCCGTACGTCATGAACCTTGCCAAACGCATCGCGTCCTTCCCGGTCGAGGCGGTGAAACTCGCCAAGCAGGCAATCAACTCCGCAACCAACCCGCTGTCCGAGGGATTGCGGGACGAAAGTTACCTGTTCCAACAACTTATCCGCACGGAGAGCGGCCGGCGCAACATGCAGAAATTTCTCAAGATCGGCGGACAGACTCGCGAGGGTGAACTGCGCATCGATGAATTGAACCGGAAACTCGGCGCACCCTAGTTGCACAATCATCTTCTACTATGTCGGTCGGCCAGAGAAACCCTTATTGGCAGACGGCTGGGACCGGGGACGTTTCGGCAACTCGTGCTCGTAGAGGACGGTCTCCTTGGCATTCTTCGACTTCGGCGCATCTCGAAGACGCTGGGAAACGGCACGCGGCCACCAGCAGCGTACGGCGGACTCATTCAAGGAGCGCGACCCTCCGGTTGGCGGATGGGGCGGGATCAGGCTCCGGCCGGTGAGCGGCGAAGCCATTCGTCCAAAGCGATACGGCCCAGGCGCGCTTCGCCCAACGGCACCAGCGAGCGCTCCTCGACCCGGCCGCCCCAGTAGCCCGCCTCGGGGTCAGGCACCACTTCCCGCGGGTCGCCGACCGCCTTCAGATAGCGGGCGACGATCTCGTTGAACGGCGCTCGTTCCGGGCCGGCGATCTCGATGATACCGTTTCGCGGCGCCGCGAGCGCCACGTCTGCAACGATGGCAGCAACGTCGTCCGCCGCGATGGGCTGGAACAGGATCGGCGGAAGCCTGACCTTGTTTCCATCCGCACTTGAAGCGGCGATGCCGCCGAGGAATTCCAGAACTGGGTCGCGCGGACGATAGTGTAAGGTATCCCGGAGGCCTCGATCAGTTTCTCCTGGGCGACCTTGGCG
>JAFAHS010000129.1 GCA_019237115.1 Deltaproteobacteria bacterium
GAGAGCCAGAAAGCCGAGTATTCGTCGACTGAGCGAAAATGCGATTCAAAAGCCGTTACACAAAAACAGGCTGAGGCGGCATGAGCGTCTGCCGCCTCAAGTCTATTCGCAGAATGGCGTACGCGTTGGCCTTACGCGCCTTTAGCGATAGTTTTGACGGCGGTGGAGCCCTGGGCCAGTTGCTGGGCGCGATCTAACACTAGTCCCGCAACATTCAGGATTTCGGTTCGCAGCGGCCCTTCCTGGAACGTGTTGGCAATGAGCGTCAGTTCCGAGGCTGCACTTACCAACCACGGAGGAGGCCCTGGAAAAGGCCAACGCGGGCAAATGTCGTCGCTATCCAGATATTCGGCGATGGCGTTGTCGGCAGCCGCGATGATATTTTGCGCGGCCTTCTTGT
This sequence comes from Deltaproteobacteria bacterium, assembly GCA_019237115.1. GTDB lineage: Bacteria > Desulfobacterota > Binatia > Binatales > Binataceae > JAFAHS01. Next base: position 401 of record JAFAHS010000129.1, read on the forward strand.
CGCTCATGTTGGAAGCCGCGACTTTGGTGGTCACGGTCTTCATCAGGAAGGTGACCCCATCGCCGCGGCCATCGCCGACAATCGGAGCTGTCGACGCCGCGGCCCATCCAACGTCCCACGAACCAAAGATACTGCGTCGCCGGTCGAAGTGCGTTTCGCGAGGCGCTTTGCCGCCATGAGTCTCCAGGTAATTGTTCAACAACCATTCAGTGAGCGAGTGTTCTGCATAATCAGGCATACGAATCCTCCTATTGGGTCGGAGAGATATTTCACTCCTCAAGAACGGAGAGCAATCGAGGTACCAGCGAATTTCCTGACGCAAGGAAAGACTTGGCGATAAGCGCTTTGTGTTCAATAAGAGCTCGGCGCTGACGGAGCGCTAGCGATTTTTGATACCAACCATTCGGTTTGTCGTCCACCCTTTCGGATAGAACGGCCGAATCGGCCACGGATCTTGTCGACACGCAAGAAACGGTCGCGAAAGAGTTAGAGTGCCGCGGTGATGGAGTCTGGCAGCCAAAACGAGTAGAATCGCCCCGCCATGCGACTAGGTGCGTCGTGGATTCGGAACCGCTCAGGATACGAAATGCCTGAAGGACTCCCGCTGGAAAAGAAACAGATCGGCGTTCGGGACAAGGTGTGAGGACCTAAGCATGAACACAATAAAATTCAACGTACGCGAGTTAGCCTGTGGGCGAAGTTGCTCCTGGTTAACGTTAGTCAGAATGGAATGACCGGCTGCGATCGCGGTACGTGGGTTATGCTGCGAATCGCAAGACAGGCAGTACAGAGCCACAAGCGAAGGGAGCCGGTCGATGAAAAGCATAAAGTTTGTCGGTTTGGATGTCCATGCCGAGACGATTGCGGTGGCGGTAGCCGAGCGGGACGGGGAGGTAAGATCGCTCGGCGTCATTCCGAATCGGGAGGAGTCGATTCGCAAGCTGGTTAAGAACCTGGGACCGGTGGAGCAGTTGCGGTTTTGCTATGAAGCGGGCCCCACAGGGTATGTCGTGTACTGGCAACTCACGGCCCTGGGAGCAAAGTGCGAAGTGGTGGCACCAACACTGGTACCAGTGAAAGCGGGCGAGCGGGTGAAGACCGATCGGAGGGATGCGCTGAAGCTGGCGCGGAATCATCGGGCCGGGGAGCTGACGCCGGTGTGGGTGCCGGATGCCGCCCATGAGGCCTTGCGCGATCTGGTACGAGCGCGGGAGGCAGCCAAGAAAGACCAGTTACGGGCGAAACATCGGCTCGGCAAGTTCCTCTTGCGACATGGCCGGCGGCCGCCGACGGGTGTGAAGGTCTGGACCTTGAAATACCTGGCGTGGGTGAAACACGAAGTGCACTTCGAGCAACTGGCGCAAGAAGCCACCTTTCTGGATTACCTGCATGAGGTGGAGCACGCGGAAGCCCGCATTGCACGGTTGGATCTGGCGATCGAAGAAGCGGTGAAGTCGACGCCACCCAAGATGAAGGCGGTGATCGAGGCCTTACAGGCCCTGCGTGGAGTGGCTCAAGTAGCGGCGGTGACCATCGTGGCCGAACTAGGAGAAATATCGCGATTCTCGCGGGCTCGGCAGTTGATGGGCTACGGTGGAATCGTAGCAAGCGAACATTCCAGTGGAGAGAGTAAACGGCGAGGGGGCATTACCAAGACGGGGAATGCGCACTTACGACGGGTGGTCGTGGAGGCGGCCTGGGCATACCGCCACCGCCCCAACGTAGGTGGAGTTTTACGGAAACGGCAAGACGGAGTCAGCGAAGAAATCCGAGAAATCGCCTGGAAAGCGCAACATCGGTTGTATATGCGCTATCGGAAGCTGATGGCACGGGGCAAGGACAAAGGGAAGGTGATAACGGCGATGGGCCGCGAGCTATTGGGCTTTATTTGGGCCATTGGGGTAAAAGCAGAGGCAGCGCAGGAGAAGGTGACGGAACGGCGAGCGGCATGAGACGAGTTTTTGCGCGGTAAGAATCTCCTAGGAGGCAGCGTGGGTAGCGGTCGAGCGGCGCATGGAAAGGAGAATCCTCGAAAGCCCTATGCGGTAGGTCTGCGGACCGAACCCGCGCCGTTAGTCCGAGGCAGCTCCCGACGGATCACGATTATGCGGTTTCGACCCGCGAATATCAGAGTGATCAACCGTCGCGTTAGCCGCCTCGACCGCGACTTACGCTGCCTCCTAAGAGAGAGAGAAAAAAAAGAAAATAGTACTTGACTGGTCATTCCATATCAGGTCAATATACGTTCGCGGCCTGCACCGTACCGAATTTGTTGAGCGTGGCATTCCGAATTGACCTCATACGCGCTGCTTAGAAGAAAATGCCAGCCCTACCTGCTCAACAAACCTTGCTTTCTGTCCCCCGTGTTTCGTGCGGAACGACTCTGCCTCACAGCAATGCAACCGGGGATGGCGCGAGCTTTCCCGATAGCCCTCCTTTGAGAATCCACCTCTGCCACGAACGCCCGACCCAAATCTGGGCCGGCTTGCGGCAGCGTGCACCCTGAGCATCGGCCTAACCACAGGCACGAAACAAAGTGCTTGACGGCCCCACAATACATGTATATACATGTATTGTGAGTACGCGGAGTTCAGCTACGGACCCTCGACGGGCACTGCCAACCTTGCCCTGCACCTGCGCCAATA
>JAFAHS010000142.1 GCA_019237115.1 Deltaproteobacteria bacterium
CCAGGTTCTGGAAGCGATGCGCGAGGGTCCCGCGGTTGTAGAGTTTCAACGCGCCGCCGAGTCGGTTCTGAGTCGCCGAGTAAAAAACTCGCCTCCGGGGAGAGGCGAGTCGCGTTGGCTTCCGCGTTGGAAAAACAGAATCAGGACTTACGCCGAATAATCAGTTGAGGCTCGATTGCCGAAGAAAGCGGCACCCAAGGCAGCTTCTTAGGATTCATCATCAATTTTCAGCTCGCCGGATTCGATGGCAGTTATCCGTTTCATTATGCATAGCGAAGCAGTCTAAGAAATGTCTTTGCAGCACCAATAGATCGGGGTAGGTCTTGTTCTTGGCGAATTTTCCTTTAGCCTGTGAAAAACCGCGTCTGCTGCACTGAGTTTACAATTGCTCCTTCCATTCGGTGATCACATACAGAGCTAGATCTTGAGCATTCAAAGAGCGTTTCACAAATGGAACGACCAAATCGTTCCCTCTGGTAGGGGAATACTTTGGCGATCAGCTATGTGTAACGGCCGAGAAAATAGATCCTCTGACCCGATAGCGAATCGGTGGAGACGTCGACAGCCGGATGAAGAAACTCTAACGAGATTACCCATTCGGGTTATATACGAATTAGCGAAGGAAATCACTATATAGTTGTGGTCTTTCCACCACGAAGAAGTTCTTCGGCCGACGGGGCTACCCATCCTAGCCTCCGGTTGGCATGTGTTGAATGTAGCTTCGCGAGATAAACAACGTCTAAGCTTATTGGAATGCGTCCTATGGCTGACTCACCTTCAAAGGAAATTCCCAAGATATGTCCGAATTGCGGACATGCCAGTAATGCGCTGAATGGCGGCGGTGTAATTCTTAACGTCTCATCCATAGAGTGGAGGGGGTTGGCGTCGCTGATCACCGGAGCGTTCGACGAGGCGACCTGTGAAGTCTGCAGTCACCGCCTGAAGGTCCGCAATCATCTCATCCTGACGGAGCGCAACCCAAATGTAGCGACGGTTCTGTTCGGCTGGCTGGCTGAGGGGCGGGAACAGGAGTTCTTAGCTGCTCTGCGGCGGGGTTTGATGGCAGATCACGACCTGGAGTGGGAAGTCCGCGCCGCTATGTCAATAGAGGAAATGAAGGCGGGGGCAGCGGACTTGGTGAAGCGGAAACTGAAGCCAATTGCTCTTGCTCAGAAAGCCGAGTTGGAAGGAAAGCTGCCAGAGCACCTTCAGGAGAACTGGACAGAGTTGACGGCCGAAGCCTTCAGTGCCGGGCGAGTTGTCCTCGCCGTCCACGTTCCCGGCGTGACGGTCGTCGCTTTCGGTAAGGACCCAGCCACGGTGAGCGCCGACGATGCGATACAGTTACTCGGCCATTTGCAGGCGCGAACTTGGATTGCGCTCTGGATCGCATGGACTGCTCAGAAGGGGCACCCGGGCACGCTCGAGGCGGATCTCAAGCGGCACATTCACCCGGGCTCACTCGTGAATGGCGCGGCAGAAGAGGCGCTCGGGATGCTCGAGAAGTTATCCTCGAACAACCTGAACCTGTCCTTTCATTCGCGGTATTGCATGGAGGCTTTGAGAGCGAGTCTGCACTCCGCTGCCGAGATTGAGAATTCGCACGCGAAAGACTGGGCGAAGCTCTTCCTGGAATGCGAGCTGATTGATGAGGAGAAGCTGATCGTCAGCGCGGAGCGGGCCAAGGATACAGTTACGTTCGAGGCGTTATGGGACGCGATTCTCGCCGTCACCGAAGGGCGTTTCGAATGGCTGATGGATACGAAGATCGACGCGATCTGCGAGAAAGCCGGGCATCCGCAGTTGTTGTCGCAACTTCCGAAGGCGATGGAGGTCCGCTTTGGCGAAATGGATCCCGTTGAGGTCGCGGTGGACCTTGTCTGCCGTGCCTCGGAAAAGGTGGGCAAACTCGTCGAGGCGCCGGACGCCCTCGTCCAGCCGCTGGTGGATGCGGGGGACGCGAAAGGACTCGAGCGGGTGGCAGAGGCGATTTCAGCGCAGATCCCTGGCGATCGCGTAGCCGAGGCTACGGCGGATGCATGGCTTGGAGCAAAGCTGAAGCTGATTCAAAGGCCGGCGCGGTACCTCAATCGGATAGGGACGGCGCCGCGCGATTGGGAGAACGATCTTCCCCGTCGACTGAGAACGCGGCTATGGCTGGAGCGGTCGAATCACTTGCGACTGCTCGGACGGACCGAGGAGGCCCTTGCGGTGCTCGAACAGGCCATTGAAACTGGGGGAGATGCCGTCGAGCCGGAGAGCGCCCGAATTCTCAGGCGAAACAGGGCAATTCTGCTGCGGGAGACGGGAGCGCCGGACGCGGCGGTCGAAATCCTGATGGAGCTGAGGGAGGGCGCGAAGGGAGCAGAGCGGATCGAGGTGTTGGAGTCGCTGGCTATTTCGCAGGCAATTCTTGGCGATTACGCAAGCTCCCGGCAGACGCTCGAGGAGGCGATGAGATTTGCGAAGGGCCCGTTCGCGAAGGCGAAGCCGAAGCTGGTCGCTGCAGCTGCGGCGCTAGCGGGTAGAGACGGGTCGATCGAAGCGCTGCTGCGGCTCGAGGAGGGGACGAAGACGGACGCGGCGGCGCTAATTGCGCTTGGAGCGGCTTGGGCGAATACGCTGCGATCGGTCGACACGATGTCAAGAGAGGCGCTTACTGAGATCACGGAGGTTCTCAAAGGGCTGAAGAACCTGGTTGAGCAAGCGCTCGAACAAGGCGCGTATTTGATGGCGTACAGCGGACTGCGAGCCCTGGCGCCATTAGCGGATCGGATCGGCGCAGCGGAGAGGGCGCTGGAAGCGTGGACAATGGCCTACGACCTAGCGGATGAAGAGGGGCTGCCGCATGATCCGAATGTTACCCTTGCGCTGGCAGAGGCCGGCTACAGGAAAGGCGATTTGGAGTTTGCGCGGCACATGCTGGTATCGACGGCCGGGGCTACGGAGGCGTCCTTCGGGGGACTGGCCGATCTATCGAAAGCGCTGGCGGGATCCGAGAGGATCGAATACGACCTTCAGAGCGTGGCAACGTTAATCCTGGACCGCAGGCACGAGTTCGCCGATGTCCGATTGATTGGCGAGATGCAGCGGGATACGCTAGCGCGGTCGCGGAATTTGCGTTCGCAGACGGCACCGGTGGAAGTGATCGAGCAATTCACGAATGGAATTTCGGATGAAATCGTCGCACGGCTTGCGCCGGCCGAGGGTCGGGTGGGAGTAGTGGAATGGATAGAGGCACGCGACTATTTGAGTGCGCTCATGACCGTGATCGACAGCGACGGCGGGGTGAAGGCTGAGTTTCTGCCCGCGATCGCGGTTGATCTGAAGAAGACCGGTGTGTCGCTCACGTGGCGGCTGAGCACGTGGACGAGGAAGCGGAATGGCGAGCCGTTCGACATCGAAGAATGGTCAGAGGTGAAGTCGTGGCTGGGGAAGGTTGCCGGCGCCCACCTAAAAGATGGCGATCACCTGGTGTTCCTGGAACACGAGTCGGCTTCGGGAATCGCGTGGCACGTTGCGGCGGCGGATCGATGGACCTGTTCGTACGCGCCAGGATGGCTGTCGCTGCTGTCGCGTCCGGAGTCACCGGAGAGGCGCGGGCCGATCGGAATTGCCGCAGTGCCGCTGGCCACCGACTCCCAAGAGGTGCGCTTCGCGCTGGAGAGGTCGGTAGAGCGGACGCGGCGCTTCGCAGGGGAGTGCGGGACAGACGTGAGGCTGGAATCGGGCGCGTCGTGCGATCGCCAGCGGGTTTCGGAACTGCTCGGGGAGAGTGGCTTGGCGAAGGTGCTGTGCCATGGGTTCGTGCAGCCGAAGTCGTATGAAGTGGCGTGGCTGGTAGGGGACGGCCGGGCACTGCCGTCGGCGAAAGCCGTGGAGTTGGGAAGACGGCAGGGAGCGGCGCATCTCTTGAGTTGGCGCGACGCGGCGAAACTGGATCGTTCGGCGGACGTGGTGTTCTCGGCAGCGTGCTCGAGCGGGCAGAGCCATTTGGCTGGGGTAGGCGAGCGAATCGGGTTGATGGCGGGATTGCGGACGGGCGGGACGCGGGCGCTCGTCGCTCCGCGATGGGACATTGTCGCGGGTGATGTCCTGCCTATACTAGACGATGCGCTGGAGAGATATTGGCGGTCGGGTAAACTTGCGCAGGCAGTGGCAAACGCTTGCCGATCGGCGTCGGATGGGACGCCGGATTGGGTACGATGGGCGATCGCGGTGGAAGGGGACTGGCGATGATTCTAAAAGGAGGAGATTGAAGGTGACGTTTCTTGAGTTCTTGAACGAGCAACAACTGGACGCGATGACGATTCAGCAGGCGACCCGCTATTACATCGCCGAGAAGCAGGAACTGCCGCCGACGGAGATGCGGAAGGCAATTGGTGCGCCGGAGGATAAGCTGGACGCGGCGCAACAAGAGCTCGAGCAGGATCCGCAGACGCTCGAGAACGCTTGTCTGGCGACGTTGTCGGCGGGGTGGCAGGAGGACGAGACAATCATTCGAAACGCGTTTGCCGAGGCGAAGACTAAGCTGCCAGTGATCGAGGTGGCGATCCTGGCGGTGGTCGCGATGTACGGGATGTACCTGGCGGTGACCGGAGGCGTAAAGAAGAAGATCGTCCAGCGAAAGCCAGACGGGAGTTACACGGAGACGACCGAATATTACGCGTCGCAGGGGCCACTTGGCGCGATTGTGAATTTGGTCAAGGGACGCGGTAGCGGCGCGTAGCCCGTGCCGGCATCCGACAGACGGAAACGCTTGCCAGATGTTTCCATCCGAATCTTTGACAGACTCCAATCGTAGTATCTTCCCAAACGCAGCCCGAGCCCCAAAGCCTGAGCCTGATGAAGAAAAGATCGGTGCAGTGACGGAATGCTGGATCTTTCCAACTTTTTTGTTGAAGCGGATCGGTTTTGCATCTTCCTCATATAGAGGATTTCAAATACCGACTGTCAAGTGACTGGCGACATCGCGAGGGCGTGTGCGAATCATGCAGATGTCACGAGCCTGATTGAAAAAGCAATCCGTAGCTTTCTGCGCACGGATGATTTTTCCAAGTCACTTGAACACTAGTTCGGCGGTTCCGCTCCGCACGAGCGACCGCTACAGAGAGCTCGTAAAGCATTTCCAACTGCCTTGGCAAGATAAGATGGCAATAACCTTGGATTCCTGGGAAAGTCAACGTCACCGGCTAGTCTGGCGCATGGGCTAATCAAGACGATGCGAAATTAGAAGATTTGTTTCACAATAGCCGTATAGCTGGAGGCATTGACGTACTGATTGGAGCCGCCCTCGGCTACTTAGGTTTAGCGGTACTGTCCCAAATTGAGGATCGATACCTGAGTGTCCTAAACTAGGCTCAATCTGACAGATTGTGCGTGGAATGTGTGGCATCGAGTTACATTCGGTACGGGCGCGGTACTCGCCGGCAAGTCGCCTAAATCTCGCTACTAACTTTTCGCGTGTTTTAATCACTTTTGATCGCTCGATCGACGACGAAGCATAGCGTGATTGAACGGGACTGGCCAATTCATTGGTGCCAGGTATGGATGCTGACGGCACCCAACCCGCTTCTTTGGATTCATCATCAAGCGATCCAGCCACCATTGGCGCCAGCGCTTCAATGTGCGCCAGTCAATCTGCAATGCTTGGAGCGCTGTGGCTTCATAGAGGACGCCAAGGCAGAAAAACCTCGACCGGAGTCTTGCGACATTCCAAGCAGCACGCGAAACTGCCACAAGCTTCTACACATGACCCGTTGGCACGGCCGTTGTCTAGTTGAGGCGTAGTCGCGAGCCGGCATTTGTTGACGCCGCGGAATCTGCTCATTGCTCCGGCGGCCTATTGTCGTACGCGGAGCTTCGTTTTGAAGAAGTTCACTACGGCAGCATTGAACTCGCGATGGAAAGCCGCACGATCGAAACCCTCGGGGTCGCGGCAGATCTCCGGCGCAGCGCGTTCGAGCGCCGGGGTGCAGGGCGCCAAGAAAGCAAAATGCCCGGCGTTTGCCACCACGTGATACTCGGGCTTGGTCGGCAACCCGTGGTATACATTCTGGGCATGGCGCGGGTGCGGCAAGAT
>JAFAHS010000160.1 GCA_019237115.1 Deltaproteobacteria bacterium
CGATCCAGGCTGAGCGAGTGAATTGACCAGGCGAGCTTTCGAGTCCTCGCCGCGACTTTATTGCGCGAGTGGTGTCCTGGCCAATTAAGCGGTTCGCAAGGTCCGCTGCTTCCTTCTCGACCAGTCCCTTGGCACGATAGATCGAAATGAGCTGTTCCCTCTCTTCTTTCGGTAATTCACTCAATTCTTCCGCCCGAACCTCGATTTCCCTCAGGTAGCTGTCGATCGAGGTGGTGACCGACAACCACTCACCCATCGCCATCGCGCACGAGCCTGCAACCAGTCCGGCCAGTCCGATCAACAGAATCGCGTGCGGCTTCATCGACGCCCCAGCTACTCCCATCACCAGCGTCAGGTTGGAGACCAGCCCATCGTTGGCTCCTAGTACCGCGGCGCGTAGCGCGGTGCCCAACTGATGCCTTCCCTCCAGGCGCGTCAAGGCTGCGATTGACAGCAACGGAACCGGAGCAGCCAACGCCTCGATCACACGAGCGTGAGAGCGCTCAGCCGCCGGCAAGCCCCCTGCTGCGGCTTCCGGCTGTGCGTCATAGTAAGCGCCGCTCTCATGCTCGAGGCTGGTTGCGATGGGTAGAACAAACCAAGGACCAAACCGTCGCGCCAGCCAGATCAGCGCTCTGCTGCGCCAGCGCGACTGCAAGCTCGGCACATCGCGGCCAAGCTCCAGGAGGCGCTTTTTCCAGTACTCACCATGGGATTGCTCGACTTCGGCCAGCCGCCTGTAGATCCTTGCGAGCTCCGGGCGTGGTTCGATTTCTGCCAGTCCCCGATAGAACGCGGCGCTGTCGATCTCGCCTTGCAGGTTTGTCAGGTAACGCCGCGCGGTGGCTCTCGCTAGGTTCGAATCGGGAGTCACGATGTTTCAGCCTAGGTTCGTGTATAACGTCCTTAGGGGTTCTGACCAGCGACGCGAGCTTCGGTGACCGAGACGGATTCCGAAAGCCCATTCAAGAAACTCAAGCGTGGGACCTTGATGCCGAGATGGACTGGATCGATCTGCCCCCGTCGGCTCCGGGCTTTTGAACTCGCCGCTTTACGGCTGGAAGGACCTATCGCCTAACGCATCGTTGCCTCCGCCCCTTCGGGGCGTCTATGCATGGTGGTTCGCCGATCTTCCCATAAACAATGCCTGTTTTCTGGACGCGTTAACCGCGACAGGGCATTCCCGCCATGCAATCCTGATTCAACCCATACTCATGAGCGAGAGACGCCGGCGCAAGGTCTGGGCCTCGATTGCCAGCAAGTCATATATCGAGAGAAAGCTGAAGACCCCCTGCGGTGAGCCTATCTCCGGGGCGTGAACGGTTCCCTTGTCTCCACGAATGCATTTCACTGCTGACTCGTGCGGGCTTTAGAATTCAACGGATATGGACGAATCGCCTGTTCGAAAACGGGCAACCGGAAGACGATACTCACTCACCTGCTGGAAGGTTTCGTCGCATAGCATAATATTGCGCGGGCAGGAGAGTACCGTTGAAATGATCATTGGTGGAGTAATCTTCCAGGGTGCCTGACAATTCTGTTAGGCCGACGGTCTGGCAAACACTTCACGACGACAGCGGATTGGTCTGCCCACAGTTTCCCTAACCATCGCTTCGCAGCTTGATCGCGAGCACCTTGCTGCCGCACGTGTGACGAAGGTTCTCCTCCGGGACGGTTGTGGAAAGGTTATGAGGCAGCGGGACGAGGTGACCGCTTCCAAGGTTGGTCACCCGCAACTCGGATCCACCCAGGAGAAGGTGTTCATCAACGCAGCGCCATATCCAAGATTGGATGAGTTCAACAGATATCCACCGTTCATCGCCCATTTGTTTGCCCTTGGACTCACGCCATCGGATTCTAGGTGACAGTATTTTGTGATCTGATGCCCAAAGTCTGGTGAGCCTCGTTGCTACTGGCTACCTGAACAAGCTGAGCGCGAGGGCGATCGCCATGGCCCCCAGCGTTTGTGGGTGTTTCTCGGGGCGCCGCTTGTTTTCTTGAGCTCCGGGGTTGGCGAGGACCTTGGCAACCCGGTGCGGTTCACCAAGATCACTCCAACCAACCTCGCTCACGGGCAAAACACTAAGACAGCCCGCGACCAGCTCCAGCACTTGGCGCGAAAAGTCAGATGGCCGCAGGTCCTGGTAGAATCGGCTGACGGTCTCTTCCTCAAATCGTGTCCCAAGTGTCGGCCTGATTTTCTCAAACGAATCGTAAAGCTTGGGCATGGCCAGGACGAATAAACCCAGCAGCGTCGGTAACTGGCTGACGATGATGAAGCTGTTCCAGAGAGAACCTTTCGCCATCAGGCCGTCGGCATCCTGACGAGACGGCTTCTCCCAGAACCGCCGGACCGGAAGCGTTTTCCATCGCCCGGCGCCTCCGGTCGGTGCCGGTTCGATCCATCCGTACCCAGTTTCCGGCGCATCCGGCTTGATTCCAAGTAGAACTGTCAACTGGGAGTGTTCCTCAACCGCGGCGAAGGCCAGATCGACGTCGTTCATAAGTGCCGCTTCGTCCTCGACATGTTGATCCGAAGGAACCAAGAGCACCGCAGTCCCCGGAGCCGACTCTGCCAATCTGAAAAGTGCGTACAAGATTGCTGGCGCGGTGCCTCGGTTTTCTGGTTGGACGACAAGATTTTGTGGAGCTACCTCAGCGAGAAGCGGCGCATAAAAACACTCATGACTCTTGTTGAGCACGATCGAAGTCAGATCTGGAGTGACGGACCGAGAAACGCGCCGGCGAGTTTCCTCGAGCAGTGACTTCTCTCCGACGAGCGAGCAGAATTGTTTGGGAACGTGCACGCCATCGCTCCGTCGGGTCAACTCGGCCAGTCGTTTCCCTTCACCGCCTGCGAGGATGATCGCTGCACGCCTTTTCCGATCGGGAATCATTTGCTCGACTCGATTGTCAGCCCAAAAAATGAGTCTGAAGGACAGGGTCAGACTTGCGGCCCTTTTTTTTCGACTCAGTCACGTGTACGACCAACAGGCAGGGAGCAATGCCGGCGATATTCAACCCGGACCTGCTCGAATCTTCGAACTGCCCTTGGACCAGAAGGTAAGATCGGGTTAAAGCATTGTCGACTAGGAAGATTCCTAGCGGCTCCTGAACTTAGAAAACTTCGCGAGCGTGTTTAATCACTCAACCATGCCCAGCTTTTGAGCGTGGCGGGCAAGGCCAGCGACCGTGCGAAGACCAAGCACGCTCATGATCCGGTATTTGTGAAACTCCACGGTCTTGGGCGAGAGCTTCAGAAGACCGGCGATTTCCTTGACCTGTCTTCCTTCCGCGAGAAGCTGAAGGATCTCGCGTTGACGATGCGTCAACAGATCCTGCGCGCTACCAGTGTTCGTGTGTTTGATCTCGCGGGCTTTTTCCACGGATTTAGCGATCGACCTCGATATATATGTATGTCCATTGAGCACGCTCCGAATCGCCTCGATCAGCTCCTCACCTGCCGCGCTCTTCAGCACGTATCCCGACGCACCGGCAGCGAAAGCAGCTGTCGCATACGCGACCTCGGGGTGCATGGTCAGAAAAATGATCTTTGCCTTTCGGTTCTGCCGATGGATTTCGCGCGCCGCGTCGACTCCATTGAGCAATGGCATCGCAATGTCGGTGATGATCACGTCGGGTCGTTTTTCAGACGCGGCTTGAACCAACGCTCGCCCGTCTTTCGCGACACCGACCACTTCAAGTCCCGAACGGTCGAGCATTCGACGTAAGCCTTCGACCACGACTACGTGATCGTCCGCTATCAAGATCCTTGAACGCTTCATCTCGGATTCTTATTCGAGGACGCGAAGGCCTGCCACTTTCGTTCCCGCCCTGACGGGTGATGGATGGAGATCTACCGTTGACCAACCGAACCGCTCTTCCATGCTAATTGAACGGGGAGCGAGGCTTCACCAGCGCGGATAGACCCAACTCGAGCGCAGGTTCGACGATCCGCGCCACCAGCAAAACCCGATCTTTGCCTCAGCTCTTCTTCGACGGCACATGTACTTCCACGGTGGTTCCCATTCCAGGTTTGGAGTGGACGTCTATTTTGCCATTTACTAACCGCACGCGCTCCTCCATGCTGATCAGCCCGAGACCGCCTTTCTTGCGAGCCTCGTTGACGTCGAAGCCGTCTCCCTTGTCGACGATGCGCAGGCCGATACCCTCGGGTTCGCCCCACAACCCGACATTAACCCATACTTTCTTTGTGGCCGCGTGCTCCTGGATGTTCCGCAGGCTCTCCTGCGCGACCCTGAAAAGGCAGAGCGACACCTCGATGGGGATCGAGGCGGGAAGCTTCTCTGATTCGAAGTGAATCTGAATGCCCGTACGTTCCGAGAACGAGCTGCATTCCTCGCGCAGCGCCGGCTCGAGGCCAAGCTCTTCTAAGATCGCCGGATGGATTTGGCGCGAGGCGCGATGCATTTCCTCCGCCAAGTCCCCGATCTTCTTGCCGAGCCTGGCCAGCCGCTCGGTTAGCGGCTCGCTGAGCTTCCTGGACTTCAACAGCGAGGATGCCTCCAAGCTGAGTGCGGCCAGTTCCTGGCTGAAGACATCGTGCAGCTCGCGTGCCAGCTCTCGGTTCTCATTCTCCTGGGCTTTCAACAGGCCGGAGGTCAGCCTCCGCAGTTGTTCCTGATATTCGAATATCGTCCTTTCGTTTTTCTGGCGCTCGGTGATGTCGGAGATGAAGCTGACCCCGAGCATCCCTTGGCGGTTGTGCAAGTAACTCAAACTGACTTCGATCGGGAACTCAGTCCCATCCTTGCGTAGCCCAACCAGTTCAAGCCCTACTCCCATCGGACGGTTGCGTGGCTTCGAAAACCAGTTTGCACGATCGGCAGAGTGCCGGGCACGGAGATGTTTGGGAACTAGTATCTCGACCGGTTGGCCGATCAACTCCTGCCGTTCATAACCGAACATCTTTTTGGTAGTTGGGTTGACCAGCAAGATCTTTCCGCGGTTGTCGACCGCGACGATCGCTTGCGCAGCGGTCTCCAGTAGTGCTTGCACGGTAGCATCGCTCTCCTGGGACCGCTGCTGGGCCTCTGCACGAGCGGTTTGATCGATACCGGCGGCGATCACCGAGTCGGCGGTGCCTTGTTTGCCGGTTGTCACGCTGTTGGACCAGCGAATCAGCAAGCGTCGCCGGTCCTTGGTGACCAGGTGACTCTCAGATTCGCTCGCTTCGCCACGTAAGGTCCGCTCGAATGTGGCTTTCACGGCGGCGCGTTCGTCAGCTGGCACCAGGAAATCCCACAGCATGCGCCCGATCGCATCGTCGGCGGAATAGCCAGTACGCAGTTCACAGGCCCGGTTGAAGTGAACGATCTTCCCTTCAGGATCGAGCACTACAACCAGTAGATCTTTGGCCGCATTTACGATCGCTGCGGTAAAGTTTCGCTCTCTTTCCAGCGACGCCTCGTTCCGTTTCAGCTCGTTGATGTCCACGAATGCCAGCAGCACGCCTTCGACCTTGTTTTCGGCGGTGTGGAAGGGGCGGATGTGAAACGAATACCACCGTCCGTCTTCTTCTGCCTGAACTTCACGCGCGACTGCTTCCCCCTTCTCGTCCACCACCCCAATCAGCTCTTCGAGGTCCGGAACCTGGATACCGAACCGAAGGTTTCGAATCGGTCGCCCGACGTCGCCGGCCACCAAGTTCAGCAGCTCCTGGGCCGGAGGATTGAAGCGTCGAATGCACCGAGCACGATCAAGCAGCACCAGCGGAATCCCGACCCCGCTGATAACATTGTTCAGATCATCGGTCGCACGGCTCAACTCTGTGTTGCGGTTCTGCAACTGCTCGTTGAGCGTAACCAGCTCCTCATTGCTGGACTGGAGCTCCTCCTTGGCCGTTTCCAGCTCCTCATTCGTGCTCTGGAGCTCCTCCATGCTGGACAGGGCTTCCTCGTTCGAGGTCTTCAACTCCTCGTTGGCTGCATCCTGGTCGCGTACGACCTCGCGCAACTGCTCGCGCGTGTGCGCCAATTCGTTCTGCAGTCGAAGCACCTCACGGCCGCGCGTCCGTTTCTCCTGTTCCGCGGGGAGAGGTTTCGGCAGTGCCACGCGCGGAGTTGCTAGATCTTCGAACAGGATGAGAAAGCTTCTGCCGTGCATATTGAAGGGCGGCAGGCGGCGAACCTCGATATTGACTCTTCCCGTCCGACCGTCGCGAATGACCTCGATCCCCTCCCGGCGCACGGTGCGTCGGCTTTTGCGCGCTTTCTGGATCGCGGCGCGCAACTCGAATTCCAATTCTTCGCGCACCATTCGCAGTAACTGAAGCGTGGCTCTGCCGGTCGCGGGCCGCAGAAAGGGACTGGTGTCGCCGCGGAAGTGCAGGATCTGAAGATCGTCATTGACCACCACTCCCGCGTGCCCGTACCGATCCCAGACGATCCGATCGGCCTCACTCTCAAGGCCGTACGGCAGAGGAATTTCCTTGGTGGGCTTGGTGCTCGGTATGAGGGCCTTTCCCGAGTTGCGGATTGTTTCGAACGGTATGCTCGCGTAGGGGTTCTTGGAGAAGAATTTGTTCTTCCGATCCGTGACCGTAAACAGATCGGTAAAGCCACCAAGGCCCTCGGATTTCCCCAGCAGGAAAACGCCGGTCTTCTTCAGGGCGTAGTGGAAGAAGGTGAGAACTTTTCTCTGCAGGATCGGTTCGAAGTAGATGAGCACGTTGCGACAGCTGATCAAATCGAGTCGGGAGAATGGCGGGTCGCAGGTGACATCGTGGCGCGCAAACACGCAGAGTTCGCGCAATCTCTGAATAACTTGAAAGCTGCCGTCGATGCTGAGGAAAAACTGGCGCACCCGATGCGGAGAAAGCTTTTGCAGCTCATCCTTTGGATAAACACCCGCGCGCGCTTTCTCGACCGCAGTTTCGCTGACATCCGTACCGAAGATCTGGATCGGCACCTCGGGAGCCCGGTCGCCCAAGTACTCCATCAGGCACATCGCGAGCGAATACACCTCTTCACCGGTCGAGCAGCCCGGCACCCAGATCCGGATCGGTTCCCGGGCGGCTCTTCCCGCCAGCATCGCCCGGAACACCTTCTCCTTGAGCGCAAGGAAGACCTCAGGCTCACGGAAGAAACCGGTTACGTGTATCAAGATGTCGTTGAAGAGTGCCTCAACCTCCTCGTGCTTGCTCTCCGCGTACTTCACGTATTCACGCATCGACTCGATCTTGTTTAGGGCCATGCGGCGCACGAGGCGACGCACAATGGTGGGCCTCTTGTAGAAGGTGAAGTCCACGCTGGAGGAAGTTCGCAGCAGCCGGAATAACTTCGTCCAATGGTCTTCGGAGGCGGCCAACGGCGGGACCGCTTCGAGCCTGGTTGCCCCGGATCGGAACAAGGGCTGGAGAGGGTGGCGAGCGATGCGTGCGAGTTCTACTGCAATCCGCTCGGCCGGCAGCACAAGATCGACGCAACCGGTGGCGATCGCGTTTCTGGGCATACCATCGAACTTGGCCGTCGCCGGCTGCTGGGCGAAAGTAATGCCGCCGGCCGCCTTGATCTCCCTGATCCCTGCGCTTCCATCCGACGCGGTTCCGGACAAAATCACGCCGATCGCTTCGCCGCCCTTTGCCTCCGCCAGCGAACGGAAAAAGCGATCGATTGGCGTGTGGTGCCCCGCCAGGGCTTTGCGCCGCGCGACGTGAAGGACGGCTTTCCGCACACTCAGATCGGCGTTGGCGGGAATCACGTACACGTGGTTGGGCTCGACACGCATGCCCTGGCGGACTTCGCGGACCGGCATTGCCGTCGCCTTCTCGAGCAGTCCGGTGAGCAGGCTCTTGTGGCTTGGCTCCAGATGTTGCACGAGCACGAAGGCCATGCCTGTGTTGACGGGCAACGTGCCTAGCAGCTGCCTGAATGCCTCGAGCCCGCCGGCCGAGG
>JAFAHS010000325.1 GCA_019237115.1 Deltaproteobacteria bacterium
CTGACGGGTTCGATTTCGCCGCTTTCCGGATGCCAAAGGCGAGGGGTCTTGCCGGTCACGCGGAATGCGGCCTTTACCTCGAATCTGTAATGCTTCTGCGTCGAAACGAAGTAGATGTCCCGGTTTCCATCGCTGCGGTGAATGACGAGAAGGTCTTGGTCGGAATCGGCACCGGGCAGCGAATACGGGACATCCTGCCCGACATTTTCAGGCGTGCTCCATGAGAAATCTTGAGCAGCGTCGTTGCCGGTGAGAACGTCTTCAATAGTATTTCCCGAAAACACTTTTCCTTTTCCAAAAGCGTGGCCCCGCCCTGCCTCGTCTGCCTGACCCCACAGGTCCGCAGCCAGCTTTGATATTTCGGCCTGTGCACCGGGACCATCGGCGAGACTCGGAGATCCGGTTGGCCGTGGCCCAAGCAAGACCGCGCCCTGCTCCACCAGCGAATGAATGGCGCGCAGCAGAGGCAAGGAGATCAGGCGCTGATCGCCGGGCAGTGCAAGCAGGCGATAGGTGATACCGCTTGCCAGATGTAACTGTCCTTTGGTTGCGGTTGCGCCATGTAGCAGCACATCGGCATTGACGAAATCGAAGCCGTAATGCGCAGGCAACGCGGGGTCGAACTTTTTCCAGTAGGAAACTGTCGCAGGAGCATCTTCGCCATAGAAATAAGCCACATCGCTTACCGGCTCGCCTTGTTGCAGGAGGAAGGAACAGCGAGCGAGATACGTGTTCCATGCCTTGGCCTGCTCGGCCCACGTGATGTTTCGGGTGTAATCCTGGCCGAATGGGCCGAGGGTCATTCCCGGCCGATGTGCATTGTCGACGAATGGTTGAAGGTCGCTGGTATGGAATACGATGCGGTTGATACCGCGCGAAAAATCCTGATCCGCCAGGGACTTCAGGTAAAACGGGCTCTGGCCCCATGGAGTTACGTTGGGGCGAGTGGTGAATGACTCCGTGGCTGCAATGGGCTTGCCGTAGATGTGCGCGGCTGATCCCGCCTCCATTACATCGGCAATGTGGGCGGGTGTGTCTTTCTGGTTCGGCAGGGGCGTCCAGAACTCGCCCATCGGGATTGTGACTTGTCCCTTGTTGAGTAGACCGTCGCCCGTGGTCGGCATATTGGTCCCCATGGCTTCCGCGTACAGGCCGACGCCGAACTTCGCGAAGTATTTTGTGGCAACGCCGTAATGATTCTCAGCCAGCATGTCGGCCTGCGTGCGTCGAAAATCCCAGAGGAAGGCTTCCGATTGAGCGCGGCTGCCGACGACTCGCCCTGTTAGCACCGGGAGGTATTTGGTCATCGCATAACCGCGCCTGCGAGCGAACTCGGGCATCATGTCCTCGGTCCAGTTTTCCTGGCCGGCCTCCCAGCTATCCATCAGGAAATATCGGAAGCTTTTGCCAAAGTAGGGACCGCCGGCTGAGGAGATCATCTTCACGTACTCCTCCACGTAGGCTTGCACGTCTTTGCTGCTCAGTTTGTCCACTTCGAGGCCGGTAGCCGCGGGCGTGGCGGGATGATTGACTTCGCCGGTGAGCGAATAACCCAGGCGCAGCACGATCCACTTGCCAACGGGGGCGTCCCAGTCCAGCGTTCCGTCGGGCCGCATCTTGCCAGTCAGGTCGATTACCTTGTCGGGATCGATAGCCTCGCCCGGCTGGACTTCAGCGCCCTGCAGATCGCTGGTCGGTGTGTAGATTCCGAAGCTCGCCTTATCTTCCCAATGCTGGACGCGCGGGGCGGAAAGGAACTCGACTTCGGTGAGCCTCACCGGAGGCGGCCAGATCATGCCTGCCGGCGGAGGACGCAACGGGTCCTGTTGTGGCGCGTTGAAGTAAAGACGATAAAAGCGGGCCTTCACCGGATCAACCGAATAGGTTCGCACCGCGAAGTTAACCGAGCCTGAGCCGCGCGGTCCCGGCAGGTCCACCAGGGTTCGCCAGGTTTGCCCATCGTCGCTGGCTTCGATTTTTCCGGAAGGAATCGGCGGGCCGCTGAATTGGACGGCGGCAGCGGCTCCGAACACGACAGCCTGTACCAATTTCGGTTCCGCATAGGCGAACTGTACCCACGCCGTGTGATCGTCCTTCGAGTAAGGCAGCGCCACGATGTTGGCGAATGATCCATCGGTGAGTGCGGCACCATCGATGCTTCCGCAACTGCACGTGATTTCCGGCTTTTCCGCACTTGCTTCTTCAGGAAGCGCCGGGAAGGCAACGACAGCCGCGTCTTGATACAACTCCGGCGTAGGCCCTGCCTGGGAAGGGGCGGTTGGGGATGAGCTCCGGGCAAGGTCAAATCGGGATCAGATCGCGTGGAGGCGCAGCGGCGAGATCCTGAAATTTGCCCACTGTGGC
>JAFAHS010000511.1 GCA_019237115.1 Deltaproteobacteria bacterium
CAAGCAGATCACCGACGTCGAGGCGCTTACCACGGGGTAGTTCTCCTTCCGTTCTGAAGCCTGCGGGTCATCCATCCCCGCGACCAAGCTCCCTTCGAGATCCTTGGCTTCGATAACACCGAGGGGGTTACTCAGGTCTCATTCGAACCCTGCCGCCGCGTGTGTTGATCCCGGGCAGACCAGCCACGCATCCTTTGCCTCACCACCACCACGAAGAGCAAGTGGAGTTGTCGTTGTCGCACTTGAGGTCGCAGTTGCCGACTTGGTTTTGGCAGTACCACGGGTCGATGTTTCTGACCTGGCACAGTTGATAGTTGCGCTGGCACTCGTACTTGCACTTGACGAGCGCCTGCTTGCACTTGCTAGCGCATGCGCAACCGGCGAGCACGGAAAAGAGAATCAGGGCCAGCAGACCCGGGCTAGAGTTCCAGCGCACTTGCGCTGCCGACGATGGTTTTGGTGCCGTCGGATTTTTCGCACCATGCCTCGACTTCGGCGCGCGTGCGTTCGCCCTCGGGGTGACGTTCGAGAATTCTGCCGCGCGGTCCGGTTACATCATTACCCCAGACCACATTGACCAGGCGCAGATCCATCTTGCCGCCATAGAAGAAGCCAAGGCCGAAGCGCCGCGTCATCATCTCTGCCACCATGCAAACCGACAACATTCCCTGTACCACGATTTCCGGAAAGCCGAGTTCGACGGCTTTCTGCCGGTTGTTGTGGTAGTTGAGCGCTGGTCCCGAGAAGGCCATGCACATTTCCTCGGTGATTTTGCGCATCGGTACTTCGATTGGATCACCCCCGCGCTCGCCCACGCTGAATGCCCGTTTGGCATCTTTCTCGCGTGTGCGATCGACCACGAAGGAATCCTTTCTGGTCTGATCGGGTATGAGAAAGCTCTGATGGGTCCGGCTGCGTGATACCAGACGACCGGCCGCGTTGGTCACAATGACTTCATTCACGACATACTCGCGATCGCGCTTCTGGTAGCGATCGACGATCAGCGAGCGCGTAACGATCCGCTCTCCAACCCTAACCGGCATGAAGATGTCCCACTCCTGGCGGGCGTGCAGATTGCCGTAGATGTTGGGAAGGTACCAGTCCAGGTTGCGATAGACCGCGGAGTGCAAAATCAGGGCGGGGGCCAGCGGTCCACCCTGGGGCGAATGGTCTCGATACCAGGGATTGTCGTCGCCGGTGCCTGCGATGAAAGCCGCCACCAGTTCGGGAGTTATGTCGAACGTGAGGCCGCCGTAGTCGCGGCCGACCAAGCGCTCATCCGGGTCGAAAGTTTGCTTCATGGCTTTAAATTAAACTTTCACTTTAGCTTTTAATCGTTCTACGAATTTGCCCGAATCGATCACGGCGCGGCGATGAGTGCCGGAGCCTATCTGTTCGGTTTCGTCGAAGGCACGCACCTGGAACTCAAGCCGCCGCCCCTCGCATTTTGTCAGCTCGGCCTCGGCGCGTACCCGGTGGCCCGGGGGAGTCGCGGCTGTGTGCTGGGCCTCCATCGAAACTCCGACCGAGGCTTCTCCGGGATCGAGGAACGCCCGGATGGCATCCATCGCGGCGAGCTCCATCATCCCGACCATGGTGGCCGTGGACATCACGGTCGGGAGCGAAGAGTCGAGCTCGCTTGCCAGGTGTCGGGTTTCCACAACTTGCTCGAACTTGCCTTTTGCGCCAATCGGTACGGGTTTCATTGCGCAGCTCTCCGCAGTCCCATCGCGTCCAGCTTCTTTGCGAGCCACGACACGCGGTCGTTGCCCCAGAACGGCTCCCCGGCCGCGATGAAGGTAGGAACCCCAAAGACACCGTCGCGCTCGCCTTCGGCGAAGGAAGCATGCACCTCGCCCGGACCGTCCGACTCCGCGTATTTTCTGAAGGCGGCGGGGTCGAGTCCGATCTCGTGCATAAGTGCCATCACAGCGGACAGGTCCTCAATATTCAACTCGCGCTTGAAAAAGCGCTCGAACACGCGATCGGAGTATGGGCGAAACTTCCCGTGATGATCGGTCCACAGGCCGCCCATCATCGCGAGACTCGAGTCGAAGAGTTTCTGTGGTCCGCGGACAATCATGCCGCGCGCGTTCGCGTGGCGGCGCACATCGAGATAGAGGTAGCGGACTTTGCGCCAATCGCGTTCGCTACGCTGTTCGAGTTCTCCGCCATAGGCCCCGCGCGGGTTGAAATCGAACGGCAGGTAACGAAACCGGATGCGATGGGTCTCCTCGAGACGACATGCGGGCTCCAGCGCCAGGTAGGTGAAGGGGCTCTTGTAGTCGTAATAGAACTTGATGATTTCAAGCGCTGCAGGCATCGGATGCTGTATCAGCGATAGCCCAAATTACGCGCGATCAAAAGCAGCGCCAACCGCGGATCGCCACATCCGGTCACAGAGAGCGGCTTTAGTTAGCGGTGGCCCTTCGGGGACTCTTCCAAGGGCGAGGTCGCAGTCCGGCC
>JAFAHS010000312.1 GCA_019237115.1 Deltaproteobacteria bacterium
CTCATGCACGACAACTGCGTTTATGGCCTGACTAAAATGCAGGCATCGCCAACTTCCCCACAGGGATTGAAGAGCAACACCAGCCCGCGCGGCGCACTGCTGGCCCCGTTGAATCCCCTGCTCACCTCGCTGAGCGTCTCCAACGTCTCTTTTGTGGCGCAGGCTCCGGATTGGATTCCGGACATCCTCTACGCGATCATTCGTGAGGGTTACCACCACAAAGGGTTCTCCTTTATCCGCATTCTGCAACGGTGCCCGAACTTCCTGCCCAACCTCTTTGATCCCCTCCTTCAGGACCCCGAGAAGATGCTTGTGCTGAGGCATGCCCAAGGAATTGAGCTGGAGCCTTCTTTGTCACGGATTTACCGGAACCAGTCCGAGCATGATCCAGCGGACATAAACCGGGCCCGCGAATTAGCTTCTGATCCGGACCTGACACCCGTAGGCATCCTCTACCGTAATGATCAAGTGCCATGTTACGAGGACCTCCGGAAACGGGAGCAGAGCTTTACACCGAACATGATCGAACAGGTTCTCAACAGGGAATTTGACAAATTTATGGTGCAACGCCGCCAGAACGACGAAGTCTCGCCCCAGGTAAATGGTCACTCTGTGCCAGATTTTGCGGCCCGCGTCGAAATAACCCATTAATGCCATGAACTCTGAAACTGCGGCTCTACTCTCATTTCATATCGGCGAGGTCGCGAATAAGGATGAACCGCGCGCCACAACCTTGAGCCGTTGTCCGGCCCTTATACGGCGGTATGGTGACCTCGCCTCGCTTCGACACGATTACCCTTTGATACTCATCGACCACGATTTCGGCCAGCCCATCCAGTCCCTCTCGGCCGTAGTGAATGATTTGCTGCGACGCATTGCACCAAAAGGTCCCCGAGGCGAGAGAATACGACGTCACGTTCTGCGGCTGGAACGAGAGATTCGCTCTGTGGTCTTCCAAAAGGAAACGGGTCGCCTGTCACGACTCTGGTCAATGGCGATGGCGAAGCTCGTCTCGGAACCAGAGCTCTCCGAAGACCAAAAGAGGTGGCTCCAGGAAAGCTTCGACACGGCCCGATCTGCACTGGAAATTGAAGGCGAGGTCATCGGATGCGACGCTGATACGGCGGATCGCGTGATGCGACACTTGTGGCTGCGGTCGCAGACTCTCTACAGAGACCGGATTGCGACGGAGTTGCGCCAATTGACGATTCGGTTGGATGACTTGTTGCGCAGCGATAAATTGGAGGCGGACGAAGCCCGGCAACCGCAAGCTCTGCGCCGGGCGTTCGGGAACCAGTTCGACGAGTTGATCGATTTCGAGGTCCTGTCTCGTACGTTACGCTGCAGGCGTTCTCATGAACCGATGCCGGATACGCGGCGGAAACGGATTGAATCGGCGCTGCGGGTACTCCAAGAGGAAAAATTCTTTGGTGTGGAGGCGGACATTGATCGCTACGACTTTGCGTTCACGAGCTGTACGGAAGCGCTCGCCGCATTCAAACGCCGGCTGCCTGACATGGCGGACGTTATCAAGGCTATTCGTATCGCGGGACTTGAGTTGGATAACAGTTACCGTGACAAGTTGCACGATGACTTTTTCGGACGCTTTGCAGCCAGTTCACTGACCACCGAAGACGTCCTGTGGTTTCCAAGTTATTTCGTGTCGATAAGGGAGCGGGACTGCGATGCCGCCAACCAGGCACACCTAGTCGAAATTCTCTCCTCGGGCCTCCCCTTCAAACTCATTTTTCAGGTCGACCATTTATTTCACAATGAGAATGGGCGACCTGACGCGCTTAGGATGTCTGCGTGGAAATCCCAACTTGCAACCATGGCTGCAAGTGTTGGTGCCCGATTTGTGCTGCAGACGGCTACTTCAAACCTCCGGTCGCTGAGCGAAAGCCTGGTGCAGGGGCTCACCGCACCGGGCGTCGCCCTGTTCTCGATCTTTTCGCCAAGCGAAGATTCGTATCCTGGCCTACAGCCTTATCTCGCCGCTGCGGCTGCCGTTGAATCGCGGCTTTTTCCGGTGATCATATTCGATCCCGGCAAGGGCGACCCGAGGGGCAACTGCTTTAGCCTACAGTGCAATCCGCAGTGTCAGAGTGCTTGGCCAGTCCACTCGTTCACTTATGAGGACGAGTCCATGCAGGCCGTCACGGAAAACTTGTGCTTCACTGCCCTCGACTTTCTTGCTGCCGATCCCGCCTTCTTCGGCATGTTCCGCCCCGTGAACCGTCGCCAATGGAGTCAGGAAATGGTGCCACTGGCTGAGTACCTTCAAGGCAATGCTGAGGCGAATAGCGCCCAGTTGCCATTTGTGCTTGCGGTCGGACCCGATGACCGCTTGACCCGCCTGATCGTTAACTCTGCCGCCGTGGAGTTGACACAGCACGTTGGCCGGCACTGGAGTCACCTGCAAGAGTTGGCAGGAATCAAAAACTCGCATGAGGCATCAAGGCTCGACGCCGCTGACCAGGCCTGGGTACCAGAGACGCCGAAGCCGGCCGAAGAATCGCATGGACAACCGCCTGCCAATCCGGATCTATCGCTATCACCCGCGGCGGGCCGTGCAAATGGTAAAGCCGAGCAAGCGGACTCCGCACCGAATGAAGCCTGGATTGAGACACCTCGGTGTACTTCGTGCAACGCGTGCACGAACCGAAACAGCCGGATGTTTAAGTACAACGAAAACAAACAGGCGTTCATCGCCGATCTTAACGCCGGCAACTACCGCGACCTGGTGGAGGCTGCCGAGGCTTGCAAAGTTGCCATCATTCATCCGGGCGAACCTTGGGATTCAAATGAGCCGGATTTGGAGGCTCTGTTGGAACGGGCAAAAGTCTTCCGTTAACAGGGGAAGAGCGGCAGAAGCTTTTTCAAGGCCAAGGCGTGCCGGCGCAATTGGAACACCAGCGCCATCCGTGGGAGGGTGCCGTCATCATGACAGAGCACACTGGCGAAGAAGTGCGGGAGAAAGTGAACGCCGTCTATCGTTCGGAGTCGCGGCGCATCTTCGCGACACTGATCCGCCTGCTCGGCGACTTTGAGTTGGCCGAGGATGCACTGCACGATGCTTTCAGTGCAGCGCTTGAGCGATGGCCGATGGAGGGCATCCCCGCGAATCCCCGCGCGTGGCTGGTCTCACAGGACGCTTCAAGGCCATCGACGCGATGCGACGGCGTGCCAGGTTCGAAGCCTCGCAGACGGCTATCGTGGAGAAACTCGGAGCCGAGGCACGTGATGCGGTAACTCTCGACGACGAGGGTATCGAGGATGACCGGCTTCGGTTGATTTTCACCTGTTGTCATCCGGTGCTTGCGCCGGAAGCTCGCGTGGCACTGACGTTAAGGGAGGTGTGCGGCCTGACGACCGAGGAAATTGCGCGCGCTTTCCTAACCGTTCCTTCCACGCTGGCTCAGCGTATCGTGCGCGCCAAAGCGAAAATCCGTGAAGCCCGCATCCCGTTTCAGGTGCCGTCGCCCGCTGAGCTGCCGGAGCGCTTGGAAACGGTGTTGCAGGTAGTTTACCTCGTATTTAACGAGGGTTACTCCGCTTCGTCGGGGGAGTCTATCACGCGGTCCGATCTCTCGGGCGAAGCGATCCGGATTGGGCGGCTGCTTGCGG
>JAFAHS010000365.1 GCA_019237115.1 Deltaproteobacteria bacterium
GCTTCACAAGGTCGACCTCGGGGTCTACCGCGAAAAAGGTTTCACCAGCGTAGTCCTGCAGGTGCGAACCCCGCCGCCACCCGGAGCGGCCCCGATGGGTAATCCGGAAGACTATCGGCTCGCCCAACGACCCGCGGAAAATTCTTCCAAGTATCCGATTATGTTCCCGCCCGCGGGGTCGAACCTCGGGCTGGTCGCCTTTGAAGGCGGCGGCTGGCCTAACCTTTTCACCAGTTGTCCGGGGCTCGGGCTCCCGGTCGGGTTGCCCATAACCCTTGAACTCGGCCCTTCCGCGCAGGACCAGAACATACTGCGCCATTCGATTAGTACGAACCAAACGCCGCTGGAACACTGCATCTTCATTCCAGGCACCTATGTCGGTATGAACGACGCTCAGACGTTGATCGGACGCCAGGTCCTGACCACCTTCGGCGCCGTGGTCCTGATTCCACGCTCGCCGCTGCGTGCCGGCAACTCGTACTCGGTCTCGGTTTCAACCGACCGCAAAGAGTATCGATGGTCGTTTTCGGTTCGTTAGTGTGGCGCGATGTCCAGGTTTTCAAGCAACACGGCCGCCACGTCAGCTCATTTCGACTTTCGGGCAATGCCCCTGCTGCGCGAATCTCGGCATGTCGATCGTGTTGATCCTGTTGCCGCGGGTTGAGGAAAAGCACTTCACAGGTGAGCCGATTACGGCTGGCATGGTCGGTGGCGGTCAGCGCGTAGCGGTGACGATTGCCCAGCGAGAACTCCGCTTGTAATTCGTGCGGCTCATTGGGATGGTGGCCGAGCAGCCCCGCGGCGACAGTTATAGTCGAATAGTGAGATGTGAAGAAGAGAGTAGACCTACAGGGACGGTCGGACCGAGCAAACCGCTGGCCCTGAGGTCATTGATGAAACGCTCTTGGTACGGAACTCTGCCGTGAGCTGTTAATCATGGAGCTCTTCCAGAAAATTTTATGCCCGATCGACTACGATGGCCAATGCCGAGCCTCACTCGATCTGGCAAGAAAGATCGCAGAAGTGACGAGTGCTCGAGTCTATGCGCTTCACGTCGCTTTGACCGAACCCGCGGAAGACGTGGGCAGGGAAAAGGGCGTGACACTGCGTCCGAAGAAGATCGCGGACGAGCACCTGAATGGAGTCGAGCACGAGTTTGTAGTCCGGATCGGCCTTCCAGCAGTGGAGGTCCTGGATGCCGCGCGGGACTTAGGCGCGGATCTGATTTTGATTCCCACCCACGGACGTGAAGGCCTAAAACGTCTGGTCTTGGGAAGCGTGGCCGAGCACATCATTCGCGAGTCGAACATTCCGGTGCTGACGGTACGAAAGTCCTGACGGCGCCTCGAAGGTTGCAGTCGCAAGATGCAAAGTCCGTGAACAATCCGAGTCCAGGTCCGATCGTCACTTGCAATGCGCTGCGTGGCATGATTGGCAAATCGCGCAACCGGGTGTTCGCGGCTGGATCGTCTCGACAAACTCAGCCGCAGTGGCGCCGCTCATCTGGATCGGTCTCGCCGAGCCCTCAATTTACACTGTTGCTAAGAACCGTGTTCCCTATTTCGTCGTGAGTGCCGATTGGACCTCTGGGTCTGGCCAAGCGGGAGACGTCCCGCAGAGCGTGAGTCCGAAGGTGACCGTGGAATCAAACAGCTGTATCCAAGCGCATCACTTGAACTCTCTGCGGGCGCCTAAAAGCGAGCTCCAGGGAAGGCCTCCGCTGTAGAACCAACTGCATTCTCAATGGGTTTTTATGGTTTGGCACGGCGCGTGCGTGTAACCCTCATGCGACCCGAACTACCCGCCATAACCGTAAAGGGAGGCACATCGCGTGCGATCTGAGAGCGCAGGGGACGGTTACGTGCGATGGTTCAGGGATTTGCGCAACAGCGACGTGCCAATCGTCGGGGGAAAGAATGCGTCCCTCGGCGAAATGTATTCGCAACTTTCGGCACAAGGCATCAGAGTTCCCAACGGTTTCGCCCTCAGCGCGCAGGCATATCGCGATGCGCTTTTCGAGGCCGGCGCCTGGAGTCGCCTGCACCAGTTGCTTGACGGGACGGACAAGAGCGACGTCGAAGGGCTTGCCAAACGTGGCGCGGAGGCTCGACAGGTCGTCTACGAAGCGACCGGGACTCGCCGGCTGCGCGACGAAATAGGTGCTGCATACGCGGAACTCGAAAAACAGTATGGCCCCGACGTCGCGGTTGCCGTGCGCAGTTCAGCAACCGCGGAAGATCTGCCGAACGCGAGTTTTGCCGGTCAACACGAATCATTCCTCCACGTTCGTGGAAAGAAAGACCTGTTCGAGGCCTGCCGGCGCTGCTTCGCCTCGATTTTCACGGATCGCGCAATCGTTTATCGCATCGATAACGGTTTCGATCATTTCAAAGTCGCTCTGTCCGTGGGCGTCATGAAGATGATCCGTTCCGACCTGGGCGCGAGTGGCGTGATCTTTACCCTGGACACGGAATCCGGGTTTCGCGACGTGGTCTTCATCACTGGCACATATGGCCTTGGCGAAAACCTGGTGCAGGGCAGAGTCGATCCAGATGAATTCTATGTACACAAACCAACTTTTCGGAAGGGTGCGCGAGCAGTGCTGCGCCGGACTCTGGGTGCGAAGCAGATGCGCATGGTTTATGCGCATAGACGTGGGGTCGGCAGCACGCGCAACACGCCCACTTCCGCACCGGACCGTGCGCGCTTTTGCCTTCAAGACAGTGAAGTCCTGACTCTGGCCGGCTACGCAATCCAAATTGAGGATCACTATTCGCGTGCCGCGGGCCATCCGATGCCGATGGACATCGAATGGGCAAAGGACGGCAAGGATGGCTTCCTGTACATAGTCCAGGCGCGCCCGGAGACTGCTGCCTCGCGCCGTGCCCCCGAGGTGTTCGATAGCTTTACTCTGAAAGGTACTGGTCAGGTTCTCGTAAGCGGGCGAGCGGTGGGTGAGAAAATTGCGACCGGTACCGTACGGGTAGTATCGGAGAGACAAAGCCTCAGTTCCTTCTTACCCGGCGAGGTACTGGTCGCTGATACTACTACACCGGATTGGGAACCCGTCATGAAGAGTGCGGCCGCGATCGTAACCAATCGTGGAGGTCGCACCTGCCACGCCGCGATCGTGGCGCGCGAACTGGGTGTCCCAGCAGTGGTAGGCGCCGCTGGAGCAACGGAAGAGCTCCAGGCAGGAGCGCAGGTGACGGTGTCCTGTGCCGAGGGTGATATCGGCACCGTCTACGCAGGAAAGCTTGCCTTTGAGATTACAAAGATCCCGAGGGGAGAGCTTCCACGTCCCCGAACCCAGATCATGGTCAATCTTGCGGACCCAGACCTGGCGTTTAAGACGGCCATGTTGCCCAACGACGGGGTTGGTCTGGCGCGAATGGAATTTATTGTCACCGATCACATTGGCGTGCATCCGATGGCGCTGGTCATGCCGGATAAGATCAAATCGACTAAAGCCACCGCTACCATCGCGCGCCTGACGCGCGGCTACGCGCACCCAGCGGACTTCTTTCTCCAAAAGCTGTCCGAAGGAATCGGCACGATCGCTGCCGCCTTCTACCCGAAGCCGGTTATCGTCCGACTTTCAGACTTCAAGACCAATGAGTACGCGAAGCTGATTGGCGGCGTGGACTTTGAACCGAAAGAAGACAACCCGATGTTGGGATTCCGCGGTGCGTCACGATATACGCACCCGGCCTACGCCGCCGGCTTCGCGCTTGAGTGTGCGGCGTTGCGCCGCGTTCGCGAGGACATGGGCCTGAATAATTTGTACGTGATGGTCCCCTTTTGCCGCCGCCTCGAGGAAGGACGCAAAGTCATCGATGCGATGTCCACGCACGGACTGAAACAAGGTGAGAACGGCCTCGAGATATATGTGATGTGCGAGATACCGAATAACGTTATTCAGATCGATGCCTTTGCCACATTATTCGATGGGTTCTCGATTGGGTCGAACGATCTTACCCAGCTCACCCTGGGAGTGGATCGCGATTCGGAGATAGTCGCATTCGATTTCGATGAGCGGGACCCGGGAATGCTGGAGATGCTGCGGCTTGCGGTCTCGGGAGCGCGCCGCAATCGGAGTCACGTTGGCATCTGCGGGGAGGCTCCAGCAAACTACCCGGAGATTGCCAGGTTCCTCGTCCAACAAGGCATCGATTCGATCAGTGTCAATCCCTCGAGCCTCCTGCGCACTATCACGCTCGTTCACGAAGCAGAACAACGCGAAAGCGCGAGCGCTTCTAGTTGATCGGCCCGCGCGCTGGGACCTTCACCTTGAATTGGTCGAGTGCGAAGGCAAACGCGAGGGTCGCAAGCAACCAAGGGCTATCAGGCGTGTTATCGTAACCGGTGCACCCGTGTGGCGATGGACAATGCAAAAGACCCGCGCCAACCGGTTCCCGTGCTCCCCCCGGTGGGAACCCGTAGTGGTTATTGCGATCGCCCGTATCCGAAAGGCTATCGTGACTCTGAGCGCGGCTCGTTTTCGAGTGGTAGGCAATGGGTTGCCCGACCGCCGGCGTATTGACCTGGGAGGTCACTGGATCTGCCTGCTGATTGACCCAAACGGTCGGCCGCTTCAATTCGGCGTGTTCCGGCTCTCTTCGAATCCAATCAGCGTCGCAATCAAAACAGCTTTCCCACCCCGCTATCAATCGCAGTGAGTAGAATGCGGTCGATGATTGTCCGGGAATCGGTGGGTCCGCCGGAGAGCGTCGCTAGCCCCCGATAGTCACTCCCAATATTCGACCCAACACGTATGTCGCGCCCGCGGCCGCGAGTCCGATCGCGAGTTGCCGCAGTCCCGAGGCGAGCAGGTTGCGACCGCTGAATAGTGAAGTTGCAGCGCCCATGGCGAACAGGAGCACGCCACTTAGGACAATGCTGGCAGTGATCGCCTCGCTTCCCGAAAGCAGTAGGAAGGGCAACACTGGAAACATTGCTCCAGAGGAAAACAGCAGGAAGGACGAGGCCGCAGCGATCCAGGCTGAGCGAGTGAATTGACCAGGCGAGCTTTCGAGCCCCCGCCGGGAGTTTATTGCGCCAGTGGTGTCCTGGCCAATTAGGCGGTTCGCAAGGTCCGCTGCTTCCTTCTCGACCAGTCCCTTGGCACGATAGATCGAAATGAGCTGCTCCCTCTCTTCTTTCGGTAGTTCACTCAATTCTTCCGCCCGGACCTCGATTTCCCTCAGGTAGCTGTCGACCGAGGTGGTGACCGACAACCACTCACCCATCGCCATCGCGCACGAACCTGCCACCAGTCCGGCCAGTCCGATCAGCAAAATCGCGTGCGGCTTCATCGACGCCCCAGCTACTCCCATCACGAGCGTCAGGTTGGAGACCAGCCCATCGTTGGCTCCTAGTACCGCGGC
>JAFAHS010000051.1 GCA_019237115.1 Deltaproteobacteria bacterium
GGCGTTGCATCAGGGCGAGACCGTATCTGAGTTCCACGCGATCGGAAAAGTCGCCGTACGAAAGCTCGACATGCTCGACGCTGCTACTCAGCTTATGGACTTGCGGACACTGCCCGGTAATCGCCTCGAAGCGCTGAAAGGCGACCGACGCGGTCAGCATAGTATCAGAGTCAACGATCAGTGGCGCATCTGCTTCGTCTGGCGCGACGGCGGCGCGGAACTGGTCGAGATCGTCGATTACCACTGAGGGAAACGAAACGGCTCGCATTCGTACCCATCCTGGGGAAGTTCTGCGCGAGGAATTCATAAAGCCACTCGGGCTCTCCGCCAATGCGCTCGCACTGGCATTGCGCGTGCCGGCGACGCGTATTGGCGACATTCTGCGCAGCGGGAAGCCGCGCGCGGTGTCAGCTGATACCGCGATCCGCCTCGCCCGCTACTTCGGTACCACCGCAGAATTCTGGCTAAATCTGCAATCAGCCTACGACCTGTCGGTGGCAATCGCCGAGCACGGAGCCGCGATCGCGCGTGACGTGCACCCGCGCGAGGAACGCGCCGCGTAGACTACCACGTGCTGTGGCCCGATCAGTTCGGGACGAGGCCACGACCACCTCCACGAAGCCATAGGAAGGGTGAAGCGCCCCCGGAACACCCCATTCTGGCTGGTCGTCGCCCACGGTTTCTCCCCGGCGCTGCTTCTTGCGCCTGAAAGAAGACTCTACGCTTTTTCGCAGACCGGCTGCGAAAAAGTGGCCCCTGCGGGGCAGTTTGAAGCTGGGGGTAGGGTGCCTGTAACCTGCCCTCCATGACGGATCGGCTGAGCACTCGATATCAGGATTTGCTGAGCGGCAGTTACGATTGCGTAGATCGCATTGTTCTGAACGCGTACTTCCGCATGGGGCATCATCCCGGTGGCTTCCGTGGGTGGTGGCGGGCACTGACCGGATCGGATGAGACGCTCGAAAACACCTACCTGATGCGGCTGGCCGGCCGGTTCAGCCGTCGCATTCGCGGTTATGCCAAGGCGCATGGCATTCCCGTGATCGACTGCTCGGTAGGGCAGCGCAAGCATGACCTTGCGGAAGAATATCTCGCCAAGACGACGGTCACCCAGGGCTTGTTTCTGGTTCTGGTCGGTCGGGCGCAGGCGCCGGTGTGGGATGTCAGCGCGAAACACCACATCGAAAGAAAGAAGCCGATGCCCCCCGCTTTCGCGAGGGCAGGCTCTATGTCAACCACTACTCGTTTCACATCCTCGACACGGACTGGGGCCATCTGACCATCAAGATCAGCGGCCATCCTCCGTTCCCCGCTCAGGTCATCTTGAACGGCCATGAGTATGTTGCCTGCCAGGCGCGCAAGGCGGGCATCCTCTTCACCAAGCACGGAAACTGCTTTACCACCATCTCTGACGCCGCCGGCCTGGCGAAGATCGCAGAGACCTTGTCCGAACAACGGGCTATAGGGCGACTGAGCCAGGTCTGCGAGCGTTGGATCTACACCTGTGTGTGCTTCGCCCTCGACTTCGACGAGCAGAAGCGCAGCGGCTTCCGTTATCAGTACTCCAACTATCAGATCGAATACAGTCGAAACCTGGTCTTCGCGGTGGGCGGGCATATGGACCAGATGTTTCAGGCCCTCATCGACCGCAGCCGTGCGCCACTGGACCTCAAAACCATCAAGACGATCCTCGGATACCGGCACCGCCCGAAATGTCGCCGTGGGCCTTTAGCCCACGGACTTGATCCGTGGGGCACCAAGCGCTCGGCCGAATGGGAAGTCGCGGTCGAGAGACCGACCTATGATCTGACGATCTTCAAGCTGCACTGCGGCAAGCTAACCCTGAAGATCTATACCAAAGGCGAACGCGTACTTCGCATCGAGGCGGTTGCCCACAACACCAGAGAGCTCAATTGCGGCCGCTCGCTGGACAAGTTTCCTGATGTGGTCTCCCGGTTGAAAGCCATACTCGAGAGATTTGCCGACGCTCTGAGCTGCATCGATCAGTGCTTCATCGCTGACGAAATGCTCGAGCATCTTCCGGCCGCGTCTCAGGTCGGCAAAACCATCGTCGGGGGCATCGATCTCAATAAGGCGCGGATGCGCCAGGTCGTCGAGGCGCTGATCGCCTTGTCCCCCTCACCCAACGGCTTCACCGCCTCCGATGTCGCCGCTCGGGTGCGCGCACTCAGCAAACAAAACCCATCACAGTACGGCCCCCGTCACGCCGCTTACGATCTGAAGAAACTTCGCGGCAAACACATCGTTCGGCGGATCGGCCACACCCGACGCTACGAGCCGCTGCCAACCGGTCTGAGGGCGATGACCGCACTGGCCGTGCTCCGCAACAAAGCCATCAAACCCCTTCTCGCCGCCGCTCAGCCACTCCGACCGACCCGCGGTGCCCACAACCCCAAACCCATCGACGCTCACTACCACACCATACAAGTTGCAATGCAAGGCGTCTTCCATGACACTCAAATGCCGCGCCGGATACCGCCACTTTCTGGTGCGCGGGTTTGCCAAAGTGCGCGGCGAATGGAGCCTGATGGCGCTGTGTTACAATTTCAGCCGGGTGCTACGCATTATCGGCTTCGAGGGATGGCGGGCGGTGCTCGCCCAGCGCG
>JAFAHS010000489.1 GCA_019237115.1 Deltaproteobacteria bacterium
ATCGGCGCTCGACGAGGCAACTGAAGCGCAACTCTATTGCTTGTTGCGTGCTGCGCCATGGCGGCCCACCGTGGTAAGCGTCAGCCACAGAAGCACGCTACGCAACTTTCACGACCGCGTCCTGGATGTAGCGGCCTTTAGTCCGCCACGAGAGCAGCCGCTAAGGGTTCCGGGCGCCTTTATCGATCCAACCCCGGCATTTACCGTAACACCCCTGGCCGGACTGGCTGATAATCCTGCATGAATTGCAAAGTAAGCGAAGCGTCCCCGCTTCGCACTCTTCGGAACCGAGCAAACCGCGAGGGTTCGCCTACATCGTGGCGCGTTTGTGAAGAACAAAGGCGGGGACCGACCTCTTCAGTGGCAGCCTACGTTACAGGCTGGAAGCCTATGCTACTCTAAAAAGATTCGTGCGCTTCCGTGCTCGATCTGACTTATACTGATGACCCAAAAGTCAATCCGCATCCTGCGTTGAGACCCTCCTTTGGTTCAGCCAGGGCCCCCCAGAAAGGAAACAGTTAACAAATGATAAACCATCGTCACTTAGCCGTGACCGGTTTCGCATTCGCGTTCGCGGCCGGTATCTGCAGTTCTTCGATTGCACAGGAGCTGCCCAAATTAAAAGAGAAGGACACCTACAAAGTTGGCTTCTCTCAAACTGAGTCGAACAATCCCTGGGCTTGGCCGAAACGGAGAGCGTGAAGTCTGAGGCCGCCAAACGCGGCTTCCAGCTCGTCTACACTGATGCTGCCGGTTCAGCCGCTAAACAGGTGGCTGACGTGAATAGCATGATCGCCCAGGGAGTGGACGTCATCCTGCTGGCCCCCAGGGAGGAGAAGCCCCTCGTACCGGCGGTCATGGCAGCGAAAAAGGCCGGCATCCCGGTGATTCTTCTGGATCGTCGCGTCGATCCGATAGCCAAGCCCGGGCGTGACTATCTGACATTCATTGGTTCAGATTTTGTCGAGGAAGGCAAACGGGCGGCCGATTGGTTAGCCAAGAAGACAAACGGAAAAGCGACCATTATCGAGCTCGAAGGCACCACCGGCTCATCACCCGCAAACGACCGGAAACAGGGTTTTGATACTGAGATCAATAAGTATCCGGATATGAAGGTCGTTGCTTCCCAAACCGGTGATTTTGCCCGAGACAAGGGCCGTCAGGTCGCCGAGACGCTGCTCCAGGCTCATCCAGATGTCACGGCAATTTACGCGCATAACGACGAAATGGCGCTCGGTGCTATCGCTGCACTCGAAGCCGCCGGGAAAAAGCCGGGCCAAGATGTGGTGGTCGTGAGCATTGATGGGGAAAAGGACGGCGTCCAGGCGATCGTTGATGGTAAGATGGGTTGTTCCGTCGAGTGCAACCCACGCCTTGGTAAGAAGGCGTTCGAGGCCATGGCGGCCTACGCGAAGGGCGAAAAAATCCCTGAGTGGATCAAAAGCGATGACGCTCTTTTTGACGAGAGCAACGCCAAAGAGAATATTGCCACTGCCTATTAGGACCCGCTACCTCGTTTGCGGTTCGGGCGCGCGGAAGAGATCCGTGCGTCCGGACCCGGAAAATCTCCGCGCAGAATTCTCCGCCGAGCAAGTCGTTCGGGCTTTTGAGCCATTTTTGCGGACTAATGTTGACTCCTAATGGACGGATCATCGGCACCCATGGCTCCGCTGCTCCTCATGCGTGGCATCGAGAAGCGCTTCAACGGGATTCCTGCGCTTTCCGAGGCCTCTCTCGAAGTCGAGCGAGGACAGGTGCATGCCCTTATCGGGCAGAATGGTGCAGGCAAGTCCACCATGATCAAGATCCTAACCGGCTACTACACCAAAGACGCCGGCGAGATCTGGTTTAACGGAGCCCCTTTCCACGTAGATTCCCCCCAAAGCGCCCAAGCCGGCGGGATTAGTACGATCTACCAGGAAATCAATCTAGTCCCTTATCGTTCCGTCGCGGAGAACATTTGCCTTGGGCGCGCGCCTCGCCGGTTTGGCTTTCTTGATTGGAAGCGCATGCATCGGGAAGCAGCGGAGGTCCTGGCGAATTTTAAGCTCGACATCGACGTCCGCCAACCGCTCTCGGCGTATACGACTGCCATTCAGCAAATGGTGGCCATTGCTCGGGCGGTCGGCTTCGAGGCAAAGCTGGTGATCATGGACGAACCCACCTCTTCACTTGACGATCACGAGGTCGCCGTCCTCTTTGATGTCATTCGCCGGCTCAAAGCCTCGGGCGTAGCGGTCATTTTTGTTAGCCACAAACTGGAGGAGCTCTACGCCGTCTGTGACCGCGTGACGGTGATGCGCGACGGCCGGACCCTCCTGACCGGAACGCTGGCCGGCTTCACAAAACTTGATTTGGTGGCCACCATGATCGGGCGCGCGCTCGAATCGGTCGCCGATGAACAAACGGCATTCCGAGAAAGCGAACATGCGACCGATCAACGCACAGGTCGTCGCCTGCTCGCCGTGCGCAATCTCTCGGTAGGAAGAAAAGTAACCAGCGCGAGCCTGCAGCTACTCGCAGGAGAGATCGTTGGCCTGGCAGGCTTGCTTGGATCAGGGCGCACGGAGTTAGCGCGTGCCATCTTTGGAGCGGACCAGCCTGATGGCGGCGAAATGGAATATGATGGTGCCCCGTTTGCTCCGCGCACTCCCGCGGCAGCAATTACCGCAGGAATCGGGTTCTGCTCGGAAGACCGTAAGTTTGACGGAGTTGTTCCGGACATGTCAGTCCGGGAAAATCTAACCTTGGCCCTATTGCCGCAACTCGCCAGAGCAGGAGTGGTGGATCGCGAAAAACAGCGCGAAGTGGTGGACCGGTTTGTTCAACGCCTGCTGATCAAATGTTCGACCTCTGACCAACCGATTCGCGAACTGTCGGGCGATAACCAGCAAAAGGTTCTGCTCGCGCGTTGGCCGTGCATGAGTCCGCGGTTGCTGATCCTGGATGAACCCACGCGAGGTATCGACGTCGGTGCGAAGGCCGAGATCCAATCCTTGATT
>JAFAHS010000568.1 GCA_019237115.1 Deltaproteobacteria bacterium
GTGAGAATAACGATCCCACCAGCCTGATCCTTGACCTGAATCTTGTGGTTTCGCTCATGGAACCTCCGCTTTTTGCTTTGTCTGCGGCCGTGGCTATTTTCAGCGCGGCCCAGTACGATGTGACGAGATCGAATTCCGACTGGTAGGCTGAGATCGATGAGCCGACATCCGATTGGGTCCAGTTATCTCCGTCCGTGGGGCTGCCGGCGACGATCTGGAAACTACGGCGCATTGGCCTGACGCGTCGGGTCTGTCACTGACTCGCCGATGAGTCGCGCTTCAACTCGTCGACCGGGTCTAGCTTCCGAGGCTCGAGTCCTGGCTCTGCGAAGCGCGGGGACAGTTCGGGATAGCGCGCCTGCCGCGGCGAATGTAACACGTCCCCGGGCATGATCGCGTCAGTGCTATGCCGTTCGCCGATCAGAGGTGAGCACAATTTTGCCGGCCGCTCCAGGCTCGAGAATCTCCTTGTGCGCGCGCACCGCATCGGCGAGCAGCAATTTCTTGCCAACAATAGGCCGCAAGGTACCGTTTTCGAGGCCCGCAAACAGACCGGCGTGGATGTCCGCCTCTTCGGCCGCTGTAATGGCCCAGAGCGTGAACGCGCGAATCGAAGCGCGCCGCCCCATCAGCTCACGGGGATTGATGGTGACCTCGCCACGACTGCCGATCACGATGACACGGCCATTGTTGGCCAAAAGTTTCGTGTCATGGAAAGGTTCACGTTAGCGAGCATTTCCAAAATGATGTCCACGCCGCGATTGTCTGTCGCTTGCAGAATCTCTTCCTGATATCCCGCTTTGCGGTGATCGAAAACTTGATGCGCCCCCTCTCGCTTGGCCACTTCGAGGCCTTTCGGAGTCCCTGCAGTACCAAGAACCACAAGACCCATGGCGCGGGCGATTTGGAGCGCCGCGATCCCTACACCGCCACTTGCGCCGTGTACCAATGCGGTCTCGGAAGCGTGCGCTTTCGCCGAGTGATACAGCGCATGATATGCCGTGCCGTAAGGTACCCAGATTCCTGCACCTTGCTCGAAATCTATTTTCGCGGGAAGCTGATGTACTTGCTCTTCGAGCGCGAGTGCGTATTCCGCATATGCACCGGTGACGGTCTTCGCAGTGTACACGCGGTCGCCCCGCTTCACCTTTTTGACGCCGTCGCCAACTGCTTCAATGACTCCGGCGCCATCAGATCCCGGCGTGTATGGAAGCGGCGGTTTCAAGGCATACGTACCAGCGCGCATGTAGGTGTCATAGGGATTGACCCCCGCCGCATAAATGCGCACCAGCACCTCACCGGCTGAAGGTTTCGGTGTATCTACCTCCTCAAGCTTCAGGACCTCAGGACCGCCGAATTCATGAACCCGAATCGCTTTCATTTTTTCAGTCTCCAGATTTGGAGGCGCTTGCGTGGGACTATTTCGATGACATTAGTCAACGCAGCGCCGCCTGCCTACGGCCGAGGTTGCGCCCTATGATCATCCTCATCGCAGGCACTGGATTCTTTTACGCCGCTGGCTTTCGCCCCGCTCGGACCCCGCAGACGCAATCCGGTCTCAGGTCGCGATGAAGCGCCGCTGCGCACGCTGCTGTTGTTCCTTTTGCCAATGATCAAGAAATTCGCACCGCGGTGATGATGTGGGCCCGGATCTTGCCACTCACTGGTCCAGACCCAAACTGCTTAGTGATTGCGGCTGCCGCAAGGTCCGTCGCTTCCGACAAACGATCAGGAGCGCGAGCCTCGATCTCATTCCGCATCGGTGTGCCCTGGCAATATCCAATCGCGACTGACAGCGCGCTGGACGCCTGGCTCTCCCGCGTGACGCTCTCCGTCGTTATGGTCCCAAACCCCACCGCTCGCAGCTGGGCTTCCAGAGCCGCGGTGTCGTAGTGTCCGTGTGGGGTGCGGGCCAGAAACATCGGTGGGTTGTCAGGAAACAGGGTTGCGACCGACTTCACCACGAGATCGGCGAACGCGTTTTCCTCAATCCGGTCCCAGACATTGAAGAGGAAGCGTCCACCTTTCTTCAGCACGCGATACGCCTCGGAAAAGGCGCGAGGCTTGTCCGGGAAAAACATCACGCCAAACTGGCACGCGACCGCGTCGAACTCACCATCAAGGAACGGAAGATGCTGGCCGTCTGCCTGCAGCCAAGTCACTCGCGTGGATGGCAACCGGCTTGAGGCATGGTCGAGCATCGGCTGATTGAGGTCCGTTGCCACGATGGAGACGCTGTCTGGCAGAGAGGAGACCAACGCGCGGGTGAGCACGCCTGTGCCAGCAGCCGTCTCAAGGATGCGGTCGTGCTGCATGTCTGCCAGCCTGGATGCGA
>JAFAHS010000235.1 GCA_019237115.1 Deltaproteobacteria bacterium
AATGCTCTCCGAGATCTACAACTGGTTCACTGAGGGCTTCGACACCGCGGACCTGAAGGACGCCAAGGCGCTGCTGGATGAGCTGAGCGTTTAGTTAACTGGGCGGACGAAGCGTTTACGATACCACTGACAGGGAGACGACACTTAAGGGAAGACTCGATCAAAAGGTGGCTGTGATTACCGGCGCCGCAAGCGGGATGGGACGCGGCACTGCGATTCGCTTCGCAGCGGAGGGAGCATCAGTCGTCATTGCTGATTTGAACGAGGAGGGCGGCGCTGCGGCGGTCCGCGAATGTCGCGAAAATGGTGGCATGGCGATCTTTCAGAAAACCGATGTGGCTGCCGAAAGCGACGTCAAGGCACTGATAGCGCGCGCGGTGAAGGAGTTCGGGAAACTCGACATCATCTACAACAATGCCGGCCTCGGCGGAGCCGCCGGCCTGATAGAGGGCACGCCGGTGGAGGATTGGGATCGGACCTTCGCTGTGCTTACTCGCGGCGTTTTTCTCGGGATCAAACACGCGATTCCCGAAATGCGGAAGGCAGGCGGCGGCTCGATAATCTCGACCGCCTCGATTGCGGGGCTCTCGGGTGGCTACGCATCTCATGCTTACAGCGCAGCAAAGGCCGCTGTGGTGAATTTAACCCGCTCGGTTGCACTTGAAGTGGCGAAATACAGAATCCGGGTCAACTGCATTTGCCCCGGCGGCATCAACACCCCTATCTTCAACATTTTTTCCGATGATCCGAATCAGATTGAGCAGATGCTGGCGGGCTGTCCATTGAAGCGCGCAGGCCATCCTGAGGACATCGCGAACACGGCGCTCTTCCTTGCGAGCGACGAATCCGAATTCATCACTGGTCAGGCCTTGAACGTGGACGGCGGTTTGACCGCGGGACCAAGTACACTCTTCGACAACACCGACTGGGAGAAGTTCGGCAATCGGTATCTTGGACCCTCGTTCACGACTCGCCGAAACTGATCCTGAGTGAGAACAACCGTTGAGCAGGGACGGTCTCCATCAGGCTGTTCTCTTTCACGGAGGGCTTCGACACCGCCGAACTTGAAGGACGCCAAGGCGCTGCTCCATGCGCTGAAATCTTAGACCAATCCTGCGAGGGGACACGCGTTGCGCCAAAAATCGGTGACGCGAATTTTGAGCCCAACGTTCCCGGCAGAATCCCGGAAACTTCGACCAACGCTTGTCCGCGGCGCGAACAGATTCCGTGTCCTGCCGCGTGAGCAGAATGATGAACGGCTGCAGTAGATTCACTCTAGCTGCAGCCGTTCTGCGGGAGTGGAAGGGAATCGCTTCGGCAAACCTCCGAGCTGCGCCTAGCGCGACCGGGAGCTGGCCACTCGAGGCTCGTGGTAGCGCATCTGCTGGGCCACTTCGTACTGATGGCAGTCGTTGTCCACGTGCTCGGCACCCAGCTTCTGCGGCTCCTTGCCCGAGGGATCGATGTCGCTGCAGGTTACCTGCCAAGCATCGCTCCACGCAGTGGTTCCGTACATCGCCCGAGGTGGATCCTCAAGCGCCATGCCGCATCCGCTCATCGCGATCGCCAATCCGGCCGCCGCTGCAAATCGTCCGACCTTCCGCCCAAAAGTGTTGATATCCATGACCTTTTCCTCCTTTGGTCCCCTGTGAGTGGGAGCTTTCAAAGGGAAAGGCGTTAGCTTCGGGCTAACAACGGGTCAGTTCGGAACTAACGAATCTTCAGGTGGGCGATGGCCGTGACTAGAAATGCCAATCTGCGTTGCTTTGCGGGTTCGGACGGTAGCAGCAATGCGTCCCGGTCCGGATAGAGGCGCTCAGATGCGCCGCGAGCCGGGAGTGCTTTTGAGCGACGCGTTCAATTGCCACCTTGATCGCGCTGGTCACGCTCAGTCGTGCCCGCTCCGAGGTGGAACCGGCACGGCGGTGGCGTCCTCCGCGTCCAATCCCCCGGCTAAGCTCTTTGCTGAGCGCTTCGATTTCGTCTTCGGCTTTGGCGATGCGCTCAGTATTGCCCAGCTCTTGGGCCTCTTCCAGCTCTTCGCGGAGTCGTTCAAGCCGACGACCGTACGCAGCTTTCGCTTGGGCATCAATCATTTCGCCGGCGTCTTCCGACGCGCCGGCGCGTAAATTCCGCTCGGCCAATTGCTCTCGCGTCATCGCACCGAGTTCGGCGCGTGCCTCGGAGTCCCCGGTATCGTTCGCCGAATCAACTCCCGTCACCATGCTCGTTGCATGGAATTCCTCTCCCGGGTGTTCCAGCAGAGAGGCTATGTAGCTCAGCCCTTTGAAGTCTCTCAGGCGGAGGGTCTGCCCCGCGTACGTTATCGTCCAGATGTCGCCTTCGCGGCGGAACACATTGTCCACACCACTTTTGTTGTGAATGCGGTCGTTCGAAGTCGGGACGCGGGTCGGAGCTGCCTCCAACTGATGCGTCACAGCGGGACCGTTTGAGTTAACCGAATCCGGAGAAGAAGTTTGCACTTCACCACCAGTCGACGTCGAGCCCTGCGCACGCATCCTGTCGGCTATCACATACTCGATAAACCGCGTACCAGCTCCGTGCGAGCGGTAGATTTCGATCGCGGCGTCGAACTTTTCGATGGCGCGTGCATGTTCGCCGGCGGCGAGCAGCGCGCGGCCCCAGAATTGAAGAATGTCGGCCTCATCCCACGGCCGACAGTAGCGCTGGTAGATCGCGACGGCTTTCTCCAAGTGGACGTCTGCCGCCGCGTACTCGCCTTGCGCCGCAGCCACGACTGCCTCGGCGCGCTCGACAGCGCTTGCGAGCCCGAGCCAGTTCTCGCCGGCGCCGGTAATCTCGCGGCAACGTTGAAGGTGCGGTAGCGCTTGGAGGGCGTCGCCAGCGTCCGCAGCAAGCGCGGCGAGCGAGGACCTTGCGATCAATTCTTGAAGTATGTTTCCGCCGTCCACGGAAATCTCGAGCGCTGTCTGTACAAATGCACGGCTCTTGGGTGAGTCTCCCATGAACCTGTGCAACCGGGCGAGTTCGAGCACGCCCCAGAACTCTTGCTGGCGGTTCCCGCTCGTGCGTGTGCGCTCCGCAAGTACAGTCAGCCTCTTGTCCGCGAGCTCCCACTGCCCTTCGAAGAATAAGAACCTCACTTCATGTAAAGAGAATGGGAACCCCTCAAGTTTGATCTCGGCGTTGGCTTCAGCCAGGTAGGCGCGCGCCTTGGCGAGTTCTCCCATATATATGCAGGCGCCGGCCAAATGATCGTGCAGCGGTGCCCGCCGAATCGCCGACCGCACGGCGCGCGGCTTGGCCAACTCTTGGGTGTACCACTCTTCCGCCTGCAGCGGGTCCCCCAATCGGAAATAGTTATCTCCCCCTACCCCTGCGACCGTGGATCCGGTCACCGGATCATCAATCGGGTCGGCTCGCCGCCGCGCCTGGTCAGCCAGTTGGATGCCCTCAGTCACCGACCCAGAACTAATGAGCAAAAAAGATGTAATCACCGAAGCATTGGACCAATACACTTCTCGGAGAACCGGATGGTCCAGGCGCTCGCTGATTTCCATCGCACGCTTTCCTGCCGCAAGCCCATCGCTGTTACGATTGGTCCCAATGTGAGCGGCGGCCAGGTGGATGTAGAACAGCGCGTGACGCGCTGACTCGGGCTGCGTCGCCAGGAACACCTCGGCCTTCTTGTAGTGGGGCATCGCCCGCCGCATGTCCATCACGGCAATGTTGATCGTCGATAGGTAGAGCCCGAGGCGCGAGTGAACATCACAGGCGGTCTCGCTGTCTCCCAGTTCCTCGAACAGCAGAGCGGCTGCCTCCATGTATTCGACCGCCTTTGCGCCGCCGGAAACGAGTTCGTCGCCCAGGCGCCACAAGAGCTCGGCGCGCCGCTTCCGGTCGCCTCCGCCCTGCTCATCCATGAGCTCCAGCGCCGCTCGCCAATGTGCGCCCGCTTCCTCGTATGCGAAAAGCGCATAGGCGGCGCGTCCGGCACGAATCGAGTAGTCGATGGTCTTCTCCGCGTCGGCCGCGGCGCCTGCCATCCGGTAGTGATTCGCGAGCGCGGCTACGTGCGGCTCAAGATTGCGCTCATGCGCTGCTTCGATCGCCTGTGCGGCCTTGAGGTGGAGGCGCTGTTTGCGTGGCAGGCTCAGCTCTTCATAGAGCGTCTGCCGCACCAGCGCGTGAGCGAAGGCATAGCGCGGGCGCCTCCGTCCGCGCGTCTCCACCACTATCTGGTTGGCGTGCGCTTCCTCGATCACCTGTACAATTTGGTCTTCCGAAAGGCCGGTCATCGGAGCGAGCAACTCGAACTCGAACTCGCGGCCGACGACAGCTGCGGCGGCGAGCGCGCGGTTGCAGGTCTCGGAGAGACGTGACAGGCGCCGGCCGATGACGTCGCGCACGCCTTCGGGGATTCCCAGCTCGGCGATAGACCTGGCGTCAGTCACCCAGCGGCCCTCGCGTCGATACAATGTCCCGACTCCACCAGGTGGCGCAAAACTTCTTCTATAAAGAACGGATTGCCCTCGGTTTCGCGCAGGACTGCGCGCACGAACGCCGCGCCGGGCCCTTCGAGCTTCTGTTGCAAAATTGCCTCGAAGAGCTCCTTCACCTCGGACTCCGTGAGTCCGCGGAGCAACACCCGCTGGTAGAGCCGCTCACGCCTGAGTTCCCCAAGCACCGCGGAGAGCGGGTGCCGCCGGTCGAGTTCGACGTCGCGATAAGCGCCAACCAGCATCAGGCGGCTGCCCTTCATGCGGCGCGCCAGATGCTGCAGGAGCAGCAGTGACGGCTTGTCGGCCCAGTGCAAGTCGTCGAGGTGCAGCATGATGGGGTTGGCCTTCGAAGCGTTGACCAGAAACGATGCGACGCCGTTGAACAGACGCAGCCGCTCCCCGTTCGGATCGGCAGGTGGTGAGGGGGGGAGGTCGGGAATGCGCTCGCGGATCTCGGGGACCAGTTTCGCGATGTCGGATGCGCCGTCACCCATCTCGGTCTTAAGCGCATCGTCAGGACGGCTCGATATGTATTCGCGGATCACCTCGACGAAAGCCGAATATGGCGATGCAGACTCACCTTCATAACAGCGCCCGACCAGCACGTGCGCACCGCGGTGCCGTGCATACGCTCCGGCTTCTTCGGCCAGACGGGTCTTGCCGATCCCCGGCTCGCCCGCGACCATCACCAACGACGCCTGCCCGCCGAGAGCGGCGTCAATTGCGGCGCGCAACGCGGCCATCTCCTCGGCCCGGCCAATGAACCGTCCTTGGGCCAAGTCTCCCGCGACGGGCTGCCGCCCGTCGTCTTCGAGTTGACTCACTGTGGAAGGCGCGTCGAGCTCTCCTGCAAGTCGCGCCTCCCCATGCCTTGCCGGCTGCTCGGATCGGTCGCGGATCGCTTCGACTGCTGGCGTCTGCCCGGGACGTGGGTTGG
The DNA here is from genome assembly GCA_019237115.1 of Deltaproteobacteria bacterium. Taxonomy (GTDB): domain Bacteria; phylum Desulfobacterota; class Binatia; order Binatales; family Binataceae; genus JAFAHS01. The sequence continues at coordinate 5,422 of JAFAHS010000235.1, forward strand.
TGGCCGGGGGCTCCTCACGCACGTCGCCCATGAACCGGTAACCCTTGGCCGGGACCGTGACTATGAATCGTGGGGCGTTGGCATCGTCGCCCAGCGCTCGCCGAATTTTCCGTACCTCGGCTTCAATGCTGGCGTCGCTGTCCTGGGAACCCCCCTTGCCCCAGATCCGCTCAACGATCTCGTCGCGCGCGACCAGTTGACTGCGCCTTTCGGCAAGCAGGAAGAGCAGATCGAGAGGGATGCGCTCCAGGTGCACCACCTGGCCGCCACGGCGGAGTTCGTAGGCGCCGCGGTCAAGTTCGAAATCTGCGAAACGCAACATGCCAGGAGACAGCTCCACCCGCTACATGCAGCGACAAAAGCTTAACTCGCGCATGCTTCTGCGTACAGCACCCCCGGTTAGCAAATTACACTTGCTCACAGTCGAAAAATCAGACAACCGAACGGATCGAGTGTGTTCGAGCGGCCGGTTTCTAGTGGCGCCGCCGGCTCAATTTTGACAGCCGTGATCTCGTCCGCATGGTGCGAGTGCTGGTTTCCGCTAACGACCGGCGAGTCGGGTGAGACTCATTGGGTACTTAGTTTTTTTTACCGCCCAGACGAGCCTGGATTGCATCGGCGGTGCCGATTCGGTGAAGGTGTCCTCTAGTAGTTCTCCGCGTGCAGCAACTCTCGCCGGCTTGCTGCATTTCTAGAGCCCATTCCATCGGTCATCCGAAGGCGGAAAGTTCATTTCTAGCGCAGCTTGGCCGCGCTCCGTTCCCAGAGCCGGTTGAATCTGTCCCGATAGCTGTTCGCGGTCGCCCGCACCGATCAAAGGGCAATTGTTGTGTGTATGAGATACGTATATAATACATATCATGCGGACGAACATAGTCATCGATGACCGCTTGATGACTGAGGCGATGCGCGCATCCGGCACCAAGACCAAGCGCGAGACCGTCGAACGCGGCCTCAAGTTACTGGTCGCGCTGAAACGTCAAGAGCGCATCCGGCGCTTCCGCGGCAAGCTCAAGTGGGAGGGCAACCTCGATGCAATGCGCCGCGATCGCTTTGCGGATCGATGATTCTGGTCGACTCCTCGGTCTGGATTGACTACTTTCGCGGGCGTACGACCGCTGAGGGTGCAACCTTCTCGATACACTGCTCGGATCCGAACGGCTGCTAACCGGTGATCTGATTCTCGCCGAAGTGCTGCAGGGGTTCCGTTCCGAGATTGACTTCCGGCGCGCCCTGGACCTGCTCGGGACGCTGGAGTTTTTACCGCTCGCAGGCCGTCAAATCGCTATCGCCGCGGCGCGAAATTACCGAGCTCTGCGTAGTGTGGGTATCACGGTCCGCAAAACGATCGACGGTCTGATCGCCACCTTCTGCATCGCCAATCACCACACGCTGTTGCATTCTGACCGCGACTACGACGGCTTCGAGCGCTACCTCGGTTTGCGGGTGATAAGAAATGCCAGGCGTGCGCGCTGATGTGTGCGGAACTGCGGCGGGTGTGAATCCCGGTGGCTGATGTCTTGACATTGTCATTCGAACTGGATTACTGCCAGGAGGCCCGATTGGGAGGCCGAAATGATCGAAGCCCCTCGGGAAATTTACACTCAGAAGGAACTGTCGTCCGAGAATCGCGCGGCGATGGCGAACGCTCTCGAGATTACCGAAGAATTGCTGGCTGGCCAGGAGACGCCCGATTGAAGCGTCTCGTATCGTCAGCGGCCTAGAACCGGCGGAGATAGATTTATGGCTGCACTGCTCTGGTGGCAACCCAGTGGCGGAGAAAAAGACGCTTTCGCCCGAAGAGGCGCCATATTCCTCTTGTAGTCTGACGACCGGGCCTTTCACCCGGTGCGCATCAAGGCTTGACTGACCGCCTTGACTTCTTCCCTAACCGCCTGACGCACAACCTTTTCCAGACGCGCGCCTCGAATGTATTCGCGTAGCGCGTCGTTGATAAGGGTCTGGTAATTTCCACCGCCCATCTCGTGGACCCGTTTGCGGAAGTGACCGAGTATTTCGTTGTCCAGCCGGATGGTGATCCTGGTCTTGCCCGGCTCGGGAGATACGACGGGACCGCGTTTACCCTTGCTGAAATCATATTCGCGTTTCATAAACCTTGCTCGTAGTGCTCGCGCTCGCGCTTGGTGGCCCGTCGCGCCGAAATGATTCTGATGCGATCGCCTCGCATCGTGTAAACCACAACCAACACTCTGGCCAGCGCATCTATACCGATCGTGGCGTAGCGCTCTTCCTCGGGATCGTCCTCGGCCACGGTCACGGCTCGCTCGTCCCCGAAGATGGTGGCCGCATCAGCGAAGTCGACTCTATGTTTCCGGCGGTTCGCCCGCGCCTTGCGCTCGTCCCACTCAAACCCCACAGCCTCCTGCATATGCACAAGTGTACACCAAGGCAACACCCCGTCCAACCCGCCGCTGCTTCTTAATCTCTTGACCTTTACTCATTTGATTAGTGATCGCGCAGTCGTGATCGCCGAGGGATGACGAGCTCCAAGCAGCACACCGGAGGAACGAAGGCCGAAGGCGACTGACTTTCTCCTACCTGACCGCGCGAGTACAAACGACACGTCGCTTGGGAGATGACGAAAGAATAGCGGCGTGCCAACGTCGAGCTGCCGAGTTCGATTGACAGGAAAGTCTCGACCGCGACCGCGGGTTCGACGCAAAATAGGTCGAACCCCACCTCAAAAATCAAATTGGACACCGGTGTCCAATTTGTACCAAAAAGAGGCACTTTGAGGCACTTTCAGCCAGAAAAACCCTTTGATTTTGTTGATCTCTGCCGGGTTCAAATCCCGTTGGGGACGCAAGAAAATCTACTCGGCCAAAGATACCTGCATCTCGCTCGCGCTGACCAATGGGCCGCTCAAACAGAGTGATGTCCGTACTAGCGTTCTTGTTGTCAAAGCCAACCAAGTCCTACCAGTTCGTGACCGACGCCGGCCTATATCGCGTGATCGCCAACAAGAGTTCCAGCCTCTCGCTGCACCTCACATCGCCTCGGGAAGCGCCTTGGAGCATCCCGCGGCCTTGCGGAGGCCGATCCAAGGCCTGCGCACACTCATAGCTTTTCTTTTACCATGCGGGCGGTGTTCCGAAGGAAATGCGAGCGACCCGCCCCGGGTTGTATGGCCTCGTTGGCAGGTTCAGACTCTTCGAGCTGTTTTCCGATATTGAAATCTCTTGCGAAGCCGCTCGTTCACTTCCTCAGCCGAGAAGCACGCAGGATCAAATCGCCGCCCCACCCAGCTTTTCATGTGCTGGAGGATGGCCCCGCCAAGGCAAAATCCAGGAACGCGCTCCGCTTCTAGAGCCGGTTGAATTTGTGCCTCAGGCTGTTAGCGCTCGCCCGCACCTGTGAAGGGGCAATTGGTCTGTGTATGACTTACGTATATGATACACACTATGCGGACCAACATCATCATCGACGACCGCTTGATGAGTGAGGCGATGCGCGCATCCGGCACCAAGACCAAGCGCGAGACCGTCGAACGCGGCCTCAAGTTACTGGTCGCGCTGAAACGTCAAGAGCGCAT
>JAFAHS010000376.1 GCA_019237115.1 Deltaproteobacteria bacterium
TTTGGCGTATCAACCGCAATGCTGTTCGGGGTCATTCAACGACTCCTCCAAACCCGATACCCGGATCTACGCGACTGAGGTCGGCCTTCCTCAACCTTGTCTGACAATCTTCTTGAGAAAGATAGGCTATCACGACTTAACTGACCACCTCCATCACTCTGGGGCCCGTCGCTGCGGCTACTCAATCGCGATCAGGGCCGCGCAAACGCTTGCAAGCCTGGATTGGGTGGTCAGCACTTTCCGCGCGAGGCCAGGCGCGAACCCGTGATTACGCCTCTCGACGTTCCGGCGGAGCTAGGCGAAGTCATTCGATCTCAGTGTTTACAGGCCGCTACTTCGGGCCCCTGAGTTGAGCCATTCTAGCCGCCCTCATGTCGTCGCCCCTCGGTGACTTTTCGGTCAAACCCCGGTACTCCAGCAACGGGCGAATGTCCGGCGCATGGCCGTAAAAGTCCTGGAATAGCTTATCCGGGTCCGCACTGCGGCCCCGCGACAGAACCTTCGCGCGGAGAATGTCGCCGTTCGCGCGCGTGAGGCCGCCGTGCAAGCGGAACCATTCGCCGGTATCGCGAGCCAACACTTCGCTCCAGAGATAAGCGTAGTAACCGGAAGAGTAAGCGTTCGCGAAAATGTGCGAGAAATAAGTCGAGCGGTAGCGGGGCGGGACAGTGGGATAGTCTAGCCCGCTCTTGTGTAGCGCAGCAGCTTCAAATGCGGCCACGTCTTTTGCTGCCGGTGCCTGCGCCACGCTGATCTGATGCCACGATTGGTCCAGCATCGCAGCCGCGACGTATTCGGTCGTGGCATAACCCTGACCAAACTTCTGCCCCGCGAGCACTTTGTCGAGCAGCGCCTGCGGCATGGGCTCGCCGGTCTCGTAATGCCGAGCGAAGTGCCTGAGCACCGCAGGCTCGCGCGCCCACATTTCATTGTATTGAGAGGGATACTCGAGGAAGTCTAGTGGCACAGCTAATCCCGACAGACGGGGGTATCTCACATTCGACAGCATGCCGTGGATCGCATGGCCGAATTCGTGGAACAGCATCGTGACCTCTTCGAACGTCAAGAGCGCGGGCTGGCCTGCCTGGGGCTTGGGAATGTTCAGGTGATTCGCTACTACCGGTTTCAGCTTGAACAGCTGCGATTGCTTCACATAGTTGTTCATCCACCCGCCACCGGCCTTGTTATCACGGGCAAAGTAGTCGGCGAGAAACAGGGCTAGCGGAGTTCCATCCGCATCGAACACTTCGAAGACGCGCACGTCGGAATGGTAGACGGGAAGATCCGTGCTTTCCTTGAAAGTCAGCCCGTAAAGCTCGTGCGCCGCATAGAACACCCCGTCGTGGAGCACACGATGGAGCTCGAAATAAGGTGCGACTTGGGACTGATCGAAATCATAGCGTGCCCTGCGAAGCTGCTCGGCGTAGTACGGCCAGTCCCAAGGCTGCAGCGTGAAACGCTTCGTACCGCTCGCCGCAGCGTCGGAATCGATAAGCTTCTGCATCTCGGCCGCGTCTGCCTTCGCGCGGGCGAGAGCCACGGGTACGATATCACTGAGCATCTTGAGCACCGCCTGCGTCGTCTGGGCAGATTCGTCGGCCAGGTGATAGCTGGCATGGTTGGGGTACCCGAGGAGTGCTGCGCGCTCCGCTCGCAACTTCACCAGTTGCGCGATGACCGGGGTATTGTCCGCATCACCAGACGAACCCCGCTCAATGGACGCTCGAAAGAGTCGCTCGCGGAGCTCACGATCTTTGAGTTGCGCCAATAAGGGCTGATTGGTCGTGTTCTGTAGGGTGATGAGCCATTTCCCCTTGAGGTCGCGCGCTTCCGCAGCCTGCGCCGCCGCGCCTATCTGCACGTTCGAAAGCCCCTGCAGCTCGTCAGCGCTGTTCACGACTACAGCGCTGGCCTTGGTGGCTTTCAGCACGTTCTGCTTGAACTGAGTAATGAGCGAGGAGATCTGCCTATTCAGAGTCCGCAGCTGCTCCTCATCCGGGAGACTCGCGCCCGCACGCACGAACTGGGTGTGGACGCGCTCGATCAATTGCATCGACTCCGCATTGAGCTTTAGGCTCTCACGCCCCCGATAGAGTGAATCGATGCGGGCGTAAAGTGCGGGATCGAGGAGGATCGCATCCCGGTGCGCCGCTAGCTTCGGCGCCATCTCGGTCTCGATCTTTTGCATCTCGTCGTTCGTGTTGCACTGGTTGAGCGAGTAGAACACCGATGACACACGCTCCAGGAGCTGACCCGAGCATTCGAGTGCGACGAACGTGTTCTCGAAATCAACCGCTTCGGGGTTGTGCGCTATGGTCGCAACCTCTCGCAGCTGCTCGCCCATGCCTGCCTCGAATGCCGGCCGGTAATCGGAATCCTTGATTCTGTCGAACGGAGGAAGCTGATAGGGCAGCGGGCTCTCTTTGAGGAACGGATTTTCAGTCATCATTGAAGTCCTCTGTAGTGACTCGGATGCTCTCCATGCGCTCTCGGGTGAAGACACGAGCGATATCACGTCAACTGGTTCGCGGCCACGACTAACGACGTCATGTTCCTTGTACTGCTGCCGCATCGGCGATTCAGGTAAGCAGTGCAGGAAGGCAATTCATGATTTAGTTGTTGGTCAACCCTCTGGTCGATTTTCTTTCGGACCGCCAAACTCCCAATTCGCGCTGCTCGACGCTGACCACCCGTGTCGGGACTTGGGAGCAAATCACTGGTCTTGCTAACCAACGGCGTGCCGGCTTGAAAGCCACGGCCGGTCTAGGCTTTCCGGAGATTCTCGCACGGGTCGCACTTTCCGCGCGGGACCCTGCGCTTTCGTCGCTCAACCGGTGGGAAGGGGCGCCGACCCGAGGGTTTCTGGCGCATACTGGGCCCGGACCTTGTCCTGGGCTGCGGAAGCGCGCTAGCGGGAGGAGCTGCTCAAACGCGCGCGGTTCGAGCGGGGCTGCGCACTGAACCCGTTCGCGATACCGGACGAAGCGATTACTTCGTGGAGCAGAATCCTCGCCGGTCGCGAAAACGCGGATAAGCAGTAGTCGCTAATGCCTTCGCATAATTGCGGAGTAGGTCAGACGAGGCCCGCGGCTTGCACTCCTTGTGTCCATAAGTGCCATCGGGTCCTCTAAGGGCGGTGGTTTGGTCCCGAACCTTGAAAGCGGATTGTCGTTCTCACTTCGTCGGGAGTAGCAAAAGAAACTTTGATCGGCTGCGACGGATCGCGGCCGGTTTGTTGCGCATTAACATGACTCAACCATTAACAGCCGCGCCGTTGTCACAGTATCGCGAACGGCTGACTCGCCAACGGAGTCTTCCGAGTGGCTGAATTGAGATAAGAGCCATCGGTCTCACGCCAAAAAATAAATGATGATCGATCGGTAACTTTATCGCGACTATCCGGAACGCTGCTTGTTCAAGCAGTGATTCGCTCCAGACCGGCGATGAACGCTTCCACCATCCAGGCGAAGCTGGCGTCGATCGCCACCGGCATCTCGAAGCCTCTGCCGGCTTCCAGTGTGGCGAAGCCGTGCACAAGGCTGCGCATTGCGCGAATCGCGTGAATCGTCTCCCGCTTGCCTAGCGAGTATCCGCCAAGAACGGAAGCGCAGATGGAGACAATTCTCTCTCCGACCGCGTCCGATGCTGCCGCGCCCTCGACAGTTGCTTTTAGGGTCAGGGCGTAGATTCCCGGATGGTTGCGGACGAAGTTGCGATATGCGTCCGCAAGAGCGTGCACCGCAGCGCCGCGTGACTTTCCAATCGCTGCGGCGCCAAGCGCTTCGGCCAGCTCGCGGAGCGCCAAGGTGCGCAATTCGCTCCTGAGCGCCGGCATTCCAGCCACGTGGTTGAACAGAGACGGAGGCCTGACGCCCAGCTTTGTGGCGAGGCTGGCAAGCGTGAGCGCATCCAGTCCTTCGCGGTCGGCGATCTCGGCCGCTGCCGCTATCACGGACTCGCGGGTAAGCCCAGCGCGGGCGCCGCTAGCGCGCTCTCTGGAAAAAGCCGTCGATTTCATTGGCAACTATCTGCGGATACTCGACGTGAGGATAATGCCCCGCACCTTGGACAATGAAGACCTTGCCGTGCAGCTGCTGAGCAACCGACTTTGCTTGTGCCCGAGGATCATCGAAATCAGGGTCATCCGAGCCCACTATGATCAGAACCGGCGCGCGCACCTGCCCGATCCGCGCCGCGCATGGTGCCTGGCTCGCCCATAGCATCCCCTTAAGCGCCTCGAAGCGTCCGCGTTCCTTGAGATTCGCCTCGAGCTTGTTAGCATACTCGCTCAGATCCGCGGGCGGTGCGCTCTTGTAAAGCGATTTGTAGTACATGCGCCAAACCCCAGGACCCCACGGGCGCTGGAAAAGGCCGTGCATCGCCGTCCGCATCGCGAGCGACGGCGATTGCTCCTGACCAACGAATGGATCGATTAGCACCAATCCGGCGACGCGCTCTGGAACTTCGACTGCAGCCCACACGGCGGAGCCGCCCGCCATCGAGTTGCCGAGTATGTATACGCGCGGCACATTCAGTTGACGAATGAGAGCGACCATATCGCTGCCTACGTTGGCGGGAGTATATGTGGGCCAGTCGACGCTCGATTCGCCCATCCCGCGCAAGTCCATCGTTATGACGCGAAAGCCGTCGCGCGCCAGCAGCGGCTTGATGTCGCGATACTGCTGACGCAGGTCGCCGAGCCCCGGTACGCAAATAACAATCGGGCCGGAGCCACCGGTGTCGTCATAAGCGATGCGCCGCTCGGCCAGATCGAGAAACTGCGTTTCTGGGTGTGTGGAAAGGGCGGCCTGCGCACTTTGAGCTGCGGCGCCAGTCGCCGCAAGGGTAAAAGGGAGGGCAAAGATGCACGCGGTGATCACAAGGGCCAGGAGGAAACTATTTCTCATAGGCTTAAAACTATGATTATTAGTCTACTTTGTCAACCCGTCGGGCGCCGTGGCCGAACTGTCGACAAATCAGCCGCCGGCGAGATCTCGCGGTCACCTCTTTCGCGCTGCCAGTGCCAATTCCGGGGACTGGAAAAGCAGCGCGGGAGCCAGAGCCGATCGAGCGCTCACGATGCTAGAACGGATCTTTGGGGAGGTCGATCGCATCGGGGTGTTCGTTGACTAGCCCGAGATTCTCCGAATCAAAGGCGAAGTGCTCCTAGTTCCCGCCCAAGTCGAAACTAAGAGAGCTGTCTTCGGGCTGCGATCGAAATTTGCGCGAACTCAGGAGGCGAAGGGGTGGGAGTTGCGTGCGACTGTCGGTCTGGCCCGTCTGTTTGCCGGACTAGCAGCCGCGCCGAAGAGCGTTCAAAGCTCGCCGAAATCTGACACCTGGTTCACGGAGGGCTTCGACACCGCAGACCTGAAGGACGCCAAGGCGCTGCTCATAGAGTTGAGCGATTCAGCCTGAACCTTTTTCAACCACCGGGTCCGATTCGGCTCCAAAGCCTTGGATCGAGCGCTCTTCTTGTTTCACCATCGAGTTCAGTTTGACGCCGAGCCTGCGGAATAAGGCTTCGCGCGGCGCTAGCCAGCCGGTTCCTGGCCAGTTTCTGGTGGACCGACTATGCTCCAATTTCTGATCTGGGACGATGAGGAGTCTTGCTATGAGCACAGATCCTTCGGCCAAAAGCACCTTCCCTAAATCGGGACGCAATCTGCAAGGAAGTCCAGGCCCGGCGGTTCGGGAGATTTTGAGCAATGATGAGCGGCCCGTGCCTCCAGCACTCGCTGAGTTTGGCAATGACTACCTGGGCGATGATTTTTCCTCAGGTATCCATCGTGACCGATATATCTCACCAGAGTTTTTTCGGCTCGAGGGAGAGCGTATGTGGCCTCGGACGTGGCAGATGGTGTGCCGGGCCGAAGAAATTCCCAAGGTTGGCGACCACGTGATCTTCGAGATCATGGACAACAGTCTGATTGTCGTCCGAGCAAAACCTGATCAGATCAAAGCGTTCCACAACGTCTGCCTCCATCGCGGAAGAATCCTGCGTGAAACAGGCGGAAACGTTCCAAACTTGAGATGTAAGTTCCATGGCTTTGCCTGGAGTCTTGATGGCGCTCTCAGCTCAATCCCGTGTCGCTGGGATTTTCCGAATCTAAAAGAAGAAGAAATGGCTCTGCCCGAAGCGCGGGTCGGACTATGGGCCGGGTTTGTCTTCATAAACTTGGATCCGAACGCAATGTCTTTGGAAGAATATTTAGGGGAGATCCCAAACCACTTCCGCAGCTGGCATTTTGAGGATCGTTACATCGCCGCACACGTCGGTATCCTGGTGAACGCGAACTGGAAGGTCGCGGTGGAAGCCGGCATGGAAGCCATGCACGTGGTTGCTACCCACCGTCAGGCGCTTTCCTATATGGCCGACATCAATGCCCAGTACGATGCGGTCAAGAATCGGCCCCACTACAGCCGGCTGATCTCGCCTCTGGGCGTCCCAAGTCCCTTTGTCGCTGATTCCACCAGTGAACAAGAGATTATCGACTCAATGTTCCCGCCGCAAGCAAGGGGAACAGGGCCAGGAAAAGGGATAGAGCTTCCCGCAGACAAAACTGCTCGCCAAATGGCGGCTGAGATACTGCGCAAACAAATGAGTAGCACCTACGGGCGCGACTTTTCGTCTGTCTCCGATAGCGAAATGCTCGACCTCATAATCTATTCGATCTTTCCGAACTTTTATATTCAGGGCGGATATTTTTTGAACACCACTTTGTTCTACCGGTATCGCCCCTGGAATTCAGATCCGGAGCTGTGTTTGTGGGAGATTTATGTTCTTCTTCCCACACCAAAAAATTCCTCGACTCCGGACCCCGCTGCGTTTCGACTTCTCAAGCCGGGAGAGACGCTCCTGGACGCTCACGAGCTGGGCCCCGCAATGAGCTCTTTCCTGAATCAGGATCTTGGAAATATGGCTTACGTGCAGAAGGGTTTACGCGCGACGAGGAAACCGCAGTCGGTGTTGGCACGCTATCAGGAGAGTCAGATTCGTCACTTTCATCGGACATTAGACATGTATCTCTCCGCAGATACTCGAAAGTGACCCGAGACGACATCAGTAGAGAGCGGCGGTATCGCCGTTAACTTGACCTCCGATCAATTCGAGGAGGCTTCGCGCTGAGTATTACAGAATTCACCGGTTTCCATCAGACAGTTAAAGTTCGCGGCCTATTCGCGGATCGAGCGGCGAATCGTCACTTTCGTGCACGGTCTTGAAGGTGCGCGGGAAATGATCACAGCGCCCGAAAGACAGTTCCGGATTTGCAGGCGACGGTCGAGGATATTCTCGTTGAAGGTGACAGAGTTCCCATTCCATGGACTTCTGGGGAACCTATCGCGGGGAAGGCAGGCCGGGATTCCCTGCACCCGGTGAGCGATCACGACAGTCGCTATCAGCACTTAGCCGAGAATGTCGTCGAGACTGTCGCAGCGGAACGAGATCTGTTGGACGAGCCTTGCCTCGCTGCCGACATTGCGGCCGCGGCAGAGCAGTAGCTCGTGGTGTTCTTCGTCGGGGCGTGAACTCATGAAAACCATGCTACGTTCCGGATCCTCGTCGGTGACGATCAGGCCAATGATGTCACGATAAAATGTTTTCTGCTTCTCCAGGTCCTGAACGTGCAATCCCACATGTCCGAGCCGTGCGACGTGCGCGGTCTCCATTTGAAAGCCCCTTAAATGATCGGTCTAGCCCGAGCAGCGAATCTACGCTCAGAGAAACATCCGAACCCCATCAGCCCCTAGTGCTTCGACTCATGGGTAGCGATTCGTTGGTAGTGGAATACGCGCCGAGCGTCAGCGGTGGAGAAACGCCAGTCGATTTTAAGTTTGAGGCGATTCACCCAGCGGTTCCAGGCACTGGTGCGCTCGCGGAGTTCCGCGAGCGACGCCACCCGCTGGCGCCCCAGGCATTGCCGCGACCACAGGCTGGTTTCCAGTTCGGCCGGATTAAGCCAACTACCGTGCTTGGGGGTGTAGTGCACCGTGAATCGCCGCCATAGCCGGTGTCCGGCTTGCGCACCGAAGGTGGCGATGAGCGACTTTTCCCGATGGGTGTTGAGATTATCCAGCACCAGATGAATGGTGCGCGCCGCGGGGTAACTCCGCGTGATCCGTTTGAGCGCTCGGGCAAATTGGGTCGCGGTACGATTTTTCGTGGCGTGGGTCTGATGGCGACCGGTTTTGGGCTCGACTACGCAGAATACATTGGCCGTGCCGCAGCGCGCGTACTCGTAGTCGCGGCGCGCGGGCCGGCCGGGCGCCATCGCGGTAGCCGGCCGCAGCGAGTCCACCAACTGCACCGGCCGCTCGTCCAGCGCCAACACCGGCGCATGGTTATCCAACGGTCGGTTCAGCACATCCAGCACCTTCTCCATCCGCTCCAGGTACTCTTGGTCCAGCGTCGGCACGCACCACATTTTTTTCCCGCCACGGCTTCAGCGCGTGGTTTACAAACAGACGATGGATGGTCTCCCGCCCGACCGTGCCGACCACCCCGCGGCGCTGGGCTTCCTGCGCCGTCAGCACGATGGTCCAGCGCGCGTGTCCGGGTGGCGGTGGGCCACACACCATCGCCACGATCGCAGCCTGCTGGCTGGCATCCAGCATCTTGGGCGGCTTGGGTCGCGGGTCATCGGTCAGCGCCCCCTCCAAACCCAACTCCAGATACCGCCAGCCGACCCGGCGCACCTCGCGCGGATAGGTGCCCACCGCCTCTGCGGTCTGGCTCAGGTTCCACCCCCGGTCCAATAGCTCCAGGATCCGTATTCGCCGCCAGCGCCGTTCACTTAACCGCCGCCCGCCGCCGCGCGCTGCGCGCAGCGTTTGGCGCTCCGTCGCCGTCAGCTGCAATCCCGGAGACTTCCCTTGCCTCCGCTTCCTCCGCTCCACGTCTTCTGTTTGATCAGATACATCGACCCTCTGCAAGTCACCTCTCGATCCCTATGCGTGGGTCGGAGCACTAGCAGCATCCGGCCTGCGATTTCGAAGCTCGCCGGCCCCGCCAGAACATGCTGCGCCATGGTGCGCATATCGCGCAGCAAACGATCCAGCGGACTGGATGCGAAGATCACCGAAGCCCCTGCAAGACAGTAGAGTTGGTCAACCGCCTCGCGGCAGGTCCGGTATGCGTTAATGTAAGCGATACTGTGGCGCCCCGTATCCACAGGCGTCGGCCTCTGACCGCTCAGCAGTAGCTGCCACACCCGGTCGGTCTGATCGTACAAATAGCTTTTGGCCGAGCCGATCATTGCCTCCGCTTGTGCGATGCCGGTCTGCATATGGCTTTCTTCTCTCAGCGGATGGCTCGCGATGAATTTATTCCCTTTTACAACCGATCGGGCGGACGAGCGACGCACCAATTCGATAGTGGCATCAAGCGCGGCACGGGCGACGCCGAGTGGAACTGCGCCGAATTTTCCAGGGATAAATCCCGGAAACGAATAAAGTGGGTCACGTCGCAGCGGCTTGAGTAATTGATAATTGAAGGAACGCGCCTCCGGAACGAATACATCCGTCGCACTGAAGTCGTTACTGCCTGTGCCGCGCAGTCCAATAGTGTTCCAGGTATCGATGATCTGACAGTCGCCGGGGGATAGGAAGCAAACTCGGGTTACCGGTGCACCGTCGTCGTTCATAGCTTGCACTTCACCGTCATAGCCCAGGCAGGAAGCAATCATCCAATCCGCATGGTGGCACCCGCTGGCAAATTGCCATCTCTGGTCGTCATCGGATGTCCGACTGGCCAGTGAGGTGGCACTAAACAAGATCGCGCTTATCGGGTTGCGCAGGTCGTGGCCCAGAATCCCGAGAAAGCGATCACGGTAATGGGTTTCTCGTTCCTTGTAATAGGAGACCGCGACCGCGACATAATTATCGATTATTTCGGCAAATCTGGCGATTTCGTCCTCACCATTGGCGAAACTACAAGGCTCCATATAGCGCCATTGGCGCACAACAAAAGAGCGCAACGCAAAGTATTCGGCCATTATCTGGAGAAGATCAAATCCCGACTCGATTCGCAGATCTACATGAGCTGGAGTGAGATACTTGGCTGGATCGGAGGACGGCTCACGATCAGGCCGTATCGGCTCTATTGGGCGGGGCGGTTCCAGGGTCGTGGCGATCCGGTCTAGGATTGACGCGGCGTGGTCGCGCAAAAGCCATCTGGGCAGCGGAATCTCACCCGTAAGCTTTCTGGCAAAACCTTCTCACTCGCGAAGAATGTTGTCGGTGTTGACCCTGATAAATTCAGACAGCCTGCCGGCATCGGCACCTGGGCCAATCGAATTGTTCCAAGATGGTGAGCTTGCTTTACACTTGACATGCTTCTTTTCCGTGCTGTTATCAAACCGAACGTTCGGACCGGCTATAGCTGACTAGTTGTCCGTCGGAACGTCGCATACTTCACCGGCTTCGGTCGGGCGCATGGTTTGACCCGCAAACGAAGCAAGCGGAGGATCCCGTGGTATTTCAATAGTCCAAGCCGAGTGTAGCCTTCGTCGTGCGTCCCGGACCTTTCTCCGTCCTTGACAAACTGGCGCGGACCGCGCGCTCTGGCGGAACCGTCAGCCGGCAAAAAAGAAATAGATCTCGCCGGCCCGTTGCAGAAAGCGCGCGGATCCGCAAACCCTTCATGCGTCAATGAATTGATTACGACTGGCTAACCCATAATAACTCGCACGCATCCCAAGTCACGAATCTTACTGGTCTTCCAAACGACACCATTACCTACTGACTCAGTAATCCATCGGAGGCGCCGCCGCCGGTGCGGGCTTTTTTTCTGGCTTCTCCGCGACCACACATTCCGTAGTAAGCAGGAGGCTGGCGACTGAGGCGGCGTTTTGCAGAGCACTACGCACAACCTTGGTCGGGTCCACGATTCCCGCCTTCATCAGGTCTTCGAACTCCTCACTTGCCGCGTTAAAGCCATATGCGCCCTTGTTGCTCCTGATCTTGTCGAGCACCACCGACCCTTCATAGCCGGCGTTCTCGGCGATCCAGCGGGCCGGCTCGGCAATGGCCTTGCGTACGATGTTGATTCCGAACTTCTCCTCTTCGCTAGCGCGTAGGTTTTCGAGCGCTAACGATGCACGGACCAGCGCAACGCCTCCGCCCGGTACCACTCCCTCTTCGACGGCGGCGCGCGTCGCGTGCAACGCATCTTCAACCCGGGCCTTCTTCTCTTTCATTTCGACTTCGGTGGCCGCACCAACCCGAATTACGGCGACCCCTCCGACCATCTTGGCCAGCCGCTCTTGGAGCTTTTCGCGATCGTAGTCTGAGGTGGTCTCCTCGATTTGCGCCCTTATCTGCTTTATGCGGCCATCTATGTCGGATTTTTTACCGGCACCGTCGATGACGGTCGTGTTGTCCTTGTCGACGATAATCTGTTTCGCCCGGCCAAGATCGCGGAGCGTCACATTCTCTAGTTTGATTCCCAGCTCTTCAGCGATGCACCTACCGCCGGTCAGGACTGCAATATCCTCGAGCATCGCTTTGCGTCGATCTCCGAAGCCCGGAGCCTTGACCGCGACGCACTGCAGGGTGCCGCGGATTTTGTTGACGACCAGAGTTGCCAAGGCCTCACCCTCGATATCCTCGGCAACAATCAGGAGTGGCTTACCGGTCTTCGCTTGGGATTCGAGAACCGGTAACAGGTCCTTCATCGCGGAAATTTTCTTTTCATGAATGAGGATGTAAGCGTCCTCAAGCCTGGCCTCCATTCGGTCCGGATCGGTGACGAAGTACGGCGAGAGGTAGCCGCGATCGAACTGCATCCCTTCGACGACTTCGAGCTGCGTCTCAAGGCTCTTCGCTTCCTCAACCGTAATGACCCCTTCCTTGCCCACCTTCTCCATCGCCTCGGCGATGATTTCTCCGATGGTCGAGTCGTTGTTAGCAGAGACGGTACCTACCTGGGCGATCTCCTTGCGGTCCTTGGTCTGCTTGGAAAGGTTCTTCAGCTCACCGACCACGGCTTCCACGGCCCTCTCAATGCCGCGCTTGAGCGTCATGGGATCATGCCCGGCGGCGACCATTTTCATGCCCTCGGTATAAATTGCGCGGCCGAGCACGGTCGCCGTAGTGGTACCGTCTCCGGCAACATCCGAGGTCTTGGAGGCTACCTCCTTGACCATCTGGGCACCCATGTTTTCGAACTTGTCCTCCAGTTCAATTTCCTTGGCTACCGTGACGCCGTCTTTAGTCACGGTGGGTGCGCCGAAACTCTTCTCCAAAACGACATTTCGACCCTTTGGGCCGAGCGTTACCGTAACGGCATCGGCAAGGACATTGACGCCGTGAAGAACCTTTTCACGTGCCTCTTCAGCAAACTTCACCATCTTCGCTGCCATGATTGGCTTAAGCCTCCTTAACTAGTTCACGAAAGCCGATACTTATCCCTCGATTACCCCTAGAATGTCGTCTTCGCGAATAATCAAATGCTCCTCGCCTTCAAGCTTGATGTCGCTTCCAGAGTATTTGCCAAACAGGATTTTGTCTCCGGCCTTCACTTCGGGTGGCATCACCTTGCCGTCATCCAAGGTCTTTCCGGGCCCGACGGCCATAACTCGACCCTCCTGAGGCTTTTCTTTGGCCGTGTCCGGGATAATGATTCCGCCCTTGGTTTTTTCTTCTTCGGCAATTCGCTTGACCAGGATGTGATCGCCCAGTGGCTTGATCTTCACCTTTAGACCTCCATAAGCGTCCTTCGAAAAGATAAAAAAGCCGCGGATGGGTAGCCGCAGCTTTCTCCCGGCCTTGGCATGGCCACCGCCACAGCTAACCCGATCGGTCTGATCGTTTTCATGTGCACGGTTCATGATCCTGTCAAGGGGGAAACAAAAATTTTTGCCGGTTGTCAGCATTCCTCATCTCAGTCAGGGCGCCAAGCTTGCTTGCGCCAAATCCTACAGAGCAAAGGGGAATCGACTGCACTTCGTACCTCGGGGTCGGGTAGGCGGATTTAGTATTTGCAGACGGCCTTCGAAAACTTCGATGAGCCTATCCCCGGAGATACCGTGCGCTTATGAACGACCCAGCTGTAAGACGAAGACAAAACACTCGCGGGCGCAGGTGATGGCAAGAGCCTGGATTTTAGTGTCCCACCTGCAACGCGCCCAATCATCTAAAGCTGCCGCCTGCCCGCCGACGCGCGTCCGAGCATGCAGTTCGTGCTCAAAAAGCGCCAAAAACGCCCTACTGCGAATATTAGTGGGACTCCCAAGCAAGCCGGAGGTTCACCGTTCGCGAACACTTCGCCCAGATAAACGTTCCAAGCCTGTTGGGTATTCTCGTCGGACATACGCCCGCGCGAATGGACCGCGCGGATCTATTCAGATAGCGATACCAGAAGCAAAATTAGAATCAGGAGTATCCAAAAAAGCCAGCTTAAAATCACTATTGGCCAGGCATCGTGCCGATTAGAGAGCAAGTCCAATTTGAGCAGCATAACGAATCCGATATTCCGCTCAAAGAACAAAGTAGACGCGATCAGCCGCTTTGCGAGCCTTCTCTTCCTTCAACGGGAAGTACGCGTGGTCAGGGGCGCCTTCTCTTGCACGATTTGGATCAATGATTATTCGTAAAATCGATGAGTCCAGCGCAAGGAGGTGAGCCTTCTGTGGCCAACGATCTTCATGGTTGGTCTCCCATACATGGTCTGGAACGCCTTCGTTCGGCAATCCAGCGTGCCGGTCAGGTTCTGAGACGAGTCTTCGGTCTCGGCGACGACCGACCGGCGAGCCTCTCCAAGGTGTGGCGCTTTTCTCGCCACAAGCGCGGGCAGGGCTCGAGCTAACCGAGCGATTAACCTGTGCGTCTTATGGTCGCACGGTCGCGATGTCTGGGTACGCGACTAGGGCCTGAGCAATAGCGAAGCGGCGCGCGTTGCGCATCGCCTTTCACAGCTGAGAAACTGGTGGGGGTTTGTGTGCGCTTGTGTCCCGCTTATAGAACGACCGCACTATAAGGCGGAAGTAGAATGTAAGATTTACGAAAATGCTAGCACCGGCTTTTCGGAAACGCCTGCGAATTGCGCAGGTGGCTCCTCTCTACGAAAGTGTTCCTCCCAAACTCTACGGCGGTACCGAACGTGTCGTTGCTTATCTGACCGAAGAACTTGTCCGACGGGGACACGACGTAACCCTGTTCGCATCGGGCGATTCGACTGTCGCCGCAAAGATTGAGACTACCTATCCATCGGCGCTTCGTGGCGGCGGGCTGGTCTCTTGGGGAACCAGTCTACATCTCCCATTGCTCAGTGAAGTCTTTGATAATGCAGATCGCTTCGATGTGATTCACTGCCATCTCGACTATTGGAGCTTTCCCTTCGCCCGGATGGTCAACACTCCAGTCATAACAACCTTGCACGGCCGTCTCGATGTCCACGAGCTCCTTGATATCTATCGATACTACGCAGATGCCGCCGTGGTATCGATCAGCGAGGCCCAGCGGGAACCTCTCCCAGAATTGAATTGGGTGGGCACCGTGCATCACGGCTTGCCTCCCAATCAACTCAAGTTCCGTCCGGCTCCAGGTAAGTACCTCGCGTTCTTGGGCCGCATCTCTCCGGAGAAGCGACCCGACCTGGCCATCGAAGTCGCTCGCCGCGCGGCAATCCCACTCAAAATCGCGGCCAAAGTCGATGTTGCGGATAAGCGGTATTTCGAGAGCATCATCCGTCCGCTGCTCGGAGCGGCTGGCGTCGAGTTCATTGGTGAGATCGGCGAGCGGGATAAGAGCGAATTTCTCGGCAACGCGATGGCGCTTATCTTTCCCGTCGATTGGCCGGAACCGTTTGGTCTGGTCATGATTGAAGCCTTGGCTTGCGGCACACCTGTGATCGCCCGGCCTTGCGGATCTGTTCCTGAGGTGCTGCGGAACGGAGTGACAGGGTTCATGGCTTCCAGCGTGGATGATCTTGTGCACGCCGTACAAGCAGCGCCAACGATCTCACGAGAGAAGTGTCGCAAGGAGTTCGAAGCCCGCTTCACCGTCGACGTGATGGCAGCGAACTACGAGCGACTCTACGGTCAAGTCCTGGCCGAGCGCCGTACACTAACTTTCCGGAACGGAAACCGACCGCGCAGCGCAATAGCCGAGGGGGCGGCCCCTGACGTAACAGTGGGGGATCTTGAAACGGCATAAAGCTCGAGCACGAATTCTGAATGTTCCTTATGGACTCCAAGGCTGCGTCGCGGATGCCGCAACTCGCTGAACGGATCGATTTTACCCTCGTTCCAGTTCTGGGCACCTCTGCAGAGCAGGGATTGGCGCCTTGGCGTTTCAAACGACACTCACACGCACCTCCAGCAACAGGTTACTTATGCCAACGCTTTCAAGGCCGAGTTCAAACCTCTCACCATCCCTGGTGCCGGGAGGAAATTCGAGAGTGAGCTCGCGCGTGCTTTGGATGATTCCCCGACCGTAGCAGTCTGCGCAGAGGCCCCACCATTCACCCGTACCACCGCACGCTCGACACCGAGCGTAACAAGGTACCCGGAATGGGACGCGACAACCGAACCGGGCCTCCTCGGTATCCAGTACTGCCTCCATCCCGAGCCGGCGAAGCTGCCCGCCGCTCTTTTCTCTGTAACCGAAAAAATTCTGGCTTATCTGATCGAGCAGCTCCTCGATCGAAGGCCGTAACGTGAGAAAGTCGTCGAGCACCGTCACCGGCGCTCGCGATCGAAGTGGCTCCGCTGCCAGAGGGCGGCGACGGATGGGGGTCTCGACATCGTAGGAGCGGCGCCGGTCCGGATCGCTTAGAATTTCGTAGGCTTCGTGAACTTCTCGAAAGCGTTCCTCATCCGGACGCTTGCCCACATCCGGATGAACGTTAAAAGCGATCCGGCGATACGCCCGCTTGATGTCACCCGGCGCCGCTTGAGCTGAAACGCCCAGAATACGATACAGGTCTCGCTTAGGCATGACGGTCCAACCCGCAAGAGGACGTTTGCGCGTTCAGGCAGTGCGAACTTGAATCTGCCGCGGCTTCGCCTTCTCTTTCTTGGGTAACTCGAGTTCCAGCACGCCATTTTTAAGCGTTGCCCGGATTTTCGACTCGTCGATGTCCTCGTTCAAAGCGAACTCGCGATGGTAATTGCCGACGTTGTACTCGGTGTACATCGGCCGCAGGCCAGCATACATGTCAGTTGCGACCTGGCCGACGATTGTCAGTACCCCATCCTTGAGCGTGACGCTGACATCTTTCTCCTTGACACCCGGCATATCCGCCCAGAGCTTCAGCGAATCGTCAAACTCATAAATGTTCACGTCAGGCACGTAATAGCGCCCGGGGCGGGTCTGCTCCTGAGGTTTGGCAAGCTGTTGCTTCTCCTTGGTCGCGATTTCCCTGGTCTCCTGGTCTGCCATGATCCCTTCACCTCCTTCATGCGGTCTGCACTGTGATTTGCCTGGCCTTGGCCTGCTCGGTTCTAGGCACGCGAACGACAAGAAGCCCCGCTTCGTAGCGTGCCTCCGCCCTCCCAGCCTCGTATTCCTCTGGCAACTGGATAGAGCGGGAGAACTTACCCTCGTTGAGTTCGCGGCGATGGTAACCCAAGCCCTTGCCATCGGGCTCAAACTGCCGTTCGCCGCCGATCGCCAGCGTGTGGCCTGTGCCGGTTACGGTGAGCTTCGCTGCGTCCAAGCCTGGGATCTCGGCGACGATTAGGGCCCCATCCGCCGAGTCGAAAATATTGACCGGCGGGTAAGCTCCGGAGCCCGACGGCCCCATCGCAAAGGCCGGATTGCGCATGAACCGGTCCAGTTCTTCCTGCAATCCCAGCAAGGCGCTAAGTGGATCGAGGCCGGACTCAAATCTCAACAATGCCATGATGCGACACCTCCTTGGTTGCGAATCGCGAACCCGGCCGTTTGGGCGAGGAGCTCCCGGCCCCCCGACGGGCCGATGTGAAGGTCGGCAACTCCTGTTCTGGGCCCGGACTGGGTCCCTCCTACTGTTTTGGATAAGCATCACGCACTGCGTTGACAAGGGGCCTCGAGATTACGAAGCGAATCTATGAAACGGGCAGTTCGGTCTGCGTCGCAAGTCCGAGCGGGCTGTTCTTAAAGGCAGCTACCAGACTGGGCTTGCAGGGCGGATTCCCTAAGGGTTGTACTTTTCCACCGCCTCAGGCCCCGCCTAGGCTCCGCAGCAATGGGCTTGGCCCTGAACGTCCCATAATTTCAAAACTCGCCGATTCAAAACTCAGTGACCTGCCACCAATCCAACTGCCTTCCACCTGCATGTGAATGCTGAGCGGCGGTCGGCAAGATCTACTCAGTCTCGATCATTATTATGCAACCCTCGCGAATCTGCGATGAGAACTCACGTCGAACATTGGCACGACGAATGCGTAAACCGGTTCCGCGCATGGTAGGAGGTCGAGTGGCAACTTCGTTCAGCAGCGGGGAAACATTTGAAACTTTGATTCCAGCCCGTCTTGATCGACTTCCGTGGAGTAAGTTTCATTGGCTGCTGGTCATCGGGCTGGGCATTACGTGGGTGCTTGACGGACTGGAGGTCACGCTGATGGGAGCAATCAGCGCGGTTCTTCAGCGGCCCGACGTTCTGCATTTTTCTGGCGCTCAAATTGGAGCGATCAGTTCCTGTTACCTTGCGGGCGCGGTTCTCGGCTCACTGGTCTTCGGACATCTGACGGATAGATACGGACGCCGAACATTCTTCTTCATCAGCTTGGCCATCTATTTGTTGGGCGTAGGTCTTACCGCGTTTTCCTGGAGCCTCTGGAACTTTGCGCTTTTTCGGTTCATTACCGGAACTGGTATTGGCGGGGAGTACTCAGCCGTCAATTCCGCCATCGATGAACTTATTCCCGCTCGTTTGCGAGGAAAAGTTGACCTGATCGTAAATGGCAGCTACTGGCTAGGAGCGGCTGCGGGTGCGGCATCGACATTGATTATTCTTAATCCGCGGATTCTGCCTCTGCAGATCGGATGGCGCGTCGGATTCGGCGCAGGCGCGATCATCGGAATCGTAATCCTGTACTCGCGCAGGTTCATTCCGGAAAGCCCGCGCTGGTTGATGACTCACGGGCAGCTGGATGCAGCGGAAAAGACGGTGCGTCACGTTGAACAGACGGTCGCTCAGGAAAGCCGGCAATCGCTAGAATCACCGCCGCAAGACTCAAAGATCAGGATTCACGAGCGCCATCGGTTCGGCGTGATCGCGATCCTAACGCCAATCGTAAGCACGATGCGCAGTCGTTCCCTGCTTGGACTTTCACTGATGATCGCGCAGGCCTTCGTTTACAACGCGATGCTTTTTACATATGCACTTGTGCTAGCGCGCTACTATGGAGTTCCGGCCAACCGCACCGGACTCTACCTCTTGCCGTTCGCATTCGGTAACTTCCTTGGTTCACTAGTGCTGGGACACTTCTTCGATACCATCGGCCGTCGCCAGATGATTGCTGCGACTTTTACGATCGCGGGTTTGCTCCTGGCGCTCAGCGGATATTGGTTTTGGCGCGACGCCTTGACGGCCACTAGTCAGACGGTCCTCTGGACTGTCATGTTCTTTTTCGCTTCGCCGGCGGGTAGTTCGGCATACCTCACCGTGAGCGAGATTTTCCCGCTGGAGATGCGTGCGCTTGCGATTGCGATTTTCTATTCAGCCGGCACTGCGGTGGGCGGTGTCGTGGCCCCGTGGTTATTCGGCCGTCTTATCGATACGGGTTCCAGGCTTGATCTGTTTGCCGGTTATATCATTGCCTCGGCGCTGATGCTCGGAGCGGCGATTATAGAAATGATTTTTGGCATTGCCGCCGAACGAACTAGCCTCGAGAAAATCGCGCCCCCCTTGTCATCAGCGGCTTAACCCTCCGGCTGATAGATCACGGCCACAATTCGCAGACCTTCGACTCCAGCAAATTCGTCGCGATTCCGAGTTCCCAGCCGCGCGCGCATGAATGGTATGCACCACCGCAGTGAGCAAGTCCATCACCCCGATCGGTGGGCCCTTGGCTTCCAGCACGGCCCGGATTTTACCGTAAACCGGCGGGCGCTTCGCTGCGGCAATGGACAACGTCGACGAAGACCAAAAAACCATTTTCAAGCCTGCTCGTTGCGCTGGCGTTGATGCGACTTTATCAGGCCCCTCCACAATTCTGCGGCGACGACGGCTGGAAATCCCGCAGCCTAGTCCTTTCGAGGCAGCGAACGGTTTCAGGTTCGTTGCGCTTGATTGCGTGAATACAAATGTTGGTCTCCAGCATCACGGCATCAAAAGCCCTTTTTGGCTCGAATACGCGATCGCCGATCTGGCGGGGATAATCCTCGGTAAAGCCCGCGGCCCGCGCAAGTACTCGCGCCACGATTTCGAGCGTGCGTCAAAATCACTGGGCAGTGCCATCGCGTAAGAACGCGAAGACGGCATCCTCATCGGGCCGGCCGCGGTAGTGCCGGTCGAAGTCCGTACGCCCGAGCGCAGGGCCGGATTTCTCCCGAATTACGCTGTCAATGCCCTCCGACTATCGCGAAGCGCTCGCAGAGAATCGGGTCCAGGCCCATATCCTGGGTGTGCTTTCTGGCGTATGTGGTGTGGAAGACGCTCGAGCAGTGGCAAAGCCGCGCTGGGCTGGGCAATAGCCCGCGCACCATCCTCGATGAACTCGGCCGCATCCAGAGCACGGACGTGGTGCTGCCGCTGTCGGAAGATCCGAGCCGTATATTGCGCATCCGCTGCGTGGCCAGACCTGATCAGGCGCAAGCCCTGCTCCTCGACCGGCTCGGGCTCAGGCTGCCCGAGCGTCTCCGACCGCCACCGATTTGCGACTCGCCGAGCGTCAGAATGTAGTGCCGACTTTCAGAGAAAAGTCTTTGAAGATCCTCGATTCCACCCCTCGAACTGTCGAACTTGGGCTAGCCGATCAAAATCAAGACCGATCGCCGCGGCCCGCTGACACCATTCAGCTTTGAGCTCTGCTTCATCGCGATGATCCTTGGCCAGGCGGCTACTGTGAGCGACGTTCTGTGCGGCGGCGGCGCTCAACCCGCGCCGTTCCAATTCGCGCTCGATATCCCGGCGGCGGTTTGAGAACTCGACGATCTGATCGCGGGTGTACCCGACCAGCTCCCATTCGCCGCGCTGCCCAGTCGACTCGGTGCCGTAGCCTAATTGTACGAGACCGTGTGCAAGGTGAGATCGGTACAGCGCGGTCGCCCAGCTTTGCGAGCGGTAGATTTCGAGCGGTTCGAGGCTGCGCCACGCCCCATCGGGCCGCCGGGTCAGGTTGGCAATGACCACACGTTGAATTCCAAGCCTCCGGGTTGGCGCCGGACGGCGGATAAACCGATTGTTCGAGAAGACTCTGGGTCAAACGTCCCCCCGAAGAGCGTCCCCTAAAACCGTCCTTAGAGATCGCAGCAAGGTAAAACCCGAGGAAAATCAAGGCTTTTTAATGGTGGAGGCGGGGGGAATTGAACCGCGCTCGGAATTCGGACTCGCTTACTGGGAGAGTGCTGGATTCTCCAGCAAAATCAGGGACTTTTGGTGATTTGCCGGAGCATTTCGCCAAGCCCAAAACGGCCCAAAAAGGCCCCAACAATACCGAAAAACCGAACCGGGTCCGGTCGGCCAAAAAGAAGCTGCAGGAGCGATGAATTGGAGTGGGATGCTGGTGCTCAATGAAGTGCCCCCAGTCGAGTAGGTGGACGAGATGAAGACATTCGCATATGTGATCGTGCGTGCATGGAAAGCGGCGGGATTGACGCAGAAGGCCGTCGCCTAAGGTCTCCGCTGTTGGGAACGACCGCGACCACCAGGTCCGGCTCGTTTCTCCGCACTCCTTTAGAAATTCCACACATGGTTCTCTGATGCGGCGGTTGCTCGCACTTCGGTGCCACCTCGCAGCATTGGCAGTGCGCTAGAGGGAAATGATCCAGCCGCCGAGTTTCTAGCGAGGTCCGGCTTTGCTGTCCCGATGCCGGGTCATGAGCGGATGGCAGCGCTCACTCAAGGCGGGTGAGCGGCCCCAGGGTGCTCAGCAAATTGTTCGGGCGTGGCAGGTTACAGCGCTGGTGATCGGTTGTGTCCCGTAAGGCTCCGTGCGTGAACGCCCTGCAGTCGCCACTAAGGACCCATCTACTCGGAGTTGCGGACGACATTTGCACCGTGCAGAGACCTCGAATGTGACACGGTCGGCTCTGTGCTTGTCCCGAAACCAATAGAAACAACCGAAAAGCCTAGCCGCGAGATTTTCCGCATAAACGGCGATCCTGAGGAATACGAATACTCGCAACCAACCCTCAAACATTTGGATTAATTCCTAACGCCTAGTCCATAACCGAGACTCCGATCGTGCATGACACCTTCTCAGAGTCTCATAAGTGAACCGCCGGCAGGACTCCGATTCTCGGCGCGGGTCAGTTAGTTGGAGCCTTTTGCTCAAAGCTCAAGATCACCCCGATCGCGAAGCCGATACCGACCAGCATCAGAAATAACACCGTCTTCGCCCATCTGAGTTGTCGAGCGAGACCTCGGCTTCCTGCGTCCGCGATCTTGCTAGATATTTTAAGGTCAAATCGTTCTTTGTGCGGAAGAGTAAGGAAGAGAGAGACAGGCAGGGTAACCAGCCAAATCGCCGCGGGTATGGCGACCGGAATCATCTGTCCATAACTTTCGAAAGTTGACCTCAGGAACCCCAACGCAGCGACGTAAGCTGCGAGGAGAGTTCCGGATACGCTCGCGACGGTGCTAGCAAGTCGATCGAGGAGTTTCGCTCCTGAATCAAGTGTGGACTTCGCTAGATGAATTCGCAGTTCGTCCTTGAATCGATCCTCGCGGCCAAGGTCGTTGATGTCCTTCGTGCTGATATCCAGTCCAGCTTTTGACGGACCATCTGCACTTGCCACGGTTCACCTCCGCACTTTAGTCCTTCTTCTTCAGTGGCCAACCGCATCTCGGGCATCCCTCGCCCCTCTCTATTGCAACGGTCGCTTCCGTCACATAGGTCTCGTACCCACATTCCGGGTTCGTGCACTTGTAGTTGTCATCCCTTGCCATCTCGCTTGGACTCCTCAATTTTCAGATGCTACATAACGAATCGCCACCATAGCGCAAATTTGAAGTATGCACGGCGGCGAGGAACGCTTGCCCATGGACCCGGATTACTCACTTCAAGTTCGGACCAAGATTCGGCGGACTCTCAAAATTCGGAGGATCCGACATCTCACCTGGACCGACTTTCAGAGTGCAGTCACGAGGACGCTGGGAAATCGGTTGCTTCTTCACCTGAAGATTGCGCCATCTTTACATGTACCTGTGCCGGTTAGTCCAACGCTGTATGGGCTGTTCGGAACCTCGTAGGCGACGGTTGCGAGGTTCGATTTGCCGGGTCGAAAGTTATGTGTAGAGCGGGCGAGTCTGTATCACCCGTTCTCACTTTTCGTTGGGATGCACTCTTTATCTAAGCCGCAGTTTGGGGTTGTCTTCCAGAACCGCAATCTAGAGCCGGTTCAGGCGGCTTGTTGCCATGATGTCAAAGGCGTTTTCGGAGATTTGTCTGACGGTGGTAATCCCAACATGCGGAAGGAAGAAGCCGACATAGTCCGAAAAATCTTAGTAAGAAACAGGCAACGGTTTCGCCGCTCGCCAAGTCTTCCACCTCGAAATCCACACCGTCGGTGGTGTGGACGAACTTGGCTTTCGCCTTCCTGGTCGCGTAGCTCTCCTTCAGCGCGACTAGCGTCTTCGTCACCGCTGGCGCATGTGGCGATTTGGATGTGGTTTGTTTAAAGTACTCCGCCAAGGTCGGACTTGTTCGAGGCGCCTGCCCGCAGCCTTGAGCGTCGTCTCCTGGTTGCCGACAGCTTCAAGGAGGGCATACGGAAAGTTCTAGTTCTCGGGTCGAACGCCTGATCCGCCAATTGGAAGATGGCTTCTCCTATTTCAACGCAGTTTCAACGGTCCGGGTCCTTCTGGGGTATCAGCCTGCCGGTAAACGCTTCTCTCAGGCTCGTCCAGAATCTACGAATCGGCAACTCTATTCGAAAACCGCTTGGCAAAGCCTAGCCCTTTCACGAAGCTTACGAGCCAAGGCCACTATTAGCGAGTGTGACAGCCCCTCGTCCGCAAGTTTCTTCTCGATCGCCTCGGTATGCTCCGGAACTGCGGCGGCCATTGACTTTACGCGCTCAACGAGGGCGTCAACAGGTATTCGTACATCGGCCGCCAGTCTGCGCCAATTTCGCTCACGAATGTTCCGGAGCCTATATTCGCCGCCGAGCTTCATCGCGAGCTTGGCTTTGTTTAGGTCGATCGAGCGGTACGGCAAGACGCTCGCAAGGTCGTAGAGTGGAGCGAGCCGCGCTGCTCCCTCGGCGCCGAGAAGGATCGCGTAATTTTTCGCGTGGGCGTCTGTCCCTGCGATCAGCCAATTCAAGGCGATCGCATCGAGAAATGACAAGACATCTTCTTCCACGTTGCTGGAGTTCCGTCTGAGCAGAGAGACAATCTGGACGATTCCGGGGCCGCCCTGATTTTCGTACTTGCTGGTGGGATCGGTTCCGTAGGTGAAGCCCCCCACAATCCCAACCAGCGCGTCGCCTCTATGCATCGGCCGGCGGAAGGCGGCCTCGCCGTTTTGGGGGTCCGCATACAATTCGACAAGTACCGAATCCGGCGGGCGCGTACTCGGTGCAGCGCCAACAGGTCCTGCTGCTCCTCCGTCTTGACCGGAACAACCGCATCGAGGGGCGGCTTACCGCCTCGCAGATTCCTTCGGCGTCGTTCGGATCGGACTTATGGCGGCAGGTTCGCCACATGCGCCAGCAGCTTCTCCCGCGCCAGGCGCTTGCGCAAAACCACCCGTCCTCTGCTGTCCACCACGTGCAGCTGGAACACGCTCTTTGCCACATCGATCCCGATCGTTGTAACCTGCATCTTCGGACCCTCCCGTTATCCTGTGTGTGATGGTCGAAGTTACCATCCTGGCCACTGATGGGCCGTTATTAGGAAACGGGCCGGGTCCATCCCATCAATTGTCCGGAGAAATCAGAGCGCTATGATGGCACGGATGCTGCTCGCTCAATTCAATCAAGGAGTAAGCGCGCGATGAAGTGTGCTCATGAATTGTGCAACTGTACCGCCGAAGCAAATAACAAATATTGCTCCAATGAATGCGAATCGGATTTGCGCGATGAAGGTGCCACCGAGTGTCACTGCGGTCACCAGGACTGTCGTGAGAGTCATGCGCGTGATCGCGACAGCACACGGACCTAGACAGACACTATAGACGCCAATCGCGAGCCCAAACGTCATGAGTATCAACACCTACCAGCGCAGGCGCGTTTCAGCAAAACTCCCGAACCGCGCGGCGGCAGGAAAATTCCCGGAAAACTTCTCCGCCTCACGGTTCAACAGCATGATGCACCGCTCTTGAGGGACTTTTCTCGACCGTCGGGCCTTTTGTATCTCGGAATCAGAGTACAAAGATCGGAGTGGGCGCGGTAGACCGAAAGGCCCAAGGTCGCCAGAGGCCGGGAGGGAGCAAGGGTCGCCGCGCCCATCACTAACGGGGTCCGTCGCCCGAACCATCGACCGGGCCGTGCCCACCGCAAGAGCTCGCATCGCACAAGGAGGGGCAGAACGCCGCGGAGGGAGCACGGCGATGGCGGAGGAAGTGTACGTTGGGATCCACCGCGCAGTCGAAAGAGTCTGGCGCGTCTGGTGGTGGGTAGCAATCGCACTGATGGCACTGTGCATCTATAAAGGCCCAGCCAGAGCTGACTCTGATCTCCAGAACCAGCTCACGCTGGCTGGCGTGGCAGAAGACTGCACCTATACGCGCGAAGACGGTAGCAGGAGCCCTGAGACGGGAAGACGATCCGGGTGATGAGGGCGCGCTATTCGGCGGACGTGACGTGGGCGGCGGAATGTGCTCCGAACCAGATATCGAAGGCCCGACAGATGACGATGACAGCGACCGGTGCTGAGTTCACACTACCGCCACCATCTGCTGGCCGGATTTGCGCAGCGCAGAGCCCCGTGAGTGTAGATGAAAGTAGATCGATGATCGCGTCGACCGCATTTAAACCACCGACTCATGTTACGCAACCGTCTCTCTGCGCGTAGGAATGAGCGACCCCATACATAGGTGACACAACGTACCGGACACATAGGTTACACTTTCTCGCCTTTTCGGGAGGAGGTGTGGGTTGCCGTGGAGGGAGTGTTCGGTGATGGACGAGAGGCTTCAGTTTGTAGCTCGGCGCCTGGCCGGCGAGTCGTTGGTGGAGCTCTGCAGGGAGTTCGGAATCTCCCGCAAGACCGGGTACAAGATCTTCGCGCTACCAGGAATGTGGTATTCAGGGCTGACCCACCGGAGCCGACGTCCCTATCGGTATGCCAATCAACTCCCCTTTCGGGTAGAGAACTACATTCTGAATTGCCAGTTCCAGCGGCCTGTTGATGTTTCTTCACCTTACCGCCGCCGCAAGACTTAGCAGGGAAAAACCACGCTGACGAGTTCGGATCGATCCCAAGGACGTGTTACCTATGTCTCCGGGCCGGACCCCCACGGAATGTTTGGGCAGCGTATGATCCTCGCTCACGTGAGCGCGGCCACATGATGATTGTCATTCCAAAGTCGGATCACCGGCTGGGACAGATTCTCCTCATAACCAAGCGCGCTCAGGCTCGCCGTGCTCAGGATGAAATATCTGCCCGCTTCCGGACCGAGGGATAGCCAGCGAGCGGCGAGAACCCGGATGAAATCTTTGCTGGAAAAAAGAAGCACGTCTCCCGCGACCGCGCGGACACGTTGGATCACACGATCCGCCCGCTCGCCCACCTGTGCTGGCGATTCGCCCCCGGGAAAGCCGTCCCGGAACGGTTGCCAGTCTGAGCGTTGTCGAAGGATCTCGCCTAGACGCAGCCCTCCATATTGACCGTAGTCCCACTCCGTCAGATCAGGATCAGCTTCGGCTGCGGCTCCATAACCCGCCAGTTCGCAGGTTCGCGCCGCGCGCTGCAACGGGCTGGTAAATACCTTGACAAAGTTGAGTCCCCTCAACCGTGCTCCAAGCTGCCTGGCGTTTTGCTCGCCGTTTGGGGTGAGAGGCAAGTCGGTACGACCCGTATGCTGGCCCGAGAGACTCCACGCCGTTTCGCCATGACGCGCTACATGCACCACCGGAAGTCCTTCGCTCATATGTCTTCATCCTTATTAGCGGCAATTTCCCTTATGTAAGCGGCCATGCATATGTCGCAGTCCGTCAAAGAGCCGCCAGGTCTGCCTCCGTTCGCTGTCCGAACCGAACCCGGATGGCTCGCCCCCAATTATTTGTCACATTGTTAATCGTGTCCGGCAAGACCGGGGCCATTTCTGGTTCCGGCTCGGAATTGGCCTCCGAGGCTCGTTACCGCGTGCCGTTGAGGTAGAAACCTATAAGCGCAGCACGCGTTCAGCGTTAAGGTGACAAATCTTTTCTTTGTCTTGATCGGTAAGCTGCAGATGGTTCAGCCAGTCGGCAGCCGTGCGATTCGATTCATACGGCCAGTCAACCGAGAAGAGAATGTTATCTGCGCCGAGCGCTAACAAAGTGCACAGGAAAGCGGGCGTGAAGAAGTTCCCGCTCGTTGTGACGACCAGATTTTCTCTGAGATAATGCGCGGGAGTCTACTTCAAACCCCGCCGTTTGGCGGCGAACTGAGTGTGGTCGTTGAGCCGGTGAATCCAGAACGGCAAGCCTTCGCCGAGATGGCCCAGGATCATCGTGAGATTTGGATAAGCGTCGAACAACCCAGCGAAGACCAACCTGAGGAAACGTGTGCAAGTGTCCATCGCGAACCCCCACGCCGGGGTGGCGGGTTCGCCATATCCTTCGAAGTAGGCCTTCAACATGTCGGGATGCGGAATCGTCGGGTGGAGGTAGATTGGTACCTTCAAGGCCTGGGCGCATTCGAAGATTACCCAGTATTTTTTGGTTGTCGAGAAACTCGCCGCGAACGTGACCGTTGATCATGGCTCCCTTGAAGCCGAGCTTGGTTACCGCCCGCTCCAGCTCTTTAGCAGCGGTAGCGGGGCTCGTCGTCGGCAGCGAAGCGAGCCCTGCAAGTCGACTGGGATGCGCCTGGATTGCCTCGGCTAGCCGGTCGTTGGCATCGGTGGCCATCGCGATTGCCGTCTCGGCCTCGAAACCTTCACAGCCGGGCATCGTCAGCGAGACGACCTGGGTGTCGATTCCACTTGCGTCCATCGCGGCGATTCGCTTGTCTCCGAGGTTCAGCAGTTCCGCCGGGATGTCGTGCCCGAGATAGGCTCCGCGCTCGGTGAGATCGTACGCTAACACATTGCCTCGAGGAACTTTTCATGAAACATGCGAGTAGCGAAATGATCTTCGAGCGTTATTATCCTCACGACCAATCCTCCATGGTTCGAACTACTGCTCTGGCATCTTTGATCCCGTATTAAGGGTCCAACGCGGGAAGGAAAGGCAAAGTTCGTTCCCGCCGACCACTCCGCGATCCTCTCTTGTGAGAGCTTTGTCCGGCTCGAAACAATCGGACGGACTCTCGTTGATCTTCGGGTTCGCAGTCTCGGCTTTCGCTGCTGCGGTCCGGGAATCAACCGCTGTACCGTCCGCCGCCGGCTGGCTTTAAGTTTCCCTGCAGAGGAGCCTCTTCAAAAATCATGGCTGTACCCCTCACTGGCGCCTCACTTAATCTTAATTGCGCCCAACGAGTTTCGGTCCCGATTCCGAGTTGCTTGCACCGCTCTCCTTCTGGCCGGACACATCCTTTGTTGGGATGTCTGCCAGACCCGTGCCAGGCGAACGCGGCGCGTCAGGAGCGATCTGCCGCCCGATTCGTAGCGCGATTCGCGACTGCCAGCATTTGTTCGCGAGTTTTTCCCGAAATTAGCGAAGCGCCATGCGCGCATCCGGCGGAGCGTCAGTGAATCAACTGAACATCAGCTCAGCCCGCAAAGTAGAGCATGGGGATTGCTTGATCGTTAGAGACGGGATGGCTGGTTCGAATGCCCTCCGAACAGGAGCGAGTCCGATGTGCCCACATCCGTCCGCCGTACCACTTCATCAAGGCCTCGCGCCGGCGGTCAGAGCGATCAGCAGTTCCGCCGACAATACACGGCTTTCGACCTGGGCCTACCGGGTCATAGTTAGTATCGCCCTGAGGCAGCTGTTCTCGCAGCGCAGACCTATACTCCGTCACGCGAAGGAGGCGTTGCGGGCGCTCGCGCGCTTCAGCCTCGCCCCTGCAGCGAGTAGCACACGTATCTTTGAGAGCTGTGTACGTCGAGTCGCGTTGCCGAGCGCAAGAGATATCTACGCGCAGCCGCGGATCCGGCTGGTTGTGGTCTGTACCCTGCTGCTCTCGGTGGGGATCGCGCCCAACGCGATCGCGAGAGCGATTGAAGAACAGGTCTGTGATGTCCGCGCAGACTATTTCCTGGGCATCGAAGATTATGCGGAGGCTATTCTTCGTCACGAGGAAGTCCTGCACCGAGTGCCGGACAACGCACTTGCGCACTATCACTTGGGGTTCGCCGAGGGAATGATGGGCCGAAGAACCGCTGAGATCGGTGAATATCAGCGTGCTGAGGCACGGGGGCTAAGAACCTGGGATCTCTTCCTTAACTTGGGGTTGGCCCAGTTCGAGGAGGGTGACCTGGATGGCGCCGCGGTCAGCTTGCAACGAGCGGTGGACCTCAGCGGAGACCATTTTGAATCACATTTCAACCTGGCCTTGGTCGACGAGCGGCGCGGGGCGCTGACGGACGCCGCGCGCGAGACCCGGGCGGCACTGCGGTTGCACCCTGAAGAGCCGGAAGCGCTCAACCTGTTAGGGGTGATTTACGCCCGCCGGGGAGATGACCTTGGCGCGTCCCGGATATTCTGGGAGATAGTCCGCGACTGGCCCGACTATGAACCCGCCCGGATAAATCTGCAGATGCTGGAAGTAGACGACGATGCTGCGACGAAACGCCAAACCTGTCGAACCATTAGTCGCCGTGGGAGCCAAAATAATGAAGGCAAGGCTCACCCGACCTTCCAGATGTCGCGGCTGCCAAATTCGAAGCATGAGGTATGGGAAGCATGGCTGCGTTACTTCAAACCACCGTCGCGTCACTGAACAGGAGATTCTCATCATCACGGTCACGTCACGTTCCTGGTCGAGCAGTTCCTGCTCGTGGCCGCGACGATCAGACCGGCCTACCTCGGTGACGGCGACAACGGGTGGGCTCTTTAAAGCGCGTTGCAACCCAACGGAGATTCCATGAAACCCTGGCCGTGCGAGAGAGTTTTGAGAAAGGGTTCCGGGTCCGGGTTGGATACCCGCTTGGTGACCCCAGATGCTGTTCAGGATTCTGTCCACGCTTCAAAGCCTT
>JAFAHS010000021.1 GCA_019237115.1 Deltaproteobacteria bacterium
TCTTCTTTAACCGTGATGTGCTGCAAATCCAGCTTCGCAGCATAGTCATGAGTGCGCTTGTCGTAACGCAGCACGGCTACTCCGCGCGAGCTCAGGCCCTCGGCGATGTCCTTGAAGATATGATTGGGCCCCACGCTCTCGTCCATATCGTTGGGTCCCGATCCCCCCAGCAAGACGACCGCGGGCCACGGACCCCTGCCGTTGGCCGGAATCGTCAGCAGTCCCGGCACCAGGTAAGGCGCCGCACCGACCTGGATGTCTACCGAGTGAAAGCTGTTGGCGGCGGCGTATGGGGGAGAAGTGGCCGGAGGATCCGGAACAAAGTGGATCCCGGAAATCTCGCCGGTCTGAGAATTGACCGCCAGGACCAATGCCAGATCCGAATTTTGTTCGAACTTTAGCGGAGCGAAGACGACATCCTGGCCGCTCAGCGAGCTTCGCCGGGTGATTCCCCAACTCACGAGTTTGCCATTGGCGGCGGTGAGCCCCTGCCAGACAGCGCCCAGTTGTTGCGGCGTAAGTGCAGCCTTCACCGCGCGGTCGAAATGCGCGGTTGCGGGCTTGAAGCGGCCGTCGCGCAGGTCGCTCATGAGTTCATCACAGCGCTTATCGGCTGTTCCCGACGCAAACGCGGCCATCGAGAGCACCACGGTGCCCAGGAAGGTGGCCGCTATCACCCAGGCCCCTCGCCCCGCTCGCTTCATGACGGCCCCTTTCTTAGCGCGGACTTCTCGCGCAAACAAAAAGGGATCGGTGATTAGCCGACCCCTTTGGAGTCCATCTCGAATAGACCTTCTCGGGTCAGTTGGCGAAAATGGTCTTGAGCTCTTCCATAATTTTTTCTTCGGGGTGCGCTTTCGCGATGGAGAGCTCTTTGACCAGCAGGCTGCGAGCAGTATCGAGCATCTTGCGCTCGCCAAACGACAGCTCCTTGTCGCCCTTGAGCACCAGCAGGTCGCGGAGAACCTTTGCGATTTCGAGCGGGGAACCGGTCTTGATTTTTTCCGTGTACTCGCGATAGCGCCGATTCCAAGTCTGCGTATCCACCTCGACCTTGCGCTGGCGCAAAATCCGGTAGATTTTTTCGACCATATCCTTGCCGATAACCCGGCGCAGACCTACCTGCTCCACGTTTTCGGTCGGGATCATTATCGTCATCTTTTCGGCACCGAGAATTCGCAGCATGTAAAATTTGCGCTCGGTACCCGAGATTACCCGCATCTGGATGTCGTCAATAATCGCTACGCCATGAGCGGGATAAACAACCTTTTCGCCTTTTTTGAATGAGAGGTGAGAGTCTTTCACGCTGAATACTGAGGCACTCTTCACAGGCGTTCGATTTCAGTCCGGTTAATGACCGTCCGGGTTCATTACCTTTCTGATGATGCCTGGATTGCATATTGATTATGACACACTCCTGCGACTTTTGTAACCCTGAATGTGAAAATAGCTTGGAAAGGCCGATTTGAGAAACAGCGTTTGGAAACCATGGCCGCTTTTGACAGCTATAAGCGAAGTTCCATCACAATCGCATCTTCCCCGGGGCCGTAATAGTGTCTTCTCAAACGGCGTTCTTCGAAATCAAATTTTCGATATAGGCGCCGGGCCGCAAGGTTCGATCGGCGGACCTCCAGGGTAACCACGTCGGCACCCTTTTGCCGTGCCTCGGAAATCGTGGCGCCCAGCAGACGTGCTCCCAGGCCGAACCTGCGATGGTCGGGATGAACGGCTACGTTGAGAACGTGGCATTCGTCCGCCACCAACCATCGACAGAGGAAGCCATTGGGGGGTGCGGTGCGGTCGTCCCCCGAAACCGCGACGGTCAAGCGCGAAAACGGGAGGGTAAGCTCGCGACGGAAGGCACCCAGGCTCCATGGGGTTGTGAAGGCGAGCTGCTCGATCTCGACGATTCGAAGAAGGTCGCGAGTTGCGGCGTCCCGAATATGGATCGCCATCGAGTACACCACCGAGTCCGGCTCGTGAGCCGTCCGCCCCTGCGACGGGCGCAACCCAGGTCAGGCAGCGTTTTTCAGTTCGCCCGTCTCGCCCTTGAGCACCACGATCTCCATCACCTTATCACGAAGGCGATGCTTGAACGCCGCGACTTGTTTGCCAAATTCGATCCGCGTCATGAAGTCGGCGGGAAACGCCGAGGAGACGTAAGAGAGCCGCCGCAGCGCTTCGCCCCGTACGCTTGCGTTGATGGTCAGGACGTTGTCGCCGAGGGCGATGTTGTAATCGTAGTCCGGCATTTCGTCGGGCAGGTTCCACAGGCGCTTGAGGGACGAGGCGGGCAGCTTGCGTGGCATCTCGAGACGGACGAGGTACGCATTGGAGTATTCCTTGACCGTGTAGACGGTGCCATAGCGGCGATCGCGCTCCAGCTTGTCATCATGCAGATTGGTCTGGAAGCCATCGAACGCGACCTTGCGTTCGACCTTGCGGCCGCTCGCACCGCCGCGCGTCAGGACCGCTCCGAGCGGGGCGATCGCAAGACCGTAAATCGCGGCGCGATAAATCATTTCGCTCGCCGGCTTGGCGTGCAGGATTCCCTCCCGCAGGCGCCATACCGTTTCCACGATGGCGACTATCACACCCAGGAAAATCCATCCGCGCGTGGCAATCGAGAACACCGAATCGCCCAGCAGCACGGAAGCCGCAGCGGTTAGAATTGCCGGGTACAGGATCAGGTTCAGGATGATGTTGAGCGCGGTCGAACGTGCGCGGGAAAAGCCCGCCGGCGAGCCGACCGCCTCTTCGAGCATCGCTTTGGTCGAATCCGGCATCGCGCCGAGAACCGGTTCCATCAGGCGAAGAGCGATCCGGACCGGGCCCGGGGCGCCCTTTACCGGTGCCGTGTCCACCGTGGCAAGAACCGTCTCGAAGTCCTCGTTCAGTTCACCCTCGAAGTGCTTCTCTCCGATTGGTCCCGGCAATGCGCCGACGTCCTTGGGGAGGTTTACCATTGCTATCGGCGCGGCGATTGCACTCGACACCGGTGCAGCGGGCGCCGCCTTGGGTGGCGCTGGCGCGGCCGGCGCAGGCTTGGGCGCCGGGGCAGCAGTCGTGGCCGCACCGTTGGTCTCGGCGGCCCCGGCCGGCGGGGCGGGTTCTGCGCCGCCTTCCTTGAGAAACCGCGAGGGTGCGTCATCGGGAATGGTCAGGTCCGGGTGAAGGGTCCGCGCGCGGGCCAGCAACACAGATTGGGTTTCGGGATTGCTGGGGTCGGGGACGCAGCAATCGACCGGGCAGACCGCGGCGCATGCTTCGTGATCATGAAAACCGACGCATTCGGTGCACTTGGAGGGAACGATGTAATAGATATCTTGCGCGATGGCAGGGCTCACCTGGCCATTGAGCTCCCATTCAACTCCGCCGCCGTATATTGCGGTGTTTGGACATTCTGGCTCGCAAGCACCGCAGTTGATGCATTCGCTCGTTATGGTGGTCGACATTCCGTAACCCCGGCCTAGTCTTTTATGAAAACCGATCGTCGATGAGAAGACTTTCGATTCCTATATCGAACGATAACTGTAGCAAGATTTACCTGTCAACTAAGCCTTTCCAAGATAGCCTAATACACAGGAGTCCGGAGTACTGACTGCGCGCTTGCGTTGGGTGAATTGATTTGTAACTATCCCACTGGTCCAGGCATCCGAAGAGGATTGATCTGGCCATTTCGACAGAGCTTGAACTGCTGATGGGACCGGAACTCAGGAGGTAAGGTCGAATGAAAACAATGGCATATCTGCTTGCGGGGGCTGCGCTGTTCGTGGTGACGGCTTGTGGACCGGACATGCGGGTCATCAACAACGCCAGTGAGAAGGCAGAAGCCGACGCCACCCAGGCGGAGGCGGCAGCCAATTCGGCCGAGGCTTCAGCAACCCAGGCTGATGCCGCCGCCAATCAGGCCAACCAGGCAGCGTCGGGGGCAGAGGATGCAGTGCGCCGCGCCAACGATGCGGTGTCCCGCCTCGAGGCATACTTCGCAAGCTCCGTTACGAAGTAAAAACCCGATCTTTTACCCACAAGAAAATGGCGGAAGGACCGCGGCCCTTCCGCCATTTAGTTACTTGCGCCCGTGGCATCGGGGCGTCGCCGCCTGACCACGACCAGTTTATTTGTGGGAAGGCGAAGGAGACGCTTGCGGTTTTAGCGCATCGCGGACATGCTCGCGCAGCGCATCGTTGCGCTCGATGCGATCTTCGAGGCTGCGGAAAGCGGGCACGCTGAGTCCCTGCGCCGCGGCGGCCTGCTCAACCGTCAAATTGCGATTGTGCTGCATCGCCTGATAGACCTTGATGTACTTGTCCACATCCTGCGGTGGAACATCGGTCTCATCCGCGCCACCTTCGTCCTGCACCAGCTGCACAGCCGTCCGTATGGAGGCGCCGCTGCTCTCCGCGGGCAGCCCGGCGCAGGTCCCCCGTGGGATGGCCATACTGATCAGACCGGTGAGCACGCAGGTCACACCACAGAGCAGAGGAGCGGGGCGTCTGGATTTATTATCCGCCGGCATCTTGGTCTCATCCTGACACGCATCACCGGCTGACTAAAGGCTGAACCACTTGCAAAGACTGGTGAGGTGCTTAATTGTGTTGTCTGGCACTCGCGCTGCTCGACTGCCAGATGCGCGAGGAAACGCAACATCCAATTGATAAACGAATGACGGAGAAACGATCCGATGCCTGCGAAAAGCATTGAGCTGCACGAACGCGCCCGCGAGGGCATTGTCGCCGGGGCCGCCCTGGTCGCCGAAGCCGCGCGCGTCACGCTCGGCCCCAGGGGCCGCAACGTGATGATTCAGAAGAGTTGGGGCGCCCCCACGGTCACCAAGGACGGCGTAACCGTGGTCAAGGAAATCGAGCTGGAAGATCGCTTCCAGAACATGGGTGCGAAACTCATCCGCGAGGTCGCGCAAAAAACCTCCGATGTGGCCGGCGATGGCACCACCACTGCGACGGTGCTCGCACGTGCGATGGTACGCGAGGGCATCAGGCTGCTGGCCGCCGGGTTTGCGCCGATAGAGCTGAAGCGCGGGATGGATGAAGCATGCAAGAAGGTGGTGGAGGCTCTCAAGGGAATGGCCAAGCCGGTCAAGGACCGCGCTCGGATGCAACAAGTCGCCACCGTGTCCGCCAACGGCGATGAAACCATCGGCAAGATGGTCGCCGACGCGATGGACAAGGTTGGCAAGGAAGGCGTTATCACCGTCGAGGAGGCGCGCGGACTGGAGACGGTGCTCGATCACGTCGAGGGCATGCGTTTCGACCGCGGCTACCTGTCGCCCTACTTCGTCACCAACGCCGAGCGGCTCACCTGCGAGCTCGAAGAACCACTGGTCGTGTTGCACGAGAAGAAGCTTTCGAACCTGCGCGAGATTCTTCCGCTGCTGGAAAGCGTGGTGCAGTCGGGACGCTCGCTCCTGATCATCGCCGAGGACGTTGACAGCGAGGCGCTGGCGGCTCTGGTGGTGAACAAGTTGCGCGGCACGCTCAAGGTCGCCGCCGTGAAGGCGCCCGGGTTCGGCGATCGGCGCAAGGAGATCCTGCAGGACATCGCGATTCTCACCGGCGGCATCGTAATCGCGGAAGAACTGGGCATGAAGACCGAGAACATTGATCCGAAGACGCTCGGCAAATGCCGCCGCGTGCTGATCGACAAGGACAACACGACCATCATCAGCGGCGCCGGAAAGAAGGCCGATATCGAGGGACGCATTCAGCAGATTCGGCGCCAGATCGAGGACACCACTTCCGACTACGATCGAGAAAAGCTGCAGGAGCGGCTTGCCAAGTTGTCGGGCGGGGTCGCCGTCATCAAGGTGGGGGCGGCGACCGAAGTTGAACTCAAGGAGCGCAAGGCGCGGGTGGACGACGCGGTGCACGCGCTGCGTGCCGCGGTCGAAGAAGGAATCGTACCGGGCGGCGGGGTGGCACTGGTACGCACGATTCCTGCGGTGGAAGGGTTGAAGCTGAGCAGCGAGGACCGCAAGGTGGGTGCGGGCATCGTGGCCGCCGCGATGTCGGAGCCGCTGCGGCAGATCGCGCACAACGCCGGTCACGAGGCCAGCGTCGTTTTCAACAAGGTCAAGGAAGGCAAGGGCGACTTCGGCTTCAACGCGCGCACCGAGGAATTCGAAAGCCTCGATGATGCCGGTGTGATCGATCCGGTCAAGGTCGTGCGCAGCGCGCTGGAAAACGCAGTCAGCGCGGCATCGCTGCTGATAACCACCGAGGCGGCGGTCGCCGAAAAACCCAGGAAGCCCACTCCCATGCCCACGATGCCGCCGGGCGGTGGGATGGGCGGCATGGGAGGAATGGGCGGTGGCATGGGTGGAATGGGCGGTATGGACGACCTGGGAGGCGATGATTTTTAGTATTAACGATAATGTGTAGTCAATTAAGCTTGCAGTCACACTATTTGGCTCCATACTGCGAAGATAGTCGTTACTAAGTATTTGATGAAGTTCGTTGCGGTAGCCATTTGCGTTGTGTAGGCTTGCATGGAAGCCAAGGATCTGAGACAAAATTCGGGTCAAAACCGGGCACCTAAGTTGAGCATCGGGGCCGAGGTGAAGTTTCTCGGGAGGAAAAAATGGAAGGGTTAATCACAAAATCTTGTAAACTGGTTGGGTTAGCCGGGGCTGTATTAGCCCTTTCGTTGATGGCGGGCTGTTCGAATGCGCCGGACCCAGCGCAACGCGCAATTAACGCCGCCAACCGCGCTGACCAGGCTGCCTCCCGCGCCGAGGCGGCAAGCCAGAAGGCGCAGCAGGCAGCTGCTTCCTCACAGGCAGCGGCCAGCCGCGTGGAGCAGGCGGCCAACGATGCGAAGGCCGCGGCTGATCGTGCTGAAGCGATCGCTTCCAAGAGCTATTCCTCGCCGCGAGGAGGCCGTCGTTCCTATCGTCGTCACCGCAAGGCAGCGGCAGAGGCCGCGCCCGCGCCTAGCGACAGTGGCGCAGCAGCGCCACCGCCTGCGGCCACACCGTAACCACTCTCAACTGATTAGAGGAAGGGCGACTGCCGAAAGCGGCCGCCCTTTTTGTTGCGGCGCCCAGCATGGCACGTGACTAGGAGTGAGTGTCCCAGGGGTGTGAGCAGGCCGCGTCGAACACCGGGAAGCGCAGGGGCGTCATCGTAAAATTTGGTGGGCTGGTGTCCGGACGGATGACCTTGGAATGGTGGAGCGAGAAGACAGCAGAGGCCGCACCAGAACCGCCTACTTCATCCGGTGGACGTGGAGGTCTCTCTCTCTCTTATAAGCGCGATATGGCTCTTTTTTCGGTCACTCGCAATCGCGACTTTTGTATTTCAACAAGTGCGCATTGCAGTAGGCATTTGGGTTGTGTAGGGTTACATTGGAGCCAAGCATCTGAGACTAAACTCAGGTCGAAACCGGCCACCCAATAGTTGCGCATCGGGGCCGGCAGGAAGTTTCTCAGGAGGACAAAATGGAAGGGTGGATCACAAAATCTTGTAAACTGGTTCCGTTAGCCGGGGCTGTATTAGCCCTCTTCTTGGTGGCCGGCTGCTCGTCGAATGAGCCCACTCCGGAGCAACGCGCAGTTAACGCCGCCAACCGGGCTGACCAGGCTGCCTCCCGCGCCGAGGCCGCAAGCCATACGGCGCAGCAGGCGGCAGCTGCCTCGCAGGCTGCTGCCAGCCGCGTGGAGCAGGCGGCCAGCGATGCGAAGGCCGCGGCTGATCGCGCTGAAGCAATTGCTGCCAGGACCATGGCCTCACCTCGCGCTCGAAAGCTGGGGACGTATCGCCATTATCGCCATAAGGCGGCGGCAGAGGGTGCACCCGCGCCTAGCGACAGTGGCGGTGGCGCAGCGGCACCGGCCCCGGCCACACCGTAATCTCGGTCTCTTGATTGATGAAGGGGCGACTGCTTAAAAGCGGCCGCCCCTTTTCTTGGGGTGCGCGTTGTGATCGCTTCTCATGCTCCGGCCAGCGCACACCTTTTCGTCGGCGATGGAACTGGCGACTAAAGTGCCTACGGTCTGACCGGACGGGGGCGATCGCGTTTAGCGTCCACGATGCAGAAGAAGCCGAACGGCTCTGCTCCGGACGCGCGAAGCTGGTGGACCTGGTCGGGAGCGATGTAAATCGTATCCATCGGTCGGAGTTCAAATTTCCGACCGGCGACCTGCACGCGGCCGCGGCCGCGAAGGCCGATTACCACATGCGCGTGATGATGGCGTTCCAGGCTGGTGAAGCCCCCGGCTTCCAGTTCAAAGTAGCGCACGTGGAACTGCACCTGCTCGCCCAGGTTTCCAATCAGAACCTGGCGTGATGCGCCGCGAAACTCGCCGCCCCGATGAGCGGCGAGCTTGTAAGGCTCCAGTTCGACACCATTCCAGCGGAAGCTCGGCCCAAATCGCCGGACCACCGGCGGGGTTCGGCTCCGGCTGACTCGCTTGCGCACGGCCATGGTTCTGTATCGCGGCGCTGCCCCTATGCGCCGTCGGTGCCGAAGGTGACCACCACTTTTAGCGCTTCCGGTTTTTGCGCGGTCGCAAACGCCTGCATGATTTGACTCAGCGGAAAGCGATGGGTTACCAGCTCGGAGGCGCTGATCACGCCCTGTTCGACCAGCCGGAGCGACTCGCGCGTCTCCTCCGGTCCGCAAGAATAGCTCGGGACCAAGCGTGTTTCGTTGAAATACAGATCGTGCGGTCGCACGATCATCTCTTCCTCGGGGGGAGTTGCGGTGAACTGAACTACCGTGGCGCCTTTGCCCGCCGCCGCAATTCCGGTCGCGATCGCCTTGCCGGTGCCGGGACCCACGATAACCACGTCGGCCATCGCGCCGCCGGTCAGCTCCGAAACCTGCTCGAGGAGATTGTCACCGGAAACCACCAGGCCATGATCCGCGCCGAGTTCCCGTGCGCGCCGGGCGCGCCGCTCGAAAAGATCCGCTCCGATAATCACTCCCGCCCCCAGGTGGCGCGCCAGCTTCACATGCATCATCCCCATGATCCCCAGCCCGATGATCAGGATCGATTCGCCTTTCTTCAGGCCGGAACGGCGCAGGGACTTGATTACGCACGCAGCCGGTTCGACCAGGACCCCGCTGGGGTCGTCGACCGAGTCGGGCAGCTTCAAGGTGTCGCGCTGGTTGGCGGCACTGACCAGGAAATATTCCGCCATTCCACCCGGCTTGAGGTTGGTGGCTCGCCAGGTGGCGCACTGCACGTACTCGCCGCGCGAGCACGCGGGGCACTGGAAGCAGGGCGCATGATGGTGCACGTAGACCCGTTCGCCGGGTTTGAACCCGCGTACCGACTTGCCGGTGTCGGCGACCACGCCCACCGGCTCGTGACCCAGCACCAGCGGCGCCTTGCGGCGAATGTACCAGGGCATTATGTCGCCCGAGCAGATACCGCACGCGCTGGCTCGCACCAGGATGTCGTCGGGGCCGACCTGCGGGAGCGGGTCTTCCTCGACGCGGATGTCGCCAAAATCGTAGAGACGGGCTACCTGCATGAGTTGATCGAACTTTGTGGTCCGCGCTGACGCTTGTCAACCACGTCCGTCGGGCGGAAACCCGCAGCTTGCGTCACCCTCGGGGACGCTAAGCTTGCGCGGGCGCAACCTGCGAAACCGTGATGCTCGTGATAGAGTCACGGTGTGCCCAAGCCCCAAAGCCTGCCGGTTGCAGCCGACTCCATCATCGAGATCGATGACAAAATCGTTTTGATCGAGCGCAAGAATTTTCCTTTCGGCTGGGCGATTCCCGGCGGCTTCGTAGATGTCGGTGAGACCATCGAGCACGCGGCGGTTCGCGAGGCGCTGGAGGAAACCTCGCTCGAGGTCACCCTGCGTGCACTGCTCGGGATCTACTCGCGACCCGGCCGGGATCCGCGCGGCCAGACGATCACTGCGGTCTATGTTGCCCGCTCGAGCGGAACTCCGCGGGCCGCAGACGACGCTAAAGCCGCGGGACTGTTCGATCCGTTGCATCTGCCGGCGCCGCTCGCCTTCGACCACGCGGAAATTCTCGCGGACTATCTGCGGTTCGTCGAGCGGGGCGAATTTCCTGCGCCATGGGCCAAGCCCTGAGCGCCGCTTCAAGGTGGCTGCCGATCGACGGCGACGGCCGCTGCTGAATCCCTCCCGCCCGGAGGACTGACCCGTGAGTCACTTCTTTGCATATCTGTCGCGGATGAGATTCGTCAGGCGCTGGGGCCTGATGCGCAACACCTTTGACGAGAATCTGCAGGAACACACCCTGCAGGTCGCGATGATCGCGCATGCGCTCGCCGTGATCCGCAATCGAATGTTCGAGGGCACGGTAAATCCGGAGCGGGCAGCGGCGCTGGCGCTGTTTCACGATGCCGAGGAGGTGCTCACCGGAGACGTGGTGGCACCGATAAAGCATTTCAGTCACAAGATTCGCCGCGCCCATCTGGAAGTAGCGGGTGTCGCCAGGCAAAAACTCTACGCGATGCTCCCGGCGGCCATACGGAAGGATTTTCGCCCGCTCCTGTTCGAAGAGAAAGGTGACCAGCACGAGTGGCAGATCGTGCACGCCGCCGACAAGCTCTGCGCCCATCTCAAGTGCGTCGAGGAGATGCGGGTTGGGAACGAGGATTTTGCCAAAGCCGCGGCGGTGCTTAAGCAGCAGGTCGAGTCGATCCGGCTCCCGGAGGTCGCCTACTTTCTCAAGACCTTCGCACCGAGCTTCGCCATGACCCTGGATGAATTGAACCAGTCGGACGCACGCCCGCGTCGACCGCAGCCGCCATAACGGCGGCGGGCCTCAAGGGACCCGGGAACGCTACTTGCCTAGCTTCTTTACCGCCTGCTCGATTCTATCGAAGGCGGTGGTCAGCTTCTCGCGCG
This sequence comes from Deltaproteobacteria bacterium, assembly GCA_019237115.1. GTDB lineage: Bacteria > Desulfobacterota > Binatia > Binatales > Binataceae > JAFAHS01. Next base: position 10,857 of record JAFAHS010000021.1, read on the forward strand.
AGGTCGCGTATGACAGGCGGATGTGATCGGGGGCATTGAAGTCGTTGCCACCAACCGTCGAGACCTTGGCTTCCTCGAGCAGGAAGGCGGCCACCGAGTCGCCGTCGGTAAGCTTGCGCCCGGCGGCGGAGAGGCCGAACAGTTCCGACACGTTCGGAAACGCGTAGAACGCTCCCGATGGTACGTTGGGTAGCCGGAAGCCAGGAATTTTGCGAATCCGCTCGACGACCAACTCGCGCCGCGCGCGAAATTCCTCGGCCATCTTCTTTACTTCGTCCTGCGGTCCGGTGAGGGCTTCGATCGCGGCGAATTGCGCGACCGAGTTCGGATTGCCGCTGTTCTGGCTCTGCAGGCGTCCGGCCGCGCCGATCACCTCCTTGGGTCCCGCCGCAAATCCGACTCGCCACCCGGTCATTGCGTAGGTCTTGGAAAGTGAATTGAAAACGATTCCCTTGCCGCGCAGCTGCGGTTCGATGTGGAACAGGTGCGGGACCGGCCCGTCATACGAGATGTGCTCGTAGACGTCGTCGGACATTACCCAGAGGTCGGTCTCGAGCAGGATGCGAGCCAGTTCCGTCAGTTGCCCGGTGTGGTAGACGGTGCCGGTCGGGTTGGACGGTGAGTTAAGCATGATGCCTCGGGTGTGGGGCGTGATGGCGCGCTTGAGGGCTTCCGGATCGAGCAGGAATCCGGTGCTCTCGGGGCACGGCACGTACTTCACTTGCGCGCCCGACAACTCCACCATCGCCGAAAAGCTGACCCACGCGGGCGTCGGGATGATGACCTCGTCGCCGTCGTCGAACAGCGAGTTGATTACGTTGGCTTCCGCCTGTTTGCATCCCGCCGACACGATGATCTCGTTCGCATCGTAGTCGAGCTGATTGTCGCGCTTGAGCTTGCTGCGGATCGCGTTTTTGAGCTCGGGAATCCCGCTGACCGCCGTGTACTTGGTGTGTCCTTCGGCCAGCGCCTTGCGCGCGGCCGCCTTGATTCGCTCGGGCGTGTCGAAGTCGGGCTCGCCTGCATCGAGCGAGATCACGTCGATCCCCGCCGCGCGCAACTCCTTCGCGCGCGCATCGGCAGCGAGGGTGGCGGAAGGTTTAAGCCTGGCGATTTTTCGATTGAGCTTGATCATGGCGTGAAACTGATTTTAGCGGTGCGGCGCGGATGAAAAAACTCGCGGGCGCCTCCCACCGTGCAGATTTCATCGGATTGTAAGACTGCCGCGAACCGCCCGGGAAAGCTTGCCAATTCCGCGATCTCTGAATTGCTAGGCGACGCCGAGCTTCTTGCGCAGGCGGTTCATCACCATCTCGGGGACCAGGTCGGGAATGCGCTGCCCGTAGCCGGCGATTTCGCGGATCAGCCGCGATGCGACGAAAAACGCTTTCGGGTTGGCGCACAGGAAAACCGTTTCGATGTTCGGTTTCATCTGCTTGTTCATGTTGACCATCTGCAGCTCGTAGTCAAAGTCGGTAACCGAACGGAGGCTGCGGATTATTGCCTTGGCGCCGATGCGCTCCGCGTAATCCACAGACAGACCACTGAATTTGTCGACCCGCGCCCGCGGGTCGAGGTCGTGGATGACTTCCCGAATCATTTCGACCCGCTCGTCGGCGGAGAACAGGGCGGATTCCTTGTGCGGATTGTATGCGACCGCAACGATCACCTCGTCGAACAACTGCACGCAGCGGCGGATAACATCGACGTGGCCGTTGTGAATCGGATCGAAGGTACCCGGATAAACGGCGACCGACGGCGTATGCCCACTTGGTTTGGTAGCCATCTTTGCTAACCCATCAACTCCCACTCGGTGCCGCCGGGGGCGATCGCCGGTAAAAGGCGATCCGATGATCGCCAATGGTTACGACGCTATGGCGGGTCAGTCCTGGTGGAGCCTCCGGCGCGGCGGGTGCTCGTTTCGATTGCTCCACCACGATCCATGCTTCCGCTGCGGTCAGCCCAAGCCGGCTCAGGCATTGCAGGACCTCGTGGCTCAAGTCGTTTCGGTAGGGGGCGTCGACAAACACCAGGTCAAACTGCGCAGCTTCGCTGGCAAGGCTGTCGAGCGCGCGGAAGACATCCAGCGCAAGGATGCGGCCGCGGTCGGCCATCTCCATCGCACCCAGATTCTTTTCAATTGTCCGCACCGCCGCTCGCGAAGAGTCCACGAAAGTCACTTTCGCGGCGCCGCGCGAGAGCGCTTCGCAGCCCAGCGATCCGCTGCCGGCGAAGATGTCCAGCACGCGTGCACCCTCGAAATCGAAGCGGACCTGCAGGCGCGAGAAGATCGATTCGCGGGCCCGGGCCGAGGTCGGCCGAGTCGCCAGCCCGCGCGGCGCCTTCAGGCGACGGCCGTGCGCATGTCCCGCAATTACGCGCATCCGGATGACGTTCGCGCGCCGACGGATTCACCCAAGCCGTCCGCTCGCGCCCGATAGATAACCGGTTCCCGCAACAGCCGCAAGTTTCCGAAACCTCCGGCAAATTGCCTCGCGCGACTCTGGCAGGGTTGCGGGAATTCGGTAACTCATCATAAGATTCCGAGCGCTCCCAGCCCTGAACCCAAGGATTTGCACTGCCGTCATGGCGCAACCGCGCGAAAACCAGTTTTCCGAGCAGGCGCTCCGCGAATTCGAGGAGCTCACTACTCATTACCCGACCCGCCAGGCGGCGCTCCTGCCGACACTCTGGCTGGCGCAGCGCGAATTTGGCTGGGTCGGCGAACCGGCCCAGGCTTACGTCGCGGATTTGTTGGGACTGCCATATTCCCACGTCCGGGCGGTGGTGACCTTTTACCCGATGTTTCATCAGAAACCAGTCGGCAAATACCTGCTGGACGTGTGTACCAACCTGTCGTGCCGGCTGCGCGGAGCGGATCAAATCGTCGATTGCATCCGGCGGCGTCTGGGGATCGGGATCGATGAAACCACGCCGGACGGCAAGTTCACCCTGGCGGTGGCGGAATGCCTCGCATCCTGCGGCACGGCGCCGATGTTGCAGCTCAATCAGGATCGGTTCTACGAAAACCTGACCGAAGAAAGCACCCTAAAACTGATCGACGAGCTTTCCCAACGTGACGCTTGAACTGGTGGTCGGCGCGATCGAAGCCATCCTGATGGTTTTGATCGGGCTTCAACTGGCGATTTTCCTGCTCTACTTCGAGCGCAAGGGAAGTGCGCTCATCCAGGACAGGGTCGGCGCCAACCGCGCCGCGATTACCGGGCTGGGCCGCAAGCTTGGCCTGCCCAACCTCGGAATCGTCAATACCCTGATGGCGGACCCGGTCAAGCTCTTCACCAAGGAAGACTTCGTTCCGGAAGGGGCGGATCACTTCCTGCACGGCCTGGCGCCCTTTTTGGCCCTGTTTCCGGTCCTGGTCACGTTCGTGGTCTTTCCGTTCGGCGACACGATCACCATAGCCGGCCATACTTTCAACTTGCAGGCCGCCAACCTGGACGCCGCTGCGCTGTACCTGCTGGCGACCATCGGCATCGGGGTCTACGGCGTCGCGCTGGGAGGATGGGCCTCGAACAATCGCTGGGCTTTGCTCGGCGGCATTCGCGCCTCGGCGCAGATGATCTCGTACGAGGTCGCGATGGGTCTGGCCATCGTGTCGATAGTGATGACCTACGGCACCTTGAACCTGCAAGCGATGGTCCGTGCCCAGGGCGGGGTGTGGTTCGGGTTTCTGCCGCGTTGGGGAATCCTGGTACAGCCGCTCGCCTTCGTTTTGCTGCTGACCGCCGGGGTCGCCGAATCCAAGCGGATTCCATTCGACCTCCCAGAAGGCGAGTCGGAACTGATTCTTGGTTACATGGTGGAATATTCCGGCGGCAAACAGGCAGCCTTCATGTTCACGGATTTCGCGGAGCAGGCGCTGGTCGCGATGATGCTGGTGACGTTTTTTCTGGGTGGCTGGCAGGTACCGTGGCTTTATCGGGACGGATTCCACCTGCCCGGCGGACATTTTCTCGCGGTCGCGCCGCTGGCGATATCGATCCTGGGAGTGATCGCCTTCTTGCTCAAAGTCGTGATTCTGTGCGCGTTCCTGGGGCTGGTGCGCTGGACGCTGCCGCGATTTCGCTATGACCAATTGATGCGGCTTGGCTGGAAGGGGCTGGTGCCGCTGGGTCTGGCCAACGTACTGGTGACCGCGTTCATCATCGTGGCGACCGGGGGTACGCACTAATGCCGCCGCTGCTCTTCTGGTTCCTCGCCGCCCTCTCCATCGTGGCGGCTCTCGGCGTCGTGGTGCAGCGCAACCCCGTGCACTGCCTCCTGGCGCTGGTGCTGACCCTCATCAGCATCGCGGTGCTGTTCATCGCGCAGGACGCGGTGGTAGTCGGCTTCCTTCAGGTGATCGTCTATGCCGGCGCGATCATGGTGCTGTTCCTGTTCGTTATCTGGCTGCTGAATCTGCCGGCGGAAACCGGGTCGACCGGGCGTCTGGCCGCCAAGTTTGTTGGGGCGATCGGGGTGGCCGCGTTGCTCGCGGAACTGGAGAGCTTTGCCATGCCTGCGCGCCTGCAGGTCAAGTTCTCCGCCACCCACGCAGCGGGCTACGGTTCGATGGAAGCGCTCGCACAGGCGCTGTTTGCGCAATATCTGATCGCCTTCGAAGTGACCTCGGTGTTGCTCCTGGTCGCGGTGGTCGGCGCGGTGGCGCTGGCGCGACGTAGCACGGCGGCCGAAATCCAGCAGCGAGCCGAGCAACTCGCGCGCGCGGAAAAGGCAGCCTGACCATGGTGCAGCTAAGCTGGCTGATGGGGCTGAGCGCGGCGATTTTTGCGATCGGAGTGGCAGGATTTCTGATCCGCAGGAACATCCTGGTGATGTTCATGTCCATCGAGCTCATGCTCAACGCCGTCAACCTCGCGTTCATCTCGCTCGGCAGCCGGCTCGGGACCATGGACGGGCAGGCGATCGTGTTTTTCGTCATGACGGTCGCCGCGGCGGAGGCGGCGGTGGGCCTCGCGGTAATCATTTCGATTTTCCGCAATCGCGAGACGGTTCACGCCGACGATCTGACGCTGTTGAGATGGTGATCGCTGATGAACCTTGAGTTTGCCGCGCTGGCGCTGATTCTGGGTTTTCCCGCACTCGGCGTGCTGTTCAATCTGTTCCTGGGGCCGCGGCTGGGGCGCGGTGCGGTCAACCTGGTCGGGCCTGGAGTGATGTTCCTGTGCTTTGCGGTGGCGAGCTGGGCGTTTGTCACCCTGATGACCCTGCCGGCGGGGAGTGCGCTCTTCTGCCCGCTGTGGAGATGGATCGAGGCCGGGAGTTTTCACGTCGACCTGGGGCTTCGGGTCGATGCGCTTTCCGCCGTGATGGTGATGGTGGTGAGCGGGGTCGGCGCGTTCATTCATCTCTACTCGGTCGGCTACATGGCGCACGACGAGGACTATGCCCGCTACTTTACCTACCTGAACCTGTTCGCCCTCTCGATGCTCATCCTGGTTCTGGCCGACAACCTGGCGATGATGTTCGTCGGGTGGGAAGGCGTGGGTCTGTGCTCCTACCTGCTAATCGGATTCTGGTACACGAATCCGCAATTCGCTTACAACGGACGCAAGGCCTTCATCGTCACCCGGATAGGCGATGCCGGCTTCCTGCTCGGCATTTTCACGCTGCTCTCGGCGCTCGCGCATCAGGGCATCTGGTCGCTGAACTTCGTCGACCTGCAGAAGCACGCCGGGTTGATAAGCAGCGGGGCTGCGACCGCGGCCGGGCTCCTGCTGTTCATGGGGGCGACCGGCAAATCCGCGCAGATTCCGCTCTATGTCTGGCTGCCGGACGCGATGGTCGGCCCAACCCCGGTCAGCGCGCTGATTCACGCCGCCACCATGGTTACCGCGGGCGTGTACATGGTCGCGCGGCTCAATTTCCTGTATGTGCTCGCGCCCGACGCAATGCTGGTAGTCGCGACGATTGGTGCCCTGACCGCGTTCTTTGCCGGCACCATCGCGATCGTCCAACCCGACATCAAGCGGGTGCTCGCCTATTCCACCATAAGCCAGCTCGGCTACATGTTCCTGGGCGTGGGTTCGGGAGCATTTGCGGCAGGGGTTTTTCACCTCATGACCCACGCGTTCTTCAAGGGGCTTTTGTTTCTGTGCTCCGGCTCGGTCATCCACGCGCTGGAGGGAGAGCAGGACATGAACAAGATGGGCGCGCTGCGGACGCGCCTGCCGATCACGTTCTGGACCATGTTGATCGCGACACTGGCGATTTGCGCGGTGCCGGGGTTCTCCGGCTATTTCTCCAAGGACCTGATTCTGGAAGGCGCCTACCAGTCGGGTCATTTCTGGCTCTGGCTGCTGGGTGTGATCACGGCCGGCGTCACCAGCTTTTACATGTTCCGGCTCATCTTCATGACCTTTTTCGGCGAGTCGCGCGTGGAGCCGGACAAGCTCCATCACCTTCACGAGTCGCCCCCGATCATGACCATCCCGCTGGTGGTGCTCGCGGTGTTTGCGATCATCGGTGGGTGGGTGGGACTGCCCGAGGGGCTGCTGTGGGGCGACGCGTTTGCAAAGTTCCTCTCTCCGGTGGTGGGCGATTTCAAGCCCGCGGTTCCGGCCTCGGCGGCCACGCTCTCCGCGGTGGCGACCGGACTGGGCGGCATCGGCATTCTGATCGCCTATGTCTGCTACCTGCGGATGCCGGGCATGCCGCAGGTGATCGCATGGCGCCTCAGAGGTCTGTACGACCTGCTGCTCGAGAAATATCGCATCGACGAGCTCTACAATCTGCTGGTCACCCGTCCGCTGTTCTTCATCTCCGATCAGATTCTCAATCGGGGGATCGACCAGTTCGTCATCGACGGCACCGCGAATCGAACCGGGCTGGCGGTGGAAAATAGCGGGGAGGCGGTGCGCCGGGTCGAGACCGGCAACGTCCAGCACTACGCGTTCGTGTACCTGCTGGGAGTCATCGGCATTGTCGCTTACTACCTCTACGTAGTCATGCACTGATGCAGAGTGGAATCCTCACCGCCTTGGTCTTCTTTCCGCTGCTGGGCGCGATTTTCGTCCTCATGCTCGCCGACGAACGTGGCACCTGGAACTCGGCATTTGTCTTTTCACTGGTGCCGCTTGCGATCAGCCTGTATCTGTTCGCCGCGTTTGACAGCAAGGAACCGAACTATCAATTCGTCGAACAGTATTCGTGGATTCCACAGTACGGGATCTCCTATCACCTGGGGATCGACGGGATCAGCCTGCTGCTGACCGTGCTCACCACGATCCTGATTTCGCTGTCGCTGCTGTACTCGGGCGGCGGCGACATCGAGCAGCGTCCCCGGGAGTTCTGTTTTTTCCTGCTGGTGCTGGAGACCGGGCTGCTCGGGGCGCTGGCCGCGGTCGACCTGTTCCTGTTCTACGTGTTCTGGGAAGTGATGCTGATTCCAATGTACTTCCTGATTGGCATCTGGGGGCACGGTCGCAAGATTTACGCGGCCATCAAGTTCGTCTTGTTCACGATGGTGGGCTCGTTCCTGATGCTGGTGGCGATCATCTACCTGGCGTTCGCCGCCCGGCACGCATTCGGCAGGCTCAGCTTCGACCTGCCCCTGCTCTACCGGGTTCCGCTTTCCGAGACCGAGGCGCACTGGTTGTTCGCAGGCTTCGCACTCGCCTTTGCGATCAAGGTGCCGATGTGGCCGGTGCATACCTGGCTGCCCGATGCCCATACCGAGGCGCCAACCGCCGGCTCGGTAATTCTGGCGGGAATCATGCTGAAGATGGGCACCTATGGCTTCGTGCGCTTTGCGATCCCGCTTTTTCCGGCGGTCGCGGTCGAGGCGGTGCCGCTGTTCCTCGCGCTCGCGGTGGTCGGAATCGTGTACGGGGCGCTGGTTGCGATGACCCAGCCCGACTTAAAGCGCCTGATCGCCTATTCGTCGGTCAGCCACCTTGGTTTCGTGATGCTGGGAATCTTTGCGCTGAACCCCCAAGGGATCACCGGCGCGATCTATCAAATGCTTAGTCACGGCCTCTCGACCGGCGCGCTGTTTCTGCTGATCGGGATGCTGTACCTGCGCCGCCACACGCGCGAGATTGCTGAATTCGGAGGACTGTGGAAGAGCGTTCCGGTCTACGCGGGCATCTTCATGTTCGCGATGTTGTCATCGGCCGGACTTCCCGGGCTCAACGGGTTCATCGGCGAGTTTCTGATCATGGTCGGCACCTTCCTGCGCTCCTGGCCCGCCGCCGCCTTTGCGGTCAGCGGAATCGTGCTGGGCGCGCTCTACCTGTTGTGGGCCTATGAACGGGTGATGTTCGGACCGATAAGCCACGCGGTAAATGCGACGATTCAGGACCTGACCGGACGCGAGATAGCGGTGATGGTGCCGCTGATGGCTTTGATGCTGTTCATGGGCCTTTACCCGGCGCCGCTGATTTCGCGAATGCAGCCGTCGGTCGAGCGGATGCTCGCGGGCGTGCAGATCGAGCAGGTCCGTCTTAAGCAACGCGCGCACCGCCAGGTCGCGGTCAGCGTCCCGCACGACCCGGCGCTGGAAACGGCTTCGGTCCGATGAATCCCTACAACCTCGCCGCTATCAACTTCGCCTGGCTCCCGATACTTCCACTTATCGCGGTCAGCATTGGTGCAATGGTCATCCTGATGGTCGGGGTGCGTATGGCCGACGACGAAAGCGAGGGTCTCGGCTGGCTTGGGCTGGCCACGCTCGGAGTCGCATTCGTCCTGGCGCTGGGGCTGATCGGGCAGACCGGGTTTGCTTTTGGGGGTGCGCTGGCGGTCGACGGGTTTTCTGCGTTTTTCCAGTTGACCATCCTGATCACGGCAGCCTTCACGATTCTGATGTCGCTGGACTACGCCAGTGACAATCATCTCGCCGGCGCCGAGTACTACTCGCTGCTGCTGTTTTCGACGGTGGGGATGATGCTCATGGCGGCCGCGGGCGACCTTATCGTCATCTTCCTGGGGCTCGAGACCATGTCGATTGCGGTCTACGTGCTGGCCGGGCTGCGCAGGAGCGATGCGCGGTCCAACGAGGCCGCGATCAAGTATTTTCTGCTGGGGGCGTTCTCGACCGGCTTTCTGCTGTATGGAATCGCACTTGTCTATGGTGCGACCGGATCGATCAAACTTGACGCGATTCGCGCCCAACTCTCGGCGCCGATGGCCTCCCATCCGATGCTGTCGCTGGGGATGGCGATGTTGCTGGTCGGTTTCGGCTTCAAGGTGGCGGCGGTGCCGTTCCACATGTGGACGCCGGACGTTTACGAGGGTGCCCCGACGCCGATCACCGCGTTCATGGCGGTCGGCGTGAAGTTGGGAGCGTTCGCGGCGTTTGTGCGAATTTTCCTGGTGGGGTTTCTGCCGGTCAGCGGTCAATGGTCCAACGCGCTGTGGGTGATCGCCGTGCTGACCATGACCACCGGCAACGTGGTCGCGGTGGCGCAGACGAATATCAAGCGGCTGCTCGCGTACTCGGCCATCGCGCACGCGGGGTACATACTGGTCGGGATGATAGCGGCCAGTCCGGAGGGTGGTGCCGCGGTGCTCTACTATCTGCTGACCTACGCCTTCACCACCCTGGGGGCATTCGGAATTGTGGTCGCGCTCGAACGTCGCGGGCTCGTCGGAGACGAGATTGCTGACTATCGCGGCCTCTCAACCCGCTCGCCCGCGCTGGCCGGGGCGATGGCCGTGTTCCTGCTGTCGTTTACCGGGGTACCGCCGCTGGCCGGATTCATGGGCAAGTTTTACATCTTCAGCGCGGCGCTGCGGCAGGGCTACACGTATTTGGTGATAATCGCAGTCTTAAACGCCGTGATCGCAGCCTTTTATTACATCTCGGTCACCGTCGCGATGTTTATGGAAGAGGGCGGTATTGAACCCGCGCGGATGACGCGCAGGCCCGCACTGGTCGCCGCTATCGGGCTCTCGGCCATTGCCACGGTGCTGGTCGGCGTCTACCCGGCGCCCTACATGACCGCGGCGCAGAACGCGTTCAATTCAGCGCTCGGTGAAGCGGCAATGCGCGCGGCGTCGCTCAATCAGTAAGCAATTTTCATCTTCGGAGCACACCAGCCGCGGGGGCGAAGCGAGCTCGCGGCCAGTCCGGTTATCTCCGGCGCTTCGATTTGGACGCGGAGGTTTTCTTTCCCGTGATCTTGGGCTTCGATTTCGGTAGAGCCTTGGGTGCTGGCGCGGATTCGCGATAGGCGTCGGCCTCGATCTCGATGAGCATCGCGGGATGAACCAAGCCCTTTACCTCGACCATAGTCGAGGCGGGCGGCGCTTCGGCGAAGAACTCGTGGTGCGCGCGGGCCACCTCGGCGAAGCGCGAGATATCGGTGACGAACATCCGGGTGCGGATAACATCCTGCATCGAGAGTCCCACTCTCTGGAGCGCGGTGCGGATGTTGAGCAGCGCCTGGCGTGCCTGTACGTACATCTGGCCACCGCCGACCACCAGGCCACGCTCGTCGGTGGCCGTGGTACCCGATACCGCGACTAGCTCTCCGGCTTTGACGGCTCGCGAATAGGCAGCAACCGGCTCCCACGGCGTGCCGCTGGAAATGCGCACAAGTTGCGCCATCAAATCTCCCCTTCCCGAGAACGTCCGCTTGGGGAACGTCTCAGATATCGCGCGACGGGAACCGCTCCTCGAGTTCCCGCGCGATGGATCTCATCGGCGGTCCCACCATTCCAGAGTCGGGCGTCAACCAATGGATGAGCCGCCAGAATCGGAGCAACAGTGCCGACTCCCGGCGGTGTTGCCGATTCATATCCAGTTCGGGTTCGACCACTGAACCATGCTGGTCGGTGTGCACTCGATCGAGGGCGACTGAAAAGCGCCTGCTACGCTCCAACTTCCCATCCTCCCCACCACAGACGTTGGAATTGATAATAGCGTGCCGAAGCTCATTTCAAAATAGTGGTATGAAATTTGATCGATCGGCGCGCTTCTCATAACTCTGCCTACTCGCGCTTGAAGTTGTGCGGCGCCTATCGTATTGTTGGCGGCGTTTTCAGTTTTTGCGCTATTGTCTAGGGTATCTGGGAATTCAAGGAGGAAGCGATGCGCAAAGTCCTGTTTCTGGCACTAATTGCGTTGTTCCTGGGGGCCGCGTGCAGCAAATCCGAAGAGACAGCTCCAGCCGCTCCGGAGGCGTCCCCTCCTGCCGCTGAAGCGAGCCCGGCAGCTCCTGCCAGCCCCTCGGGGGACATGGGCAGCCCGGCAGCCAGTCCGGCAGCTCCGTAAGCAACTTCGGCTCAAGGACCGTCCCGCGCGCCGCCCCACCTAAGGCGGCGCGCGGTTAACCACCCTCATTTCCTTCAATTTTGGGCGGGTTCGACGGGGGGCACGCGCCGGGGCTTTTTGCTCACCCGAGGGCCCTTACTCTTCCTTGCTACCCGATTCGCTCGAACCCGGCGCCCGCGTCTGCGGGGCACCTTGAATTATCTCGCGAGCCCGCTGAGCCGATTCTTGCGCGAGGTCTCTTAGTTCCAGGGTTTTGAGACGCAGGTCTTCGGTCTTGCGCGCGAGTTCCTCGCGAAGTTCGGTCACGATAGCGACCGCATCCTGGCGAGCCTTTTCTCTTTTCTTGGCGTCAGTAAGCGTGCTCTGGAGCTGCTCGGCGAGTTTTTTTCCCTGATCGCGCAGGGAAGTAACCTGCCGCACGATCTCGTCACGCGCCCGCTTGGCTTCGCTGATGAGGCGGCTGTCGAGCTTGCGGGCGTGCGCCTCCTTTTCAATGCGGTCGCGGAGTTGAGACACCATCGATCTGAGCTGCATCAGCTGCGACCCGCTCGCAGCCGGCTTGGTGCGTTTGCTTGCCGGTTTACGTTTGGAAGCCGTCTTCTTTTTCTGGGGCATCGGGTGCTCTCCTTTGGTTCGTGCAACAGTCCATCTTGGTAGGTCTCCGGCCCGAATAAATCAACCCGGCAACACCACCGGAACCGGCGCGCAAGTCAGACGCCGCTGCTACGATGATGCACCTATGGAGCAAGCGGCGGCTAGAGTTGAGGCGCCGGTGGCGGGGCTCAGGCCGGGCCTTGGGTTGTTCGATTCAATAACCCTGGTCGCCGGCTCGATGATCGGCTCCGGCGTCTTCATCGTGGCGGCGGATATTGTGCGCCAGGTCGGCTCCCCGGCTGCGCTGCTGGCGACCTGGATCGTCGCGGGACTGATGACGATCGCGGGTGCACTGGCGTATGGAGAATTGGCCGCCATGATGCCGCAGGCGGGCGGTCAATACGTCTATCTGCGCGAAGCGTACGGCGGGCTGTGGGCATTCCTGTTCGGCTGGACGCTGCTGCTCATCACCCAGACCGGAACCATCGCCGCAGTTGCGATCGCGTTTGCGCGGTTTCTCGGCGTCCTGTGGCCGGTGCTGGGTACGCGGGTTTGGCTGGGAGCGGGCAGTTTCGGATTCTCCGGCGAACGCCTGGGCGCGATCATGGTGATCGCGATTCTCACCATCGCCAATCTGCGCGGCTTGAATCTGGGGCGCCTGGTGCAGAACTCGTTCACTACCGCAAAAGTTCTTGCGCTGGTGATGATCGTGCTGGTCGGATGTGTGCTGTTTCCGAATCCGGCCGCGCTGCGCGCCAACTTCGGGAGCGCCGACCGGTTTTTTTTCCAGGACGTGCCGCCAGGCAACTTTCTGGCAGTGTTCGGAACGGCGATGGTGGGAGCACTGTTTTCGTCGGATGCGTGGGCGTCGGTGACTTTCGCGGCCTCGGAAATCCGCAATCCGCGCCGGAATTTGCCGCGTGCGCTCGCGTTCGGCAGTGGCGCGGTCATCTTTCTGTATGTGCTGACCAATCTCGCATACCTGTTCCAGCTTCCGGCGACCGGAGTCCCCCATGGTTCGGATGTCTTCGCGCGCGGAATCGCGCACGCTGCCAGCGACCGTGTGGCGTCCGCCGCCATGGAAGCAGTGTGGGGCGCCGCGGGTGCATCGCTCACCGCGGTCCTCGTGATGATCTCCGCGTTCGGATGCGCCAACGGCCTGATCCTGACCGGAGCGCGGGTCATTTATGCGATGGCGGAGGACGGCGTATTCTTTGCCGCCGCGCGGCGTCTGAATGTTGCGAACGTCCCTGCGTTTGCGCTGGTCATCCAGGGAGCGTGGGCCGCCCTCCTGGCGGTGAGCGGCACCTATTCCCAGCTGCTCGACTACGTAATTTTTGCGGCCCTCTTCTTTTACCTGTTGACGGTCGGGGCCGTATTCCGGCTGCGGAGAACGCGCCCCAATGTGCCGCGCCCGTATCGAGCGTGGGGATATCCGCTGGTGCCCGCGGCATACATGGTGGCCGCGTCGGCAATGATGATCGACCTGCTGGTGATGAGACCGCGGTTCTCGTGGCCCGGGGTGATCATCGTGCTGAGCGGAGTGCCGGTTTACCTCGTGACGCGCCGGCGGAGCTCTGCTACCACAGCGCCGAGCCAACGATAGAGCGCTTCTTCTCGAACCTGGCACCGGCCCGAGAGGGAGGTCTTTTATCAAGCCAGGTGCAAACCCCGAGTGTTGCCGGCATGGCTACTGCCTGGACCTCGCTTGAAAACTCTTCACGCGGTGTCGTTCCTTTTCAGCTACCTGGTTAGCGGTTAGGTTGGGGTCAGGACAACTACGGGTGGACGCATCATGGATCAGGTTCCTCATTTCATTGGTGGCGCGAAAGTTTTCGGCCGCAACGATCGTTTTGGGGAAGTGTTCAATCCCGCGACCGGAAAATGCACCAGCCAGGTACCGTTCGCCGGAACCGAGGAGGTTTACCTTGCCGTGACTGCGGCGGCGAAGGCTTTCCCCGGATGGGCCAGCACTTCGCCTTTGCACCGTGCGCGGGTCCTGTTCAAGTTCAAAGACCTGCTGGAACGCGACGCCGAGTCGCTGGTGGCCCTGATCACCTCGGAGCATGGCAAAGTACTGGGCGACGCGCGCGGCGAGGTTGCGCGCGGACTCGAGGTGGTCGAGTTCGCATGTGGAATTCCCCACCTCCTCAAGGGCGAGTTCAGCGATTCGGTGGGGACCGGAATCGATTCGTGGTCGCTGCGCCAGCCGTTGGGCGTGTGCGCCGGGATCACTCCTTTCAACTTCCCCGCGATGGTGCCGATGTGGATGTTTCCTCTTGCCATCGCGTGCGGCAACACCTTCGTGCTCAAACCATCGGAGCGCGATCCCTCCGCCGCGGTTCGCATCGCGGAGCTGTTCAAGGAGGCCGGTCTGCCCGATGGCGTTTTCAACGTCGTGCACGGTGACAAGCAGGCGGTCGACGCGCTGCTTGCGCACCGCGCGGTCGCCGCCGTCAGCTTTGTCGGGTCGACCCCGATCGCACAGTACATCTATTCGACCGCCGCCGCTCACGGTAAACGGGTGCAGGCGCTCGGCGGCGCCAAGAACCATCTGATCGTCATGCCCGATGCTGATCTACACCAGGCGGCGGACGCCCTGCTCGGTGCCGCCTACGGCTCGGCGGGTGAGCGTTGCATGGCGGTCTCCGTCGCCGTGGCGGTGGGTTCGGCCGGCGCCGGCTTGATCGGCGAGCTCGCGCCGCGCGTGCAGAACCTACGGATCGGTCCGGGCACTCAGCCCCAGGTTGAGATGGGCCCCCTGGTGACCCGTGCACACCTGGAGCGCGTACGCGGCTACGTCGACGCCGGAGTGAGGGAGGGCGCCGAGCTGGTTGTCGACGGGCGCAACTTTCGCGGAGAAGGATGCGAGGGCGGATTTTTTATCGGGGGATGCCTGTTCGATCGGGTGACCACCGACATGAAGATCTACCGGGAAGAGATTTTCGGTCCGGTGTTGTCGGTCGTGCGCGCTGCGACTCTCGCCGGCGCCACCCGCATCGTCAGCGATCACGAATTCGGCAACGGTGCTTCGATCTTCACGCGTGACGGCCAGGCCGCCCGCGAATTTGCCAGTCGGGTGCAGGCGGGAATGGTCGGAATCAATGTGCCGATTCCGGTGCCGATGGCATTTCACAGCTTCGGCGGCTGGAAGCACTCGATGTTCGGCGACCATGCCATGCACGGGATGGAAGGCGTGCGCTTTTACACCAGGCTCAAAACCATCACCGCGCGGTGGCCGGGTGGAGTGGCCAGGGGCGCGGAATTCCAGATGCCCACCCTGGAGTAGGAAGCGGTCGGGAAGGATCCCGACCGCAATCGTTTCTGCGTGACGGGCGTGGGAGCCAAAGGGACCCGCGATCGTGCGTACCTGCTCGTTGACTGGGCAGATACGCGCGGATAGGCTCGACGGTTTCCACATCGGTCGGGGTGCACGTCGGATGCCGCAGATTCTCGTAGAAAATCTGTCGAAGACCTACCGCGTGTCTGAACGTCGGCCGGGAGCCTGGGGTGCGGTGCAAGGTCTGTTCGCGCGCCGCTATCGCCTGGTCCACGCGCTCAAGCACATCAGCTTCTCGCTGGAGCGCGGCGAACTGCTGGGCTTTATCGGCCCCAACGGCGCTGGCAAATCGACCACCATCAAGATCCTCTCCGGCATCCTGGAGCCGCTCTCCGGCCGCTGCGAAATAGACGGGCTCATCCCGTGGCGCGATCGGATCCGGCACGTCGCGCGCATCGGCGTGGTATTTGGCCAGCGCACCCAGCTGTGGTGGGACCTGCCGGTGCGCGACGGATTCGACCTGCTGCGCGACATCTACCGTGTTCCCGAGAGCGAGTACCGCCGCACCCGTGATGAGATGGTGGGCCTGATGCGTCTGGAGCGGCTGCTCGACCAACCGGTCCGGCAGTTGTCCCTGGGCCAGCGCATGCGCTGCGAGATCGCGGCGGCGATGCTGCATCGTCCCACGCTCCTGTTTTTGGATGAGCCGACCATCGGTCTGGATGCACCATCGAAGCTGGCGGTGCGCGAATTCGTGAAAACCCTGAATCGGAAGCAGGGCGTGACGGTCATTCTCACCACCCACGACATGCACGACATCGAGGCGCTCGCCGAGCGGGTGATCGTTATAGGCAACGGCGTCATCCTGGCCGACAAGCCGTTCGCGCTGCTGCGCGCCGAAGTGCTCACCGAGCGACGCCTGTTCGCGGATTTTGTCGGTGCAGCCCCGGCGCTGGATATTCCGGGTGCGGTGGTGCGCAGTCGCGACGGCAATTCGATCGAGCTCTCCTTCGATCCCGCCGTCATCTCGGTGCCGCAGCTGATCGAGAGTCTCAGCTCCAAATACGAACTGGCCGACGTCCACGTCGAGCAGCCGCAGATCGAAGAAGTGATCGCGCGCTTTTACGACCTTCACGGCGCCAGCGAGGCGTGATGGCAGCCGTAGCAGGTTCGCTGCGATCGTACCGTTCGGTGTTCGCCGCGCGCTTCCAGCTGATGCTGCAATATCGCGCCGCGGCGGTCGCTGGGTTTGTCACGCAGTGCTGGTGGGGAATCATCAAGGTGATGGTGTTCGCGGCCTTTTACCACGGCGCAGCGGCGCGACAGCCGCTCAGCTTTCAGCAGACGGTGGCTTACGTGTGGCTCGGGCAGGCGTTCCTGATGTTGATGCCGTGGTGGGGCGATCCTGAAATCACCGAAATGGTCCGCAGCGGCAATGTTTCCTACGAGCGTCTGCGACCACTGGATACTTATTTCTTCTGGTACGCGCGGGCGCTGGCGTGGATAAGCGCCCGAATGGTGCCGCGCGCCGCGATGATGTTCGCGATGGTGGCGCTGCTGGTCCCGCTGGTCGGCCTCGGACAATGGGGTCTCGCGCCGCCGACCAGTCCGGGGGCGGCCGCGCTGTTCGCGGTGGGCATGGTGATGGCGGTCCTGCTTTCCGGCGCGATCCTGATGCTGATCAACCTCCTGGTGGTGGTGCTCATCAGCGACCGGGGACCGAGCCTGCTGGCGACGCAAACCGTAACGCTGCTTTCCGGAATTCTGGTTCCGCTGCCATTCTTTCCCGGCTGGATGCGCACCTTTCTCTTTCTTCAGCCATGCGCGGGTCTCGCTGACATCCCGTTCCGGATTTACTCCGGCAATCTCGCCGGCCGGCTGGCGCTGGTGGGACTCGCGCTGATGGCCGTCTGGATCGCCGCGCTCATCGGATTGGGACGCCGGCTCACCGAACGCGTGATGAGCAGGCTTGAGGTGCAGGGCGGATGAAGCGATGAGCGGTATACGTCTCTACTGGCGCTTCCTGGCCGCCTCGGTGCGCGCGCAGCTGCAGTTCCCGGGGTCGTTCCTGATGCTGTTGATTTCGCAGGCGCTGGCGACCTCGGCCGAGTTTGTCGGCATCTGGGCCCTGTTCCGACACTTCGGCCAAATCAAGGGATGGACCTTCCCCGAAGTTGCGGTGTTCTACGCGGTTATCAATATGTCGTTCTCGCTCACCGAAGTGACCGCGCGCGGGTTCGACATCTTCGGCCCCCAGTTCGTGAAGACCGGCAATTTCGATCGACTGCTGCTGCGGCCGCGGAGCACGCCGCTGCAATTGCTCGGTCACGAATGCCGGCTGACTCGCTTCGACAGATTTGTGCAGGGTGCCGTGGTGCTGGTGGTCGCGGCGCAATTTGTCCACCTCGATCTCGGGGTCGCGAACATTGCGCTGCTGCTCGCAACCATCGCGGGCGGGGTTGCGCTTTTTGCCGGAATCATGATCCTGCAGGCGACCCTTTCGTTCTGGACCATCGAGAGCCTGGAGGTTGCCAACACGCTCACTTATGGCGGAGTGGAAGCGTCGCAGTATCCGCTCGATATCTACCTGCGCTGGTTTCGCGGATTCCTGATCTTCGTGGTCCCGCTCGCCTGCGTGGGTTATTTCCCGGTAGTGCGAATACTCGGCCGCCACGATTCGCTGGGTGCACCCGCCTGGCTTGGCAGCGTAAGCCCGCTGATGGGATTCCTGTTTCTCGCAGTGGCGCTGCGCGTGTGGCGCGTCGGAATCCGCCACTATTGTTCTACCGGAAGCTGAAGTCGGAGCAGCCGGGCACCGCCCGCATCGAGGCGGCGCCCTGGGGAAGGGGGTGCTTCCCTTCGTGTGCGCCGCCACCGTCGAGGGGTTGGCCGGGGAATCTATTTCATCACAGTGTCGACGAATTTTTGCGTATCAACGTACTCGCGAATGCGGCGAACCTTGCCGTTTTCGAGTTCGAAGACGAAACA
Source organism: Deltaproteobacteria bacterium (assembly GCA_019237115.1). Classification (GTDB taxonomy): domain Bacteria; phylum Desulfobacterota; class Binatia; order Binatales; family Binataceae; genus JAFAHS01. The sequence goes on from JAFAHS010000021.1 coordinate 28,958, forward strand.
GTATTCGTTCTCATACTGCTTGCCGTTGGAGACTTTGCCGCGGTTGGTCAGTTCGACGATTACCGTGTCACCATCGCAGTAGACGCGCCGGAATTCACTCTTGATCCCTTCCGGAAACACGGCACCGACCCCCGACATGAACTTGAGGATTTCATCCTTGCCCTTCTTGAGACCCGAAACACCGGGAGCGTTGCCGGGAACCAGCCAGCTCACGTTATCGTCCATATTCGCGAACGCGCCCTTGATGTCGCCCTTGCCGAAAGCGCTCCAGGTCCGGGTCACGAGGTCCTTCTTCTCTTCCGCAGTCATTTTTCCGATCTCCTTCTCAGGTTGCTGAGCAATAACTAGCGCGTTTGCAGGCGGGCACGCGAACCTTCAAACATCCAGGGCGCCCCCGCTCTCGTTTACCTTAACGCCCGTTCATCGTTACCGAGATGACAATCGCGCAGGCGCGTGCAAAGCTGTCCTCGATGAAGATGCGCGCGGCGACCGCGACCATTGTTCTGCTCGTGTCAGCACCGCTGCTCGCGTTTGCCCAGGAAATGATAGCGGGAGTGCCTGACCCCAGTTACGAGGCGAGCACCGTCGCATCCCCTTCGGCAGAGCCCGCGGTGCCCCTGCCCGACACCGATCCGGGCGGCGATGGATCCACGGTTACGGTGCCGATTCCCGGAGGAGGCAGTGTGACGGTCGAGGGACCTGCTGCGCCGGGCGAAAGTCCTCGCTCGCCCATCGAAACCTGGGCGGAAAGTACCCAGACTCCCAACAGCGTCACCGGCACCAGCCCGCTCGGCCCGTAGGATTCTCCGGGTCCGACCGAATTTTCACGAATCAGCGAAACACGTAGCCGTCGTATTGCGGTGAGTAGGTCGCGGTGGCGGTCTGAGTCGCGGGCGGCTCGCCGGGCGGCTGGATCGTCACGCCCTGCCATGAGAAGGGGCGGGTCCAGATCTGGTTTGCAGTGCTGGCGACCTCGGCACGGTCCCGGGACTGAAACGAAAACAGCAGTTTCACCGAGTCGCGGATGATCGGCTGCCCAGAAGCCAGCGCTGCGGTCTGCTCCAGCGACATCGGCAGACGATTGGGATGGAAATAGACCGTGCGGGTGCCGTCCGCCGCTTCGGGCAATCGATTTCCAGCCGACCGCGTGACGGTAAATTCGGTTCGATAAGTGAACAGACCCTCACCGGTATCGCCACCATCGTCGCGGTGGGGAAAGGGCCAGCCGTGAATTTTTCCCACGATGGATCCGCGGGTCGGGTTGCCGCTGGCGTCGCGCTCGAAGGTCATCACCGCGACCGGGTCACTCGAGCCATATACCTCATGGACCGTGACGCGGTAAGTGGCGGGCGGAGGAGGTTCGGATGGCAAAGTGGATTCCGAGATGGGTTGCTCGCCGCACCCGGTGATCAGAATCGCGGCGAGCACGACAAATTGGAGAAGCATCGGAGCACGCATATGTCCTCCGGCGCGGCGCGATGGTGCCCCCCTCAGTACGCCGCTTCAAGCAAGCCATGTAGTTCACCCGAAGTTATTGGTCGTCCCACCACATCGGAGCGCTCCAGTTCGGCCAGCACCGCTCCCGCGATGCGGTCCAGCTCCTGGTAGGGTGCGCCCACATCGCGCAGCCGGGTGGGGACTTCGAACTGGGCGATGAATTGCGCGGCGCGGTCGGCACATTCGAGCGCCGACAGTTTTGCACTGCCGGCGTCAAAGCGAATTCCAAAGCCCTCCGCGATAGGCCCGAACCGTTCCGGCGCGAGTTTGGCCATAAACCGCATCACGTGCGGCAGCGTGATGCACGAGGTAATGCCGTGGGGGACGTTCCAGTACGGACCGATCTGATGGCCCAGGGCGTGAGAGACGCCCAGGCCGGTGTTCATGGCGCCGAAAATCGAGAACCACGCCGCCAGCTGGCATTGCACGCGATGCTCCAGCTCTTCGGATCCCGCGGTCGCCAGCGAAGGCCGCAGATGCTTGACCAGCAGGGCAATCGCACGCGCCGCGGTCAGGTCCGTCAGCGGCTGGTGGCGGGCCGAGTATGCACATTCAACCGCGTGGTCGAGCGCGCGCATTCCGGTTGAAGCCCACAGCCACGCGGGGGTTTCGCGCGTGAGCTCCGGATCGACAATCACGACCTTCGGCTGGAGGCGCTGATCTCCGACGCCGCCCTTCTGGCGCTTGGCCTCGTCGGTAACTCCCCCAAACGGAGTGAATTCGCCGGCGGACAGGGTGGTGGGCACCGCGATGTGTGGCATCTCGGTACCCGCCGGCCGGTCGCCAATCAGGCGCATCGCGGCAACCTTGGCGGTGTCGATGGGACTGCCGCCGCCAAAACTTACCAGCGAGTCGGCGCCCACGCGGCGCGCCTCGTCGACCAAGGAATCCACGGTGCGAGAGGGGACGTGTTGCGCGGCGCCAGTGAACACTCCCGCCAGGGCGGCTCCGGCGGCTCGTTTGACGGCATCGAGCAGTTTCGAACGCCCAAGCGAGGTACCCGTGACCAGCAGAGCGCGGCTTAGGTGTCTGCGCTTAAGTTCGTCGCCAAGCGCGGCGACGCGTCCGGCGCCGAACACGACGCTCTCCAAGCGGGTGAACCGGAATACGCCCTGCGTCGAATCCAAGGTTGCCTCCCGCGCGGCAACGACCGCGTTGGACTATGGCCCCGCCGCAGCAGCCCGGGCGGCGCGGTGACTGTGGCGCATCCCCTCACGGATTGATGATAACAACGGTTCCGACCGGCAGGATGCGACTGAGTTCATTGATGTCTAGATTGTTGACCGAAATACAGCCCGTCGTCCAATCAATATTTCCCGAGTTGAGAATCGGATTGTCGGTGCCGTGAATTCCGATATGGCCTCCCTCGCCCACATCGCGGCCAGCTTCCTCCGGAATTTCGTCCGCGTCACGCAGCTGCTCGTAACGATAGTGGTCCATGTCGTTTGGATAGTTCAAACCGAGGAACCACTCCCAGCGCAGGCTCTGGTGCTTCTCGATTATCGTGTACACGCCCTCGGGAGTCCGGCGGTCGCCCTCCCACAACTTGGTCCCGTTTCCACGGTTGCGGCCGAACACCGCGCGGTAGGTACGATATTCGCGGCCCTTGTAGTAGACGGTCAGTTGATGGCGTGATTTCCAGGCGGTGACGTTCCAGCTGAGAGGGTCCAAAAAAGATGCGTCGCGGGTGAGTTCGTAGGCGCGCTCGCCCGGCGTCAATGCGAGTCGGACGCCGGCGGGCTTGTGGCCATCGAGCGCGGCGTTCGAGGTGGCGCTGGTCGCCGACGCCTGCGCTGCCGCGGACGGTACAGGAGTTGGCGCGTTGGGATCGTAGGCGGCGGTCCCGGGAGCGGGCGTCCAGTCCGGCGCGATCGTCGGGGTCGGGGCGGGAACCGGGCTGTACACGAATGCCGGTGTAAAGACGGGAGTCGGGCCGGCTGCGAAAGCCGCGGCGGCCAGCAAGGTCAAAATTGCTGCCGCACAGGCGGCGGCGCGCGCGCACCTTGCAATCATCGAGATAGACGTTCCACCCCCCCTATTTTGAAAATCCCGACGGGCCGCGTCAATTATCTGACCTGAAGATCGACCCGAAAGGTCTCAAGGTGCAGCGCGAGGATTTGATTCGATGGACGGAGATATTGCTCGAGCAATGGCCGCATTAACGACCGGAATCTACGTGCTGACCGTCGATGACGGCGAGCGCCGCCACGGGATGTCGTCGTCATGGGTTACCCAGGTTTCCGGGGAACCGCCCCTGGTGATGGCTGCGATCGATCGTGGGCATTTCAGCAACCCGATGGTCACCCGGGCGAAGGCGTTTGCACTCAACGTGGTGGGCACCGCGGGCAAGCAATTGGAAGACTACTTCTACTCGAGCCGAGCGAAACGGGCCGACAACCTTGACGCGTTCGAGTGCGAACCATCGCCCAAACTCAAGATGCCGTGGCTCAAAATCGCGATGGTCTCTATTGAGGCCCGGGTCGTCGACCACAAGATCGCGGGCGACCACACCCTGTTCATCGCTGAACCGGTGAGCGTGCGAATCGGCAGCGGCGAGCGCCCGCTCACATCCCTGGACTTGGACTACGTCTATGTGGGCGGAAAGCGTGTGATTGAGAGAGATCGGACGGCGGGTTGGTGAGACAGCAGTCGTGCGCGCGAATGCCGCGCCCACCGCGATCGCGGCTCGGCGTCATCGCGGGGAGGTCAAATTGACCGGTGACAAAACGCTTTGATAGCATCCGCGCGGGGATTTTTTCGATGCCAATTGACAAAAACGAATTGCGCCGCGTGATGGGCCATTTCGCGACCGGGGTTACCGTCATAACCAGCCTGCGAAGCTCGGGCGAGCTGCACGGCCTCACTGCCAACGCGTTCACCTCGGTCTCGCTGACCCCGCCCCTGGTGCTGGTCTGCGTGGATAAAAAAGCGGAAAGCTACCCGTGCTTCGAGGAGACCGGCGTGTTCACGGTCAATATTCTCGCCGACGACCAGGAAGACGTATCACGAAAATTCGCGGTCAGCGGTGGCAACAAGTTCGTCGACATCAGCTATCGCATCGGCGCCAATGGCGCGCCGATTCTCCACGGCACCATCGGCTACATCGAGTGCAAGGTCGTTTCCACTTACGAAGGGGGCGACCACACGGTCTATCTTGGCGAGGTCGAGCAGGCAGAGACGCGCGACGCACGGCCGCTGCTCTTCTTTCGGGGCGGATATCGGGCGCTCGGCGATTGAGCGGTCGCTACTGGATATCTCCATGCAACCCGCTTGCCCGTGAACCAACCGGCACGTGTTCCGGGGCTGAGCGTTTTTCTGCCCTCGCACAACGAGGAAGCCAACGTCGAGCGCGTGGTCCGCGGTTACCTCGCCGCGCTGCCGCGGTTCGCGCAGGTTTACGAGGTCATCGTGGTCAACGATGGCAGCGACGACCGCACCGGCGAGATTGCCGAACGGCTGGCGGCGGAGGACAGCCACGTGCGGGTGGTTCATCATCCGGTCAATCGCGGCTATGGTGACGCGGTCAGTTCGGGGATTCGTGCGGCAAAGCTGCCGTACGTTGTACTGTCCGACGGAGACGGCCAGTTTGATCCGGCCGAGCTCGCTAAACTGGTCGCCTTCGTCCCGGAGTACGACGTGGTGGTCGGACGCCGCATCCATCGCGCCGATCACCTGATCCGTAAACTCAATGGCGCGGCATGGACGTTGCTCGTACGAACGCTGATGGGGGTCGGCATCCACGATATCGACTGCGGATTCAAGCTTTTCAAACGCGAATTCCTTGACCGGATCGTGCTGCGCGCACGAGGCGCGATGATTTCCACCGAACTGATGACGAGATTGGTAGGATTGGGCGCCAGGGTCCGGGAAGTCGAGGTGACCCACCTGCCGCGACTGGCGGGCGAGCAATCGGGCGCCAACCTCAAGGTGGTCGCGCGCGCCTTTAAGGAATTGTTTACGCTGTATGGCGATTTGCGTAGGGAAGCGAAAAAAGATTGAAGGGCAGGTGGGGAGCCTGTCAGAATAGCGCAAAACGGATAGTATCCGGACGGATTCCGTCAGTTTGGTCGCGGGGGACCAGCACAACCCTCAGCACTCGTGTGAACAACTCGATGTTGCACGGATGGCACGGCAATCGCTATATCCATCGGATGTCGAGGCGGCCAATGACGGACCGCTCAAAAGCAAGGAGACCAAACTGATATGAAGCGCACCTTCTCCATTCTCACCGCAGCTATCTTCGCCAGCGCGATCGCGGTCCCAGCCTTTGCGCAGAGCGGCGCCAGCTCACCCGAAGCGAGCCCGGCCGCGGAGGCAAGTCCTGCTGCGTCGGAAAAGCCCCACAAACACCATCACCACCACAAGAAGAGCAGCGAATCCGGCGATTCGGGCAGCGGCGGCATGGCTCCGTCGGGCGCCCCGACTGACTCTACCGCCCACTAAGGCAAGCATCGCGACGGAACAGGGGTGGGCAGCCGCCCCTGTTCTCTCGCTCCGGTCGGCCGCGCACGCGGACCGACGCTGCCGCGAAGTCCGTTTTGGTCATCCAAGGCGGCGTGGCGGTTCCTGCTTTTTCTTGCGGCAATTTTCCTGCTACCATCGCTCTGCTTTCTCGCAGAAGGCGTGAAAGCGAGCATTTAGGTGTCAATTCTTTACCGCGCGGGCCTCTGCGTCCTGATAGTGCTGGTCCTCCAGTCGCTCGGTTTCGCGTCGGCCAGCGGCCCGGGGCCTTCTCCCGACGCTCAAGTTTGTGACCCGGTCGCGGACTACTACCTGGGGATGGAGGACTACCCCGAGGCGATTCAGCGCCACCGCGAGGTGATCGACAGCAATCCAAACAATGCGCTGGCCCATTATCATCTCGGTTTCGCATATGGCCTGATGGGACAGCATCAGCGCGAGCTGTCCGAGTACCAGAAGGCGGTAAGCCTGGGTCTCGATGACTGGCAGCTGTTTCTCAATCTCGGTCTCCTCTATCTCGAGACCGGCCAGCTTCAGGATGCCACCGAGGTGTTGCGGCTTTCGGCGGTGTTGGGGCCGGAGCATGCAGAGCCGCATTTTAATCTCGCGCTGGTGTACGAGCGCCGCGGGATGCTTGATCAGGCCGAGCAGCAGATGCTGCTTTCCCTGCAAATTGATCCTGCCCAGATCGAGGCGCACAACACCCTGGGCGCGATCTACGCCGAAGAAGGCAAATACCTGCGCGCGCACGACGAGTGGGCGGAGTTGGTCGCAGCGAACCCCGACTATGCCCCGGCGCGCGCGAATTTGAACATCCTGCAACGCGTCGAACGGACGGGGCTGGAGGGCCTCTCGGGGCAAAGCGGATTCGCACGCGAGCCGTAGCACCTTGGCCGGAAAATCCTCGCGCATCCGCATAACGGGTGGATGGAATCGGAGGGGTGGATGAAAGCATTGCACAAGATCGCAGCGACATTGACCGTGGGGGCGGTGGTCGGGGTGCTGGCGGGCCCGGCGGGCGCCGCGGTACGGCACAGCAGACACGGGCACGCGTCGGCCAGGCATGTGAAGACCGACGTGGAGCCCTATAAAGGCGCGCTGGTCGAGGATGCCGACAGCGGTAAAGTCCTTTTCGAGTCCAACGCCGACATGTCGTGGCCCCCGGCATCGATGGCCAAGATGATGTTGCTGCTGGTCGCGGAGGATCAGCTCAAGGCAGGCAACGTCAGACCGAACGATCCGGTGCGAGTCTCGGAACGCGCCGCTCACACGGGTGGATCGCGCGTCGGCCTGATCGAGGGACAGGTCTATCCATTCCAGGAACTGATGAAGGCGGCACTGATCAAGTCAGCCAACGACGCCGCGGTGGCGGTGGCGGAAAAAGTCGGGGGCTCGGTGGAAGCGACCGTGCGGATGATGAATGTGCGTGCGCGAAGTCTCGGGATGACCAGCACCGCGTACAACACCGTCGACGGGTTGCCGCCGCGGCCCACCCACGACGTCGACCAGACCTCGGCCCGCGATCTCGCCACGCTGGCACGCGCGATTATCAACGGAACGGATCTCCTCAAGTGGTCGGGACTCGAGCAGGCGGATTTCGATGGGGGAGTCTGCATCCTGCACAACACCAATCATCTCATCGGGCACTTCGACGGATGCGACGGACTCAAGACCGGATTCACCTACGAGGCTGGATTCAATCTCACCGCAACTGCCCGACGTGGCAACCTGCGGTTGGTAAGCGTGGTCCTCGGCGCTCCCTCCAACGGCCAGCGCTTTGCCCAATCCGCGAAGTTGCTGGATTGGGGATTCGAAAACTACACGGCGGTTGCGCTGCTCACGTCGGGCGAGGCGCTGCCGGTACAGGTGCGGGTGGAGACCGGCCAATTTATCCAGCCGATCATCGGTCGCGAGCTCAAAGTCGTCCTGCCCCGCGACGACACCGCAGGCATCCACCTCGAATACCGCGTACCGAACTCGGTCGGCGGTCCGATCAGGGCAGGAGAACAGCTCGGGCTGGTGGTGGTGCACAATCGGGACGGGATAGTGACGGAAGCAGCGGCGCTGAGTCCGGTTTCAATCAGCCTGCCGGGCGACACCTTGCAGACCGGCGACTCGGGATGGAATACCGACAAACCAACCGCCTACAATCAGTCCCCTCAAAACCAGGAGCCGCAATGAAAGTAGCTTCCCGTCAGCGTAACCGGCGCAATCGCAAGTTGGCCCGCAAGCGCCGAACCAATCCTGTCCAGGTCAAGTCGCGCGAGCGGCGCATGCGTAAATCCCGCAGGCGAGGAAAATAGGGCGAGACGCGCGACCCGACCCGGTCGTCTCCGGAAGGGAAGCCACCGCGGGTCGCCTTAAGACGTCGCTTAAGTCTGACGCCGAGTGCTGGTTAAGCGGCCGCGGCAGGCACCGGCTGGTGATAGTCGCGGATCTCCTTAATCTTGCCGTCTACGATCTCCATCACCTCCGCGCCGATCGCCTCGATCCTTCCGCGTCGTGCACGGGTTCCGGTGAAGAACGACTCGGCTACCCCACGTCCGTTATTGCCGGTGCACAGACGTAGCTCGCAATGCGCATCGGGAAACAGGGCGAACTCGGTTTCGTACGAACGCCGCACCTCGGCAATGCCGGCCAGGCGTTTGCGGTTGGGCCCGACCACCACTGCGTCGGGGTGGAAGCAGGCGACCACAGCCTCGACGTCATGCCGGTTGAACGCATCGAAATAGCGCTCGATGAGCTCCTCTTCCGAAGTCATGAGAAACCTCCTCGACGGTTGGGCCGGAGCATCTGCCAACGACTCTCGGCAGTCAGTTTTTCCCCATCCAGGACCTGTAAGTCCCGTCTTTTCGCGAAGATGGCCGCCGCGGAGGGCGCGCCGCTCAGCAGGTCCGCGAGCAACCCGAAATCACCGGCGCGCACCTCTCGGTGGCGCCGTCCCTCACAATCAGCCTGATGAGTTCGCGGCGACGTCCCGCATGCTGGTCGCGTCGACACCGACCTGGCCAACAAGCGGGTGGCCGCGGCAACAATCGCCAGCCGCCTGGTTCCGGCTTTTCCTTGAACCTGCACCCGGTTTAGTGAACGAACACTAGCGCCGCGGCCTGCAATGTCAACCGAACGGGCTCCCTTGGGGGGGTCGCGCGGGAGACGGAGAGCGGTCGGACTAGTTTTGGACCGCGAGGGCCGCGGTGTGTGGGAAACCGAACCCCATGAAATTGACAAGCCCGGCACCTGACGGTTACCAATATACGTGCCCCGTCGAGTTTCGCGTCCGAGCCCATCCGAGGAAGTAAGCTGGCAGCGTCATCGGTGATCGCCGTCATCCCGGCGCGCTACGCTTCCACGCGCCTGCCCGCCAAGGCCCTGGCGGAGATCGATGGGGTGCCGATGGTGGTACGCGTCTGGCAACAAACCACCAGGGCGGCAACCATCGACAGAACTATCGTGGCAACCGACGATGAGCGGATTGCCGAGGTGGTACGGCGTGCGGGGGGCGAAGCGATGATGACCGCGGCCACCCACCAGAGCGGCACCGATCGAATCGCGGAAGTGGCGCGCGGGGCTTCCGCCGCGATTTACCTCAACGTGCAGGGTGACCTGCCGTTCCTCGATCCGGCCGACCTGGATGCGCTCGCGAGTCCGATGCGAACCGAGCCGTCGATCGCGATGGCCACCCTTGGCACGCCGATCGTCGATCAGCATGAATGGACCAATCCCAGCGTCGTTAAAGTGGTGCGCGGCGCGCAGGGCAACGCGCTGTATTTTTCGCGTGCGTCGATTCCCTATCCGCGCGACACCGACGCGATCCCCGCGGTCGCGCTGCGTCACATCGGCGTATACGCCTATCGGCGCGAGTTCCTGCTGCGGTTTGCGGCCCTGCCCCAGGGGGTGCTGGAGCGAATCGAAAAACTTGAGCAACTCCGCGCGCTCGAAAATGGTTACGTTATCCGGGTGGTGCCTTCCGTGGCGCCATCGCTTGAGATAGATACTGCTGAGGACCTGGCCAGAGCCCGGGCTCAGGCGTCTTCGGCGCGCAGGTAGCGGGGAAGAAGTCATCATGGCGGAGCGCGGGAAAACCAAGTTCATTTTCGTAACCGGCGGGGTCGTTTCTTCGCTGGGCAAGGGACTGGCGGCGGCGTCGTTGGGTGCCCTCCTGGAGGCACGTGGCCTCAAGGTGACGATGCTGAAGATGGACCCCTACATCAACGTCGACCCCGGCACCATGAGTCCGACCCAGCACGGCGAAGTGTTCGTCACCGACGACGGCGCAGAGACCGATCTCGACCTCGGCCACTATGAACGCTTCGTGCAGACCCGGATGAGCCGGCGCAACAACTGCACGACCGGGCAGATCTACGACACGGTGATCCAGAAGGAACGTCGCGGCGACTACCTGGGCGCAACCGTGCAGGTCATCCCGCATATCACCGATGAGATCAAGCGGCGGATTCTGGCGGCGGCGGAAGGCGCGGACCTGTGCATCGTGGAAATCGGCGGCACGGTTGGCGACATCGAGAGCCTGCCGTTCCTGGAAGCGGTGCGGGAATTCCGCTGGGACCTGGGGCGTGAGAACGTCATCTACGTTCATCTGACCCTGGTGCCATTTATCAAGACCGCGGGCGAGGTAAAGACCAAACCCACCCAGCACAGCGTGAAAGAACTGACCGGCCTGGGAATCCAGCCGGACCTGCTAATTTGCCGCTGCGACAAGCAGATCGAGCAGAAGGTCAAGGCCAAGATCGCGCATTTTTGCAACGTCGAGGAGAACTGCGTCATTTCCGATCCCGATGCGGAAACCATCTACGCAATGCCGCTGCAATTGTCCGAGGAAGGACTCGATCAACGCGTAGTTGAAAAGCTCAACATCTGGACGGGAGCGCCCAACCTCACCAAGTGGCGCCGGGTAGTCAAGGTTTCGCAGAGTCCCAGGGTCACCGTGAACATCGCGGTGGTCGGCAAATACGTCGACATCGGCGATTCCTACAAGAGCCTGCACGAGGCGATCGCACACGGGGGAATTGCCAACGAGGCCAAGGTCAACATCGATTACGTCGACGCCGAGGAACTCGAGAAACAGAACGTCGAGGAGCGTCTGGGGCAGGCGCAAGCGATTATCGTTCCGGGCGGATTCGGCGCGCGCGGCACCGAGGGCAAGATCCGCGCGGTCCGCTACGCGCGCGAAAACCAGGTGCCGATTCTCGGGATCTGCTTCGGCCTGCACATGATGGTGATCGAGGCCGCGCGAAATCTGCTCGGGCTCAAGCGGGCCAACTCCAGGGAGATTGCGGAAGACACCCCGGACGCCGTGATCGACCTGATGGGAACCCAGAAGGAAGTGACCAAGAAGGGCGGTACCATGCGCCTGGGCGCGTATCCCTGCACCATCAAGCCCGGAACGCTGACTGCTTCGGTGTACCGCCGCAGCAAGATCTCGGAGCGCCACCGTCACCGCTACGAGGTCAACAACGCTTACCGCGAGCGGCTGGAAAAGGTCGGATTGATCGCGAGCGGCACCTGGCCGGATGGCAACCTGGTGGAAATCATGGAGCTCAAGAGCCACCCGTGGTTCATCGGCTGTCAGTTCCATCCGGAGCTCAAATCCCGTCCGCTCGACTGTCACCCGCTGTTTCGCGGCCTGGTGCGCGCCGCGATCGAGCGCCGCGCGCGCGCCGGCAAAAAGCTCGCGACCGTCCGGGAGCTTAGAACCGCGTCGTGAAGGTTGCCGAAGTCCGCGCCGGGGAGGTGGTGTTTGGCGGCGCGACCCTTGCGCTCATCGCCGGCCCCTGCGTAATCGAGAGTGACGAATCGTGCATTCGTCACGCGGGCCGGCTCGCGGAGATCACCAGCCAGGCGGGATTTCCTTTTGTCTTCAAGAGTTCATTCGATAAAGCCAACCGCACCAGTCACCAATCCTTTCGCGGTCCCGGCATGGACCGGGGCCTCGAGATTCTTTTACGGGTAAAGCGCGAACTCGGGGTTCCGCTGCTCACCGATATTCACGAGGTGACCCAGGCCGCGCCGGTGGCCGAGGTGGTCGATATCCTGCAGGTGCCGGCGTTTCTCTCGCGCCAGACCGATCTGATTCTGGCGGCGGCCGCGACCGGACGCGTCGTTAACATCAAGAAAGGGCAGTTCCTGGCGCCCTGGGACATGAAGTCGGCAATCGCCAAGGCAGAGAGTGCTCGCAATCACAACATATTGCTTACCGAGCGTGGCGTGAGTTTTGGCTACAACAACCTGGTCAGCGACTTTCGTGCCCTCGTGATCATGCGCGACTTCGGCTATCCGGTAATTTTCGATGCGACCCACTCGGTGCAACTTCCCGGTGCCGGAGGTGAGCATTCGGGCGGCCAACGTGAGTTTATCGCCCCGCTCGCGCGCGCGGCGGTGGCGGTAGGCGTGGACGGAATCTTCATGGAAGTCCACGAAGATCCAGACCACGCGCTGAGCGACGGAGTTAACTCGCTTGGGCTGGATGCGCTGGCGGGTCTGCTGACCGAGTTAAAACGGCTTCACCAGGCCACTCGCGGATAAGTCTTTTAAAGCGCGCCGCCTGCCCCGCGAACCGCCCCTTCTCGGTCGAGCGCACCCCTCTGCCAGTGCGGGCAAACGAACCGGTGTCAAGGCAGACCGACTTATCGCAACCGGGGCGCGTCGGTGACCAAATGCCGACTTGGTAAGCCCGGCCTGACGGTAGCGTCTTAGTCTCAAATTTGAAGCGGCGTTCTCTTTCGTGTCTTAAGCCGAGGAGCGCGGACCAATGCGTTGGCTGACCGTTACACCGAGCATACTTGCGTGGTCTGGTTCAGGCCGTTAGGTCCCGCCTTTGGTCCGGTCTCGGTTGCCGGCTGGGTTCAGCCTGGCCGCGCTTGGGCTTTGCCCGCGGGTATTTTTGGTTGTCGATGGCGAATCCCACTCTGTTTCGGACACTCTTTATGGCGTGATTCCATACTGGGCTTCAACATTTCTCGGTTGGATTTGGACAGCCAAGCGGAACGGCGAGAGTCGCGACTCCGGGATTTCGAGTTGACACAACGCGATGGGGCAACCTGGCAAATTTCAAAGCTGATACACTCCCGGCGACCCTTCAGTTTACTTGGAAAAACCCCCTTGATAGTTTGATCGGACGGAGCGTGAGATGAGTCCGAGGCGAATCGCCAGGGCGCTGGCGGGGTTCGGTGCAGTCGCGCTCCTGATACTTCTGAGCGTTACGGTGTGGGTAGTTCGGCATCGGCACGACGCCCGGGCAATACAGAAAGTGGCCGGATTGGTTCCTGGTTCTCTGCTTCACGCGCATAATTTTCATTGGACCCAGATGAAGGCGGGCACCCCACAATGGGTCTTGACCGCCTCCGATGCGGCCTATTCAGGAGACAAGTCCGCGCTGGTCCTGACTGATGCCGACGTAGCGATGACATCAGACGATGGTAAATCGGTGAAAATACAGGCGCCCCACGCCGTTCTTCACATGAACGGCAACCACGTGAACCGCGCCGACCTGAGTGGCGGCACGGTTATCAAGTACGGCGATTTCACCGTGACGACCGAGGCTGCCAGCTTCCTGCCGGACCTCGACAAGGTGGAAGCGCCGGGGCAGGTTACCCTGGAAGGTGAAGGGGTAAAGGTAGTCGGGATCGGACTCACGGGGAATTCGAAGACTCGCGTGTTCCAACTGAATCAGCAGGTGAGCACCGAAATCACGCCCAAGAAGGACAGTGGCAAGGCCAAACAAAGCTGAGGCGCCGCTCTCGTCGCATCGATGCCAGAGCATTTTGATCGCGGCGATGGTGACTCTGGGGGTGGCGGGCGCAGTGTGGGCACAGGACCTCGCGCCTTCAGGCAATGCGGGATCCTCGATTCGGTCAGCGCCGTCGGCAAGTGCTCCCGCACCTGAAGGGGGTTCGGTCGATGATTTCGACCAGAGCCCAGACTCTATTCACGTATACGGTGGCGTACCTGGAGCGACGGCAAGCCCGGGAACTGATAGCGGAGCGAACGCAGCCGCGCCGACCGAGCCCGCTGCGCCGGCGGAAGCGGCTTTGGCACCAGCGCCAGCAGCGCCACCGGTCGCAAGTTCGCAGCCCGCACCACCCTCAATCCCCGGGGAAACTGCGCCGGTCCCGGCAACTGCACCTCAGGCGGCTCCGCCGGTGGCAACTTCGCAGCCGCCACCTTCCATCCCAAGCGAAACTGCGCCAGTCACTGCAACTGCACCTCCGGCCTCGCTTCCGCCGCCCGCGGCTCCTGATGCCGCGCGTTCACCTGCGGCCGAAGCTCCCCCTGCGTCAGAGGTCCGCGTGGAACCGACCACCAATTCGCTTCCAATGCCATCAGCGCAACCATCACCAGCGCCGGTCGCGAGCGGCGCGCCTCCAATTCCGATAGAATCGGGACCGCCCGCGGAAGCTCCTCACGCATCGGGGGTTGGCGGCGCATCCACTACGAATTCGCTTCCAATGCCCTCGGTGGAATCATCACCGGCGCCGGTCGCGAGCAGTTCACCCCCGGTCACGATGGAATCGGAAACACCCGCCGGGATTGCTTCGCCCGCGGTGCCGGCGGTGGTGATAGCTCCTCCACCGGTTCTTCCTGCGGCAGTCGCGACGGCGGTGGTCGCCGTGCCGGCGCCCGAGACTACCGCGGCCGCTTCGCGGTCGCTGCCAGCCGCACCGGCCTCCCCCGCGCCGATCGCGACGGCGGCTGTGGCGGCGGTGGTTGCCAAGCCAGCGCCCGAGACGACCGCGGCTGCTTCCCGGTGGGTACCAGCCGCATCGGCCTCACCCGCGCCGGTGGTGCCGGTTGCCGCTGCGGAAACGGTGACGCCTGCGCTCGTTCCGGTGCCAGCGCCTTCCGAAACCTCCGCCCCCGTCGCAATCGCGGGCGAGACCGGCAAGGCGTCATCCGGGAAAGATCGGCCCAAACCGCAGAGCGACAAACAACCGACCACGATGGCATCCACCGAGCCCAACCAGGGAGCGTTCCCGGGAATGCAGTTTTCCAGCGGCAAGGAGCCGATCCACATTACCGGGAATTCCATGTCTTTCGACCAGAACAAAAGGTCGGTGGTGTGGTCCGGGCGGGTGCACGTGAACAATGGAAACAGCCAGGTCACCAGCGACTCGTTGCGGGTGAACTACGGACAGGACCTGCACGATGTCAAAGAAATGATCGCCGACGGCAACGTGCGTATAAGTCAGGGCACGCGCTGGGCAACCGGCGATCATGCGATACTGGACCAGACCCGGCATACGGTGACTCTGACCGGCTCTCCGGTGGTGCATGACGGCGAAGATCAGATTGCCGGCACCAAGATCACGGTGCACCTCGACACCAATCAGAGCGACGTGGAGAACGCGCGCGCTGTGATCTACCCCAAGGAATCCAAGTCCTCGGTCGATGGAGCACCGCCTTCGCGCGGCGCTTCCGGCGCCGTGCAAACACCTGATCGGCCGCCGCAGGTGCCGCCGGCAATTCAGGGCAGCCCGACCGAAGACAACAACCCCTGAGGCGACAGGTTAAATGGCGTTAGAGGTAAAACTCGGACAGGATTTGCGACTCCGCCAGCAACTGGTGATGACACCCCAGTTGCAGCAGGCGATCAAGATTCTTCAACTTTCGCTGCCGGAACTGGAAACCGTCGTGCAAACCGAGCTCGAACAGAATCCGATGCTCGAACCGCTCGACCAGAGCCCGGCGGAGGCCGCGCGCGAGGCCGAAGCTCCCGATGGAGACGGAGTGGTGGCCGCGGGAGAAGATGAACGGCTGGGGGCCGAGCCCGAGGCCACGTCGCCCGAGGAACCGGTCGACGATTGGGAACCCGGCGACGGTGCACCCGAGGCGCCCCTAAAGACCCTCGAGACCGAGGCTCACGACGCCGCAGTAGAACTGAAGGAACTGGACGGACTCGCCAAACTGGACTGGAACGACTACCTGGAGACCTACTCGAATAACTGGCAGGAAAGTACGCCGGCAGACTCCGAAGACGACCACCGCAGCGCGCTCGAAAATACCTCGAGCCGCCGTCGTACAATCGAAGACTATCTGATGTGGCAGCTCGGGCTCACCACCATGAGCGAGGCGGACCAGAGAATCGCCGCCACCATCATCTACAATCTCAACGACGACGGCTATCTCGAGACACCGCTCGACGAGTTGGCGCAGCAGCTGGAGACCACGGCGGGCGAGGTAGAACGCGTGCTTAAACGGGTACAGCGCTTCGACCCGCCCGGATGTGCGGCGCGTGATCTGCGCGAATGCCTGCTCCTGCAGCTCGAGAACCTGGGAATGGAGGGATCGCTCGCGGCGCGGATCGTCCGCGAGCGCCTGGACCTCCTGGAAAAGCACCGGTACGGCGAAATCTCGAAACAATTCGGCGTCAGCGTGGAGATGGTGGGACAGGCGCACAAGATAATCGCGATGTTGGAGCCCAAGCCGGGACGCGATTACGGCGGCGAAGAACCCACTTACGTAGTGCCCGACGTGTACATTCACAAGATCGGGGCCGAGTACATCGTGACACTCAATCGCGATGCGGTACCGCGTCTCAGGATCGCCGGCTACTACCAGCGCGTAATGAACGACAGCAACTCGGCACCGGAGACCCGCGAGTATCTGCAGGAGCGGCTGCGTTCGGCGAAATGGCTGGTGAAGTCAATCTACCAGCGCCAGCAGACGATCTTCAAAGTAGCCAATTCGATCGTCAAGTTTCAGCGGGCGTTCTTCGATCATGGCATCAGTCAGCTGAAGCCGCTGGTGCTCAAGGATGTGGCGGAAGACATCGGGATGCATGAATCGACCATCAGCCGGGCCACCGCCAACAAGTACGCGCACACGCCGCAGGGAATTTTCGAACTCAAATTCTTCTTCACCTCCGGGGTGAAGGCGGCGACCGGCGAAGATGTCAGCGCGGAGACCGTCAAGGAGCAAATTCGCGCGCTGGTGACCGCGGAGGAACCGGGCAACCCCCTCTCCGACCAGGCGATCGCCGAAATGCTGCGAGCGAGGCAGATCAATATCGCGCGCCGGACTGTCGCCAAGTATCGTCAGGCGCTTGGAATCCTGCCGTCGGCCAATCGCAAGCAGGTCGGATGAAGATTACCGACCGAAGGGCGAAACCCAATGAAGAACAAGGTCGAAGGGAAGCGCAGAAAGGAGATGCGCAAGCAGCGGCGTGCGGCGCGCGGACCGGTGGTCACCACGGTGACCGTCACTTTTCGCCACCTCGCCCCGAGCAACGCCGTGCGTGGCTATGCGGAACGCAAATTCGCCCATCTGGGAAAGTTCCTCAAACGCGCATGTGAAGCGCACGTAATCCTCTCGGTTGACAAATACCGGCAGCACGGCGAAGTTACTGTCAAATCGGGCCGATTGTCGGCGACCGCGGAGCAGGAGTCGAAAGATCTTTACTCGGTCATCGATCTGCTCGAGGATAAAGTCGTCCGCCAGCTAACTCGGCATCTGGAGAAAATAGCGACCAACAAGGTGCGTACCTCTTCCACCGGCGAGATTCTCAGCGAAACCGAGGAGAGCTAAGCGTGAGGCGGCCACCGGCGCACCTGAAAAGCAGCATCTGATGAAAATAACCGAAATTCTCGATCCCGAAATGGTCCTCCCCGATCTGAAGGGAACCACCAAGGACCAAGTGCTCAAGGAACTTGCTCAGGGACTGGCGACCAGATACCCGGACATCAGGCTGGAGGACTTGACCACGGTTCTGAGCGAGCGCGAACGGCTCGGCTCGACCGCGATCGGCGATGGGATCGCGATTCCCCACGGCAAGCTGCGCGGTGCCAACCGGATCATCGGCGCTTTCGGACGCCATCGCGCGGGCGTGGATTTCGAATCGCTGGACGGCAATCCGACCCATATTTTCTTCGTCCTGGTCGCACCCGAGGATTCTGCCAGCCTCCACCTGAAAGCGCTCGCGCGAGTTTCCCGGCTGCTCAAGGACGACGCGTTCCGGGCGCGCCTGGCAGAGGCCGCCGACCCGGCCGAACTCTACCGCCTCATCAAGGAAGAGGACAGCAAGTATTGAGCGCCTAGTCCCGCGTGCCGCGCTCTGCGGGAAATGCCGATGGCTCCGGCTTCGAACAGCTCCCGGCTCATTATCGTGACGGGAGTGTCAGGTTCGGGCCGCGCCTCGGCGCTGCGCGTGCTCGAAGATCTGGGCTTCTACTGCATCGACAACCTGCCGGTCGGACTGGCGTTGGAGGTCATGCGCCTCACCGAGAAGCGCGACCCGAGCCTGTCCGGTATCGCGCTGGGCATCGACCCGCGCGAACGGATGTTCTTTCCACAATGGCCGCGGATTTTCGCGGATCTCGAGCGCAACGGCATATACCCGGAAGTAATCTTCCTGGATGCGTCCGATGAAGTTCTGGCGCGGCGCTATTCCGAAACCCGCCGACCCCACCCGATGGCCGAGGGGGGACTGACGGTGGCCGAGGGAATTCACAGCGAACGCCTGGCCTTGGCCGAGCTCCGCGACCGCGCCAATCGGATCATCGATACGACGACCCTGACGATTCACGAATTGCGCGAGGTGGTTACCGCCGCGGTTTTAAGCACCGCGACCGGCTCGCGAATGGCGATTTCGATCGGGTCGTTCGGATATAAATACGGTGTCCCGGTCGGGATGGATGTTGTGCTCGACGTCCGGTTCCTGCCCAATCCGTTTTTCGTGGCGGAGCTCAAACACCTGGATGGACACGACATCCGGGTGCATGAGTTCGTCATGGCCGAGCCGCAAGCGCGCCGCTTTCTCGATGAAGTCGTGGGGCTCCTTCAATTCCTGCTGCCGCTCTACCAACGCGAGGGCAAAAGCTACCTGATGATTGGCTTGGGCTGCACCGGGGGACGGCATCGCTCTCCGGTGCTGGCGCGGGAGCTCGCCGAGCGGCTCCTCAAGCTCGGGTTCGAGTCGACGGTCCGCGATCACCACATCAAGAGGTAGCGGTCGAGCAGGTCCGCGGGCGGGTCGTTGCGCGCACCGGCTCAGTTCATGATGGAGCCGGCGTCCACGTTGACGGTCTGGCCGGTGAGCCCGGCCGATGCGTCGCTGACCAGGAACACTGCCACGCGGGCGCATTCCTCCTCGGTCGCCATGCGGTTGAGCGCCGACTGCGAGAGGAACTGCGCGCGAATTTGCTCGTACGGGAGCTTCATCGCCTCGGCCCGCGCGTGCATCACGCGTTCGATACGGTCGCCCGCGATCGGTCCCGGGCAAATGCAGTTGCAGCGGATCCCTCGCGCGCCCCACTCACCGGCGATGGTCTGGGTAAGCCCGAGCATCGCCCACTTCGATGCGGCGTACGGCGAGCGCATCGGGTAGCCGCGGCGTCCGGCGCCCGACGAAATGTTCAGGATGTGACCGGAGCGCTGCTTGTCCATGGTCGGAAGCACTGCGCGCGCCGCAAGCCACGCGCCGGTCAGGTTGATATCGATGGTTTCCTGCCATTCCGCCAGCGACATATCCGGAATGCGCTTGGTCGGGCCGGCGATGCCCGCGTTGTTCACCAGAATATCGATGCGGCCGAAGGCCTTGAGCGTCAGCTCGGCCATTCCCGCGCAATCGGCTTCCTTCGACACGTCGGTCCGAACAAAAGTGCTGGTGGCACCGAGCTGGTTCAGCGCGTCGACGGTTTCCTTGAGCGGCTTCTCGGTGCGAGCCGCGACAACCACCTTGGCTCCGGCGCGTCCGTAGGCCAGGGCGATTTCCCGGCCGATGCCGTAACCGCCACCGGTGACGATAGCAACCTTGTCCTTCAGCTCGTTCATCCGCGAAGACTCCATAAACGGCGCGCGCAAGCGCCCGGTCTTCGAGACTGTAATCGCATCGCCTGCCCGCCACAAACCCGGATTAATTTTCCGTGAGCGCGTCCTGCACGGCTTGTCTCCTTAAGCCGCCCACCCATATCATGATCGAGTCGTGTTCCGATGGCAGCCGCACCTACTTTGAAAGAGTCCCGCGAGAATCCCGCCGGTGGAAGCGGGCTGTGGTTGAATGTTCTCAAGGTCGCGGTCGTGGCGATCATCGTAGGGGGCTCGGTGTGGCTGTTGCTCGCGCATCGCGAATGGTTCCACGACCCCAAGCACGTCAAACTCGAGATCCTGGCGTGGGGTAACTGGGGTCCCCTGGTGTACATGGTGCTCTACGCGGTCGGTCCATCGTTCCTGGTCCCGGGAGCAGTGATGACCATCGCGGGCGGTCTGGCCTTTGGGACCTTGTGG
>JAFAHS010000191.1 GCA_019237115.1 Deltaproteobacteria bacterium
GTCTCCGCCTTGGCGTTGATGCATTGGCTGGCGCGGCCGTCGTCCCTCGGTGGGCGATCCACCAAGCCCTGTTTTCAGACCACCTACTCCACCAGCCCTAACACAATAATGTATTTATCAGGTTAGAAATGCCAGACTGATTTAGCCGCAAACACAGGCCAGAAACATCATCCGGGCCTCCGAGCGAACCGGGCCCTTTGACAAGAATGCGAGCGGTCGCGAACTCCGCCTTCGGCGAGAAGAGGGTTAGCAAGCACCTGTTGTCAGCTATTATGCTTCGCTTCCTCTCGTTTCGCCTGTGTGTTTTAATAACAAGTATTATGCGAACTACCAAGGTTACGTCGCTGTCGCTTCCACCGAAGCTGCTGCGCCAAGCGGAGATTCTTGCGCGGCGCGAAGGGCGCACCAAGAGTGAACTTCTGCGAGAGGCGCTGCGCCGCTACGTAGCGGATAGCCGCTGGCGAGAAGTCCAGGAGTTCGGTCGTGCGCAGGCCCGTAAGCTCGGAATCGAGGAATCGGAGGTCGAGCGGCTGGTAGCCGAGTACCGCACGGAGCGCTGAGTGCTCCGGGTCGTCGCGGACACCAACGTCTATATTTCTGCGCTCAATTTTGGCGGAGTGCCCGACCAGATACTGGCACTGGCGCGAAGAGGCCGACTTGAAATGTTCGTCTCAAAACGAATACTCGATGAGATCGAGGGCGTGCTGAAGCGGAAATTTAGGTGGCCTCCGAATCGAACGCGCCAAGCGCTGCTGGCGATAAGCTCTTTTGCGACTGAGGTCGAGCCCACCGAACGAGTTGCCGTAATTAAGCAAGACGAACCGGACAATCGGGTATTGGAGTGCGCGCTAGCGGCGAAGGCGACGATCGTTGTCAGCGGAGACTCGCATCTCCGCGATCTCGGTTCGTTCAAACGAATCCGGATTTTGAGCCCGAGAGCGTTTTTGGATGCGATCGAAGCCTGACGCGACGCTCGCCAATCATGGTTTCAGAGAGTGCCGTTTGAGATGGGGCCTGGGGTGTCTTGGGTCCCTCGCCCCGCGTCACCGCTCCTTTATGATTTGACAGAACGATACTCTCGCGTGCTCGAAATCGGTTTTAGACACGGGAAACCCTGGCGCGCGGAGCCCAGTTGGCCTACCGAGGGTTCGCGGCAGGGATAGACGTCTCGGCGGATTATGGTCCGCATCTTTCAGAAGCCGCAATCCGACGGCGATCGCGCAAGGCTTGATCGAGGTAAGAGCAACCGCCTTCAATGTCAAGTGGTCGCGCCGCGCGGGCACCTGTTCAGTTTGAGAAATCCGGCTAGTCTGTCCACAATCTCCGAACTTCGATGGACTCCCAATCGAAAATCGCGAGGTTGTCAGCCCAAGCCATTGCCTCATCATGGGAATCGCTTTGGATGAGGTAGAAGGCACCGACGGCTTCTTCCGTTCCTGTAAATGGACCATCTTCTATCACACGCCGTCCATTCCTCACCCGGATGGTCTTTGCTTCTCTGCCGGGGCGCAACCGGTAAACATTTATAAGCTTCCCTGCCGCTTTGAGATCCGAGACAAGCTTGACGTGCTCCGCCACGATTTTATCAACCTCGGCTTTGGGCAGTTCCCAGGACCTCTCGCTGGCCAGAACGGTAAGAGCAAACCTCATCACATTGACCTCGCGCGCGACTGTGGCACGTTGTGCTTTCAAACTGAACCGGTACCAGCTTGCGCGACCCCAAGGCGTGCCGCGCTGAACTATTGCACTGAGGATCACGATGAGCTTGCGAGTGCACGCGATCAGAGCGACCTTCGATGGCTTACCCGCGGTCTGCAGATGTCGATAGTACTCGCGGATCACGGGGTTGCGCGTGATGCTTTATACCTTCGCCCGCGTGAGCGCGGTGACGACGCGAGTCGAGGACTACTTTCAGCAGGGGAAGCGGGCGTGGTTGCGACTACATGAGAAAGGCGGCAAACGCCACGAAGTGCCGTGCCATCACAGGCTGGAGGAGTACCTAGACGCATGGTTGCCACGCCGCGGGTGTCGCCGCCGACAAGAAAGGGCCGCTGTTCCGCGCCATCCGCAAGGGCGACAAGCTGACCGAAAATCCGATGAACCGCGTCGACGTGCTCCGTATGATCAAGCGTCGGGCCGCCGGCGCCGCCCTGCCCTACTCCACTTGCTGCCACACATTTCGCGCGACAGGCATCACGACGTACATGCAAAACGGCGGTACCCTGGAGCACGCGCAGCAGATTGCGGCCCACGAATCGCCGCGCACCACCAAGTTGTACGATCGTACACAGGATCAGATATCCCTCGATGAAGTCGAGCGGATCAGAATCTAAAGCCCTTCAGAAAAATGGAGGCACGGAACTGCGATTGAAGTGGTCGCCATTATAGCTTCGACTCTTATGAACGTCGCGCACGCCTGTATCCCGGGTTGATGGCCGTCCTCCCTGTAGTCGCCCTGCTGCTCGTTCTTAGGGCGACACAGTTTTCGAGGATTAGGGTCGCGCCTTGGCGGGTGTTCGCCATGTATGTCGACTATATTACGTAGTGGACAACGTATCCCGCGGTGAAGGAAAACGAATCCAACCTGGCTTGCTGGACAAATGGGGAGGATGGCCCAGACCTTTGAGTTCTTCGGATACTCAAACAGTCCACGATCTCGTCCGCCTTTACGCGCCATTATGACAGCTCACCTGCGAGCGTGATTGGTAATCGACAGAACCGCTCACTTCCCCGACCGCCGCCATGCGACTACAAGAGCGACTGCGGCCACGATCGCACCGGCTGGTATGAGCATACCCAACGCGCCGATACCGCCGGTCTGGTCGATCTCAGCCATGCCGAGCACAACCGCTTCAATAAGCCAGAGAAGGCCAGCCAACGCGAACCATGCCAGCAGCCAATCTGTACGGTGGAGCGGTAAGTCGCTGATGCGCAATTCGCGCCCGCAATCAACGCAGAAGCGCACGCGGCGGTAAAAGTGAGACTTTTGGCAGTTGTCGCAGATCTTCCAGCGCCACGCCCACTCTGGCCAAAACTGCCACCGCGACACAGAGATCTTTTTCTCATCGCTCATGATGGAGCCTCGCGAATGAATCCGGTGTCTACTCCACAACTGATCACTGGTTAACGGCGTGCCGCAATGACCGCAGAACCGCGCGCTTGGTAGGCGTGCGGCTGCGCCGGAGTGCGGGCAGTCCGACAAAATCCTAATTTC
>JAFAHS010000546.1 GCA_019237115.1 Deltaproteobacteria bacterium
CGCCGTGCAGACCTTCCGGGAACTGGCCAGCGTCCGCAACGTTGAAATCTCGATTATCAATACCAGCTCCTCGGCGGTGCTGGTGGACCGCTATGCCATTCACCAGGTGCTCTCGAATCTCATCGATAATGCGCTGAAGTACGGCGATGCGGGTGGGAAGATCCTGATAGGCGCCGGCGAAACCCAGGACGGCGTGCAGTTTTACGTTCGCGATTTCGGTTCCGGCATTCCCAGCGAGCACCTGCCCCGGCTGTTCGAACGCTTCTATCGCGTGGACAAGGCGCGCTCGCGCGAGTCGGGCGGCACGGGGCTAGGGCTGGCGATTGCGAAGCATGTCGTCCGCGCGCACTCGGGAACCATCCGCGCGGAGAGCGAGTTGAACCACGGCTCGGTATTCTTGTTCACGCTCCGGCTCGCCCAGCCGATTTGAGAGATCGCAGGACTAGGGCGAACCTTCTCGCGAACTCTCACAATCGAAAACGCGATTCAAGTGCATCATCCCTTTTTTTGCACAAAGCAAAGGTGCGCAAAAGCCCCGCCGGTTTACTAACACGTTCCAAATTCGATGTCAGGACGAGTATGGCCCGTGGTACCTGCCCCATTCTCGTTGCAAAATTCACGCTGTTTTAACCAATCTTCCACAAAAACAACCTATCTTCTCATCTTGGTGAGCTATCGATATAGTCGGCGGAAGAAGGTCGACGCAGCCAATTCGCAGACTGCACCAAGTCGGAGGCACCCGCACATGAGCACCGCCAGTGTGAAGAGCCCGCCACCCGAACCGGCCTACGGCCACCTGGTGCGGCTGACGGTGCAGGCCTGCCAGGTGGCCAAAGAGGCTGCCGGAGCAGCCGCCGAAGGCATTGCCTCGGGGTCGGTTGCCCTGCTGAATTCCCTCCGCCAGCGCGAGAAAGAACTCGACCGGCTCGACATGGAGATCGACGACGGCGTGACTGACGCGATCACCCAGGTCAGCGCAAGTGAAGCTCGCGAGTTGCTAGCCTGCATGAAATTCATGATCGGCCTGGAACGTATCGGCGACCTTCTGCTAAGTTTCGCCAACAGTGCGCAGGCGGCCGGCGGACGGCTCGACCCACAAGACGTTCGCGACCTAACCCATATGGCGACTGTCCTGGAGAAGATGCTGACCGACGTCGGGGAGTCCTTCTCAACCCGCGATGCGAAAAGAGCCATCGACGTCCTTCGGACGGACGCCGAAATGGACCGCCTACGCAACCTGATTTTCCTGCGTCACATCGAGAATCCGGAAAACATTGCTCGTCAGGCCAGCCTGCAAGTGATTTTTATGACCCAGTCGCTCGAACGCGCCGGCGACCATGCGAAGAATCTTGCCGAGGAAGTCTGCCATTTTGTCAGCGGTCACACCGTCCGCCACGTGCTGATGGCTTACGACAAACCGATTGAACAATTGTTCATCGACTGGCTTCGCACCCGCGAAGATAAGCCCAAGCCTTAGCTCCCGCCACGGGCTCGGCCTCCCCGGTCCCTCGTGGAAGTCCATTGATTCCGCTCCGCCAACTCGAAGACAACTGGGGTCGGGAAGGTCTTGGTCTGGACCGGCAACAACGAGACACAAGCTGCAAAGATCACGATCGTTTTGCTGTAGCCGTGGCGACTTATCTCCTCGACCCGTGTGAGCCGTTGCCAAGGAGGGCTGGAGCTCGGGTCAGGGCTTTAGTGGCAAGCATCGGATCCCGCATCTTTGTAGGTTTTGCCGGCCTCAGGCACGAATTCCCAGTCGTAACGGCCGGGGTGCAGGGTAAGCTTCAGGACCCCAAACGTGTCATCATTCCGTGCCTCGCTATTCGGCTCGGGCAGTCCCATCTTGCGATGCGAGTTCTTTCCCCCTGAACCGGCCACAAATTCGCGGATGCCGCCCTTGGGGTCGCGATGTCCGTCAGGGTCCTGGGGCGCAAACCGTTCGTAATCGTGATCGTGCCCGTTGATGATCACATCTGCGCCCGCGGCGTAGAGCGTGTCCCAGAAAGGCTTCATCGCGGGATCGTCTCCGTGTTTGCCTCCGGAACTGAACAGCGGCTTATGAAAGTAGGCGAGGGTGCAAGCTGCGGAGTGTTGGGCCAGGTCCTCGCGCAACCACTTGCCCTGCGGCGAGGCGGCATCGCAGCCACCAACCTCGGCGCATTCGCTGTTCAGTACTACGATGTGCCATGTTCCGAGGTCGTAGCTGTAGTAGCCTTTGGTCGGATCGCCTGCCGCCGCGCCAAAGTATCGCGCGTATCCCGATGCTCCGCTCTTGTGATATTCGTGATTCCCCGGTGCGGGCCGGGTACGGTCCTTGAACCGTCCCCAAGTGGGTCCGTAGCACTTGGCAAACTGTTCGTCCGAGCCGTCCGGATACGCCAGATCGCCCGCCGCAAACACCGTACCCGGGATCTTCTCGATCAGCCTGGCGGTAGCTTCCGCTCCCGCCAAGT
>JAFAHS010000128.1 GCA_019237115.1 Deltaproteobacteria bacterium
GCCGCGCACCATTGGGCGCCTTTCTTCCGTAGAGCTTCTTGTAGAGCGTGCTGCGCTCGACCGCGACCCGGCCCATTTCGCGCGCCTTCTCCTCGATCAAATCCACCGCAACGAATTCGCCGGCGTCGCCGCCGGCCTGAGCCGTGATGCTTTCCTCCATCAGCGTGCCGGAAAAATCGTTGCACCCGGTCTTGAGGGTCAGCGCGGCGAGGTCGACACCGCATTTCACCCACGAGGTCTGGATGTTGTTGATTTGCCCGCGCAGGAACAGCCGCGAAAACGCGTACATCTGGAAATCCAGCTCGCCGCGTCCCACCGGTTTTACCAGACCCTTGCGGAACATCACCGTGTTCTCGTGGATGAAGCGCAGCGGCACGAATTCGGTGAAGCCGCGGGTTTCCTTCTGGATGGTGCGGATCAGGTCAAGATGATTCACCACGTGACGAGGCGTCTCGATATGACCGTACATCACCGTGGAGGTCGTCGGCACCCCGATCGAATGCGCGGTGGTTATGATGTCGACCCACGCGGCCACATCGACTTTCTTGTGGCTCAGGATCTCGCGCACACCGTCGTCGAGAATTTCCGCGGCGGTGCCGGGAATCGATCCGAGTCCGTGGTCGCGCAGCATCCCGATGTACTCGGGATATTCCATCCGCGCACGCTTGGCGCCGTACATGATCTCCATCGGCGAGAACGCGTGCACATGAATTTCCGGAAACCGCGACTTGATGACGTCCAGCAGGTCGCGGTACTTGAACGCCGGCATGTCGGGATTGATCCCGCCCTGCATGCACACCTCGGTGGCGCCCCGCGCGACCGCGTCGGCGACCTTGGCGAGGATGGTCTCATCGGAATGGTCGTAGGCATCTGATTCCCAGCGCTGCCGTTTGAACCCGCAGAACTGGCATCCGACGAAGCAGATGTTGGTGAAGTTGATATTGCGATTGACGACGTAGGTGACCTCGTTGCCAACATCCGCGGCGCGCGCGAGGTCGGCGCATTTCACCACTGCACGCAGGTCGTCATCCTTGCTGGTGTACAGCGCGAGCCCCTCGTCGGGGGTAATTTCGCGCTGCTCCAGGCATCGTTCCAGGGTTGCGCGCACACCGGGTGATGCCTTTCCCAACAGCGCGTCGAGCGGCGCCGCTTCTATGTCATCGACCCAGGTTCTCCAGTACTCCAGATTCATGATTGGCCTCCGACGGTTCGAGCCCACATCGCGCGCACATTGGTCGCGACCGCCGGGTCGAGCCACTCATCTTCTATATATTCGGGGTAAATTGCCAAACGCTCGCCGAGCGCAAAGCCCGCGCGTGCGCACCTTTCACCAAGACGCTCGATATGCGGCCACGGCGCCTCGGGATTTACATAGTCCTTGGAGAGCGGTGAAATTCCGCCCCAATCGTTGATACCCGCCCGCAGGAAGAGCTCGATCTGATTGGGCGACAGGTTCGGCGGAGCCTGCACGTTTGCCTTGGGTCCCAGCACCAGGCGGGCGGTCGCAATCGCGCGCACCATGTCGAAGGCGTCGGGCTCGGGCGCGTCGGCCATCGCAATCTCGGGCTTGGCGCGGAAGTTCTGGATTATAACCTCCTGTACATGCCCATGGCGCGCGTGTGACCCGCGAATCGCGATGAGGCTTTGCGCGCGCTCGGCGGGAGTCTCGCCGATTCCGAGCAGGATTCCGCTCGTGAACGGAATCTTCAACTCGCCGGCCTCGTCGATCATCTTCATCCGCAGCGCCGGGTCTTTGTCGGGCGCCGCCTGATGAACTCCGCCGCGCCCGCGCAGGCGCGGCGAAATGTTCTCAAGCATCAAACCCATGCTCGCGTTGAGCGGGCGCAGCAGGGCCATTTCCTCGCGCGTCATCAGCCCCGCGTTGGTATGGGGCAGCAGACCCTGGTGCAGCGCAATCTCGCAGGCTCGCGCCACGTACTCGATGGTCGAGCGTACGCCGAGTTCCTCGAGCGTCGCGCGATATTCTCTAAACGCGACTTCGGGCTTGTCGCCCAGGCACATGAGCGCTTCCTTGCACCCGAGTTCGTGCCCGCGTCGCGACCACGCCGCAATCTCCTCGGGACGCATCGTCCACGCGCCCGGATCGCCGGGGTCCTTGCGAAACGTGCAGTAAGTGCAGCGGTCACGGCACAGATTGGTGACCGGCAGGAATACCTTGCGCGAGTAAGTAACCTGGCGGCCTTTGCCCCGATCACGCAAATCGGCCGCGGCCCCCATCAGGTCATCCAGCTCGCGGTCGGAACACTCGATCAGCGCGACCGCGTCGTCTTCGGAAAGCGGGTCGTGGGCCAGCGCGCGGTCGAGAATATCCCGGGTCGGCGTGTGCGCGCGCTCCGCTGGCTCTGCTGCAAGAGGGGACGCCATTGTTCGGACTTATAAGCCATCAACCCGGGGCAGGCAAGTTGCATTTCGATACTGGAGGTCCGGCCGCATGGCGGTGGCATGACCATGGGCCGCA
The DNA here is from genome assembly GCA_019237115.1 of Deltaproteobacteria bacterium. GTDB lineage: Bacteria > Desulfobacterota > Binatia > Binatales > Binataceae > JAFAHS01. Next base: position 2,480 of record JAFAHS010000128.1, read on the forward strand.
AAGTACTCCTGCTTGCTCCCTACCGGGCCGCGCCCCGCCGGCCGGCACCGCGATTCTCCGCTCGCTGCTTCCCTGCAAATCGCGCGGATCACCGGAATGCCGGTATCACGTCCTCGGCAAAGCGCTGGAAATCCTCCAGGAAGAAGGGCGCCATCGCCATGAAAATGAAGTGGGTCACTCCAGCCTTGCGGTAGCGTTCTATGGTGTTCAGGCACTCATGTCGGTCGCCGATCATGATTTGGTGGCGTGCTTCCTGCGGCTGCTTGCCGCTCATCGCACCGACGATCGACATCATGACTTCCTCGCGCTCCTTCGGCGCGCGATAGCAAAGCCCCATCATCACGGTCTTCTCGATTTCGTCCGGGTCGCGGCCGACGGTGTCGCCGTGCCGGTTGATGACGTTGATCAAATACTTCATGCGCTCGGCATCGCCGGTGGCGTTCCACATGTCGGCGTGACGCGCGACGATCTTGAGCAAGGTCTTCTCGCCCTGCCCGCCGATCATGATCGGGGGATGTGGCTTGGAGAGCGGCTTGGGATTGCATACCGCATCGACCACCTTGTAGTGCCGCCCGGTAAGCGAGGTCTTGTCCTGCGTGAACATGCCCTTGATGATGCGCAACGACTCCTCGAGCGCCTGCAGGCGCCCCGGGATGGTTTTGAAATCGACCCCGAAGCTCTGATGCTCGAGCTCGAACCAGCCCGCGCCGATTCCCAGGTTAAACCGCCCTCCCGACACGTTGTCGAGCGTCGCCGCCATCTTCGCGGTGAGGCACGGATTCCGGTAGGTGTTGCCGTTGACCAGGGCTCCCAGCCGTGCCCGTTTGGTGTGCTGGCTCAGGGCCGAAAGCAGGGTCCATCCCTCCATGCAGGGGCCGGTCGGATCGGGCACAAAGATCGGGTAGAAGTGATCGAATACCCACAGCGAATCGTATCCCCAGCCGTCGGCTTTGCTCCACAGTTCGGTCAGTTCGGCCCAGCTGACATTCTGCTGCCCGGTCTGGACTCCGAAACGAATCGGATGCTTTTCGGCCATGTGCGGAATCCTCCTTAAACTACAGGGACGCGAAGGTTAGTCTTTTTCGACCATCACGATCGCGGCTGCGGCCATCCCTTCGCCGCGGCCCAAGGTGCCGAGACCTTCAGGGTTCGAGGCCTTGACGTTCACCTGCGACTGATCCGCGCCGAGCGCACCCGCCAGGCGCACACGCATCGGTTCCAAAAAAGCGGCCAGCTTCGGTGCCTGCGCAAAAATTGTCAGGTCGGCGTTGACGAGGCGCCACCCCTTGCCGGTCGCGCCCTTCCAGACCTCGTTCAGCAGGCCGATGCTGTCGGCGCCGGCATAGCGAGGGTCGTGGTCCGGGAAATGCCGCCCCAGGTCACCCTCGCCGAGCGCGCCCAGAATCGCGTTGGCCAGGGCGTGCGCCGCGACGTCTCCATCGGAGTGGCCCAGCAATCCCCTGGGATAGCCAATCTGGACCCCGCCGAGCACGAGCCTTCGCCCCTCTACCAGCGGATGAGAATCGAATCCCTGGCCCACGCGATACGCCATGACGGTCAGGCCCCCCCGCGCAGACCGCTACCTGCGTTGACAAGTTGCGAGTGGCTGAGCAAGCTTCTTGGCGACAACCGGCAACAAGGAGCGGCCCCGATGCCGTCATTTTTGAAGAATCCCAAATTCATAGTTGGCGCGATCGTCGTCCTGTGGGTCGCCTACGTGGTCTCCAACAACCTGGAGAAAAGCGTCGACTTCCGGCTCTTGCCGTTCAACATTCTCACCCTCCAGCTCCGCGTTTCGGCGGTGGTCGTCGGCTCGGCCCTGTTCGGCGCGCTGGCGACGATCGTCATTCAGTTCTTGTGGAAACGACGCTCGAAGAACGCGGTGTCGCCCGCACCGGTCCCGAGCAGCAGCACCGCGCAGTGATCGCCCGGGCGCAGCTGGTTTGTTTCCGCCGGTCCGATCAAGAGGCCGTCGGCGCGGGCGATGGAACTGAAAATTCCCGAACCCTGGTGGCCGGTCGGGACCGCGAAGTATTCGTGGTCGCGCCGCTCCACCTTCACCCGCACGAACTCGGTCAGGCCCTTGGCCAGCTTGATATCCGTCTCGCAGCGCGCCGTGATGCGGGGCAGACCCAACTGGCGCATTCCGCTCATCTTGCGCAAGGCGGGCCGCGCGTAGAGATAAAAGCAGACCAGGGTTGAGACCGGGTTACCCGGGAGCCCGAACACCGGACGATCGCGCAAGGTTCCGAATTTCAGGGGACGCCCGGGTTTTTGTGCAACCCCGTGAAAAAGCGTCTTCATTCCGAGTTCATCGAGCACGGTCTTGACGTGATCGAATTGTCCAACCGACACCCCACCCGTCGTAAGGACCGCATCGAAGGCAACCGCCTCCGTCAGGCGCTCCTGAACCTCGGCCGGCGTGTCGCGCGCGACGCGCAGTATCGAAGCTTCTCCACCGGCTTCCCGAATCGCACCCCAAAGCGCATACGCGCTCGAATTCACCACCTGCGCTCCGGTGGGTAACTCATCCACGTCCACCAATTCGTCCCCGGTGGCCACAATCGCCACCCGCGGCCGGCGATACACCGCTACCATCGCCCGGTTCAGCGACGCGAGCATCCCGAGATCTGCGGCGCCGAGCAGCTTGCCCGGGGTCATCGCGACCTCCCCGTGTTTGACGTCCTCGCCGCGCGGGCGGACGAACGCATTAGGGGGGACAGATGCGAGTATTTCGACCTGGTCGCCGCTGCCGCGCGTTTGTTCGACCGGAACAATCGCATCGGCTCCACGCGCAATCGGGGCACCGGTCATCGTCCTTGCAGCCTGGCCGGGTTGGACCTCGTGCGCCGGCATGGTGCCGGCCGGTACAGTCTCGGTTACCTCGAGCCGTACCGGGTGGTCGACGCCCGCGCCGGCGATATCGCCCGAGCGGACGGCATAGCCGTCCATCGCTGAATTATCGAACCCGGGGATATCTCGTGGCGACTGAATTTCCTGCGCCAAAGTCCGCCCGAGGGCGTCAAGCAGGGCCACCCGCTCGACACCGAGCGGACCTACCGCATCCAGCACCATGGTCAGCGCTTCATCGACACCAATCACAAATCAGAAGAATACGCGGCTTCGCGGCCCTTGAGAACCGCAACCGTAAAGTATGCGAGGAAAAGGAGGGAGTCTTTGAGCTGGCTACTCGGCGAATGCCGTCCGCAGATGCGGAACCCGGACTGTGTAGCCGTGGGCGTCGGGCGGTATGCGATCACGCAGGAGAGCGGGATTCAGATCGTGGAGTTTGGCTATCGTCGTATGATACGAGCCCGCCAACTGGGAGAGCTTGGTGCCACCGCGCACCGGAACTTCGTGGTACTCAGGAGGTGCGTCGTAGTCGAGATGGACAATTCCGTAGCGAGTGGAATTGTGCGCCATGAATGCGAAGGCCATGAAGCGGCTCATCAGGGCCCGGGTGCGGCAGGGCAGCAGGTCCATGAACCGGTTGAAGTTCTGGCCGCGGAGCAGCCAGAAGCGGTTGATCGCCAGGTCGCCGCCATTCCATCCGACTATCGCGACCCGCCAGTCAAAACCGGCTGCCTCGTGAAGGTCCGAGAGATACTCGGCGGCCGCCTCGGTGGAAAGAACCGGGTCACGGCGCTCATCGACCCACCGGTCGACTCGCAAGCCGTACTTTTGGGCCGTTCCCTTGTTGAACTGCCAGGGTCCCTTGCCTTGCTCGCTGAAATCACTCTCGGCGAAGCTCAAATAAAGCAGGTCGTCGGGAACGCCTTTGGCGCGCAGGGCCTGCGTCATCTCCAGAAAAAATGGCCGACTCCGCTCGACACCGGCGTCCCACGATGCGGGCTGCCTCACGTAGTCGTCGACATATTCCTGAACCAGCCGATTGAGGAGGATGGGAAACGGAGGTACCGGCTTGGGCTGTCCGACCACAAACGGAGAGTGCGGTACAGAACTTGGTTCGAGTTTGGCCGGTTCCGCGCCAAAGTTGCTCGGGTCCCCAAGGACAGGGCCAGCAGAAATCTTGGGGTCGAACGGGGTTTCGCTTGCGAAGCCCGACGCCGCCGCGAGCAGCGGAATCAAAATCAGAGCCAGGGATGCACTGAGTATGGCTTTACGTCTAGGCATTCTCCCCCGAGAACCGGACAAACCCTAACCGGTGAGGTAGCATCGGTCAACCACGTCGAGGCGGATCGAGCATAAAAAAAACTGATGTGAGTCGCGCGACCTGTTAATAACTTTCGCACGGGGGGCCAGAACTCTCCGCATTTTCTCTAGGTTTCGAGCAACTCTTAGTTGCCGATGGTCTTTATGATAGCTTCGTTAGGCAACCAGGCTGCGACGGCCCTGTCCATATAATCGATAGTGAATCTCTGGCGCGATATTATCGACAGTCTGCCCGACGCGATTGTCGTCGTTGCGACCGATGGCTGTCCGCTTAGGGTAAATCCGGCCGCGGAAACCATCTTCGGCACTTCCACCATCGGATCGCGTGAACTCGCGGACCTGCTGGGACAAAACCCTTGGCTGCAGAAGATGATTCAGACCTGCCTGGCCAGTGGGCAAACCCTGGGAGACCCGGACGCGCTTCTCTGTGTCGAGCCCCGCTCGATGACCGTACGTGCCGAAGTTTCCCCCTTGCTTGGTGCCGATACCCGCCCGGCCGGGGCCATCGTCCTGCTTCACGATCTCTCCCACGAGAAGACCGCGGCGCAGACCGCGGAATCGGTTGAGTCAAGCCTCCGACTCTCCCCCGCCGGACTGGCGCACGAAGTCAAAAACCCTTTGACCGGCATCAAGGGGGCGGCCGAGCTCCTGGCCTCGATGTACCCGTCCGATGGTCGGACCCAGCAGTACTGCGGGGTTATCCTGGATGGGGTAAACCGGATTGCCGCGCTGGTGGAACAGGTTCTCGCGGTGAGTTCGCCTCAGCGTCTTGCGCGGGAGCCCGTAAATATCCATCAGGTGTTGCATCAGGCGCTCAGGATGGCCGGGCTTTATCCGAGCGCTCCCGACACTGTTCGCATCGTCCAGGACTTCGATCCAAGCCTGCCGGAAGTCATCGGGGATGCCGGAGCCCTGGAACGAGCGTTCCTCAACCTGGTCAAGAATGCCGCGGAGGCTATCGGCGGGGAGGGGGTAATCCGTCTCCACACCCGGATGGAGAGCGAATTCCGCATGAGCGCCGAGGGCCGCCGCCGGCAATTTTTGCGCGTCGAGGTTAGTGACAGCGGGACCGGATTGGCCGAGGAGGAAATCAGTCAACTCTTCACTCCTTTTTTCACCACCAAGCCCGACGGCACCGGGCTCGGGCTCGTATTAAGCCAGCGTATCGTGGCGCTTCACGGTGGCAGGCTGTGGGCTTCGGCAGGTGGGGTCGGCCCGCGCACCGGCCGCACCGATCGGCGCACGGGCATGACCTTCAAAATCACGCTCCCGGCGGGGGATCGATGATCGCAAGGCCGATGACTCGCCGGTGGGCGACTATTACTGTTACGATGAAGCGACACCGAATCTAGCAATGCCATCTGCTGAGCCCAATCTCCCCGACAACCCTGGGATCGACACCCCTCCACGCGCGCGAATCCTCGTCGCCGACGATGACCCGGCGATTCGCCTCGTCCTGCGACATCGGCTGGAAGCCGAACAATACGCGGTCGAGGAGGCGTCGGATAGCGCAAACGCGCTCGAACTGCTGCGCTCCGGACGCTTCGATGTCGCCCTGGTCGACATCATCATGCCCGGTCCCGGCGGACTGGAAGTTCTATCCGCCGCGCGCGCCGAAAACATCCGCACCCTCATTTTCATAATCACCGCCGCGAGCACGATGAACAACGCGGTGGAGGCGATCAAGCGGGGCGCCCACGATTATCTGACCAAGCCCTTTGTCAATCTGGACCTGGTGGCCGCCACGGTCGGACGGGCGGTGGAAGTCGGGGAGCAGGCAGCCGACCTCGACCGCCTCAAGAGTGAGGTCAATCGCCAGCTGGTGGGCGGCGAAATAATCGGACGCAGCCCCGCGATGCAGGAGGTGTACAAGCTGATAGGCCGCGTCGTAACCAACGATGCGACCGTGCTGCTGCTCGGCGAGAGCGGCACCGGCAAAGACCTGGTCGCCCGCGCGATTCATTTCAAATCGGGGCGCTGGCGCGCACCGTTCGTCGCGGTGAACTGCTCGGCGATTCCGCAGGGCCTGCTGGAGAGCGAATTGTTCGGCCATGAACGTGGCTCGTTCACAGGCGCGAACGAGCGAAGAGCCGGCAAATTCGAAATGGCCGACGCGGGGACCATCTTTCTCGACGAAATCGGCGACCTTCCGCTCGAACTTCAACCCAAACTCCTGCGCGTGCTCCAGGAACGCGAGTTCTCCCGGGTCGGCAGCGTCGAATCGCTGCGGGTCAAGGCACGGGTGATTGCGGCCACCAACCAGGATTTGCAGAAACTGGTCGCCGGGCGACGCTTTCGCGAAGATCTCTACTTCCGTCTCCATGTCATCCCGATTCATCTTCCGCCGCTGCGCGACCGCCGCGAAGACATCTCCGAGCTTACCGACTACTTCGTCGGCAAAGCGGTGCGCGAAATGGGTGCTCGGGTAACCGCGATCGGCGCCGAGGCGCGCGCCAAGCTCGCGGCCCACGATTGGCCCGGCAACGTCCGCGAACTGGAAAATGCGGTCCTGCGCGCCGCTCTGCTCGCACCCGGAGGTACCATTCGCGCGGAGGACATCGAGCTGTCCAGCGGCGGTCCTGCACCGCCGTCGGGCGGGGAGTCGCTCGCCACCCGCAGCGACAGTGCCGCGCTCGCCGAATTGATCGCCGGCCGGATTGGACAATGGCTCGACTCGCCCGATGGCGAAGAGCCGCGGGATCTATACGAAAAGTTGGTGGCCGAAATCGAGCGGCCGCTCATCGAATTGGCGCTCAAACGCACCGGCGGCAACCAGGTCAAAGCCGCCCGTATGCTCGGGCTGAATCGCAACACGCTTCGCAAGAAGATTACCGATCACAAGATCGTTCTCACCAAGTATCCCGGCTAGTGCGGGTTGCCATGGAACTGCCCTCCCGCTTCTACGGCATCGTCGATCCAGCGGCGGGACACGAGCCTGTTGAACTCGCGCAGGTTCTCCTCCAGGCAGGCGTGCGGATTCTGCAACTGCGCCTCAAAGAAACCTCCGGCCACGTTTTCCTGGCGGCCGCCACCCGCATCGGGCGCCTATGCCGCCAGCGCGGCAGCATTTTTATCGTCAATGATCGCGCCGACATTGCGATGCTGGCGGAAGCCGATGGCGTACACCTCGGGCAGCGGGACATTCCCCTGGATGCCGGCCGACGCGTGATGGGCCCCCATCGGATCATCGGAATCTCGACCGCCAGTGTCGAGATGGCGCGGGTCGCAGAGGCTGGCGGCGCGGACTACATCGGCTTCGGCCCGATGTACCAGGGCGGATTGAAGAACATCAAGGTGGCCCAGGGACTCGAGAAACTCCGTGCGGTGCGCGCCGCGGTAAAAATCCCCATCGTCGCGATCGGCGGAATCACCGAAGCAACCATGCCGGAGGTGCTTGCTGCCGGCGCAGACGCGGCCGCGATAATCACCGACGTGATCAAGGCGCCCGATATCGCGGCGAAAGTCCGCACTCTGATTGGAATTTCCGACGCTGCTTAGTCTCCGGCGCAAGTTCTCAGCCGCAGAACGACCGGCCGCAATCGACACGGACGAGACTTTCATATCAAGAAGTGGTGCGAGCCCCCTTTTCTGATGTGAAACGCTTTTCCTCACGCTCGCCCGAGGGCGTGCGCGCGAAAATTGAAACCAGCCCAATCCCTCGCGGGTCGCCCCGGCGGATTATAGTTCTTGGGTGTGCTGGAAGCGGCAAAACCTCCCTGGCTCGGCAAATTGGCGAAAGAACCGGCTTGCCGGTGCTTTGCCTCGATGAGATGTCGGGGCGGTTAAGTTCTCAAGGCGAGCTCTCTTCCTTTCGCGCTTTGCTGGACGAGGCACACGCGAAAGAGGCCTGGATAAGCGACGGAAATTTTGCGCAAGTCAGTTTTGATATTCGCATGCCGCGTGCGGAGCTTGTCATTTGGCTTGAGCCGCCGAGAATCCTCTGTGCCTGGCGGGCCTGTAGGCGCGTCCTTCGGCAAGGCGAGCCGCACAAACTCCGAAACCTGCCCGCCGTACTGGCGTTCATCTGGAGGTTCGACCGGGTGAATCGTACCCTCATCGAAGTCGCACGATCGACGCACCGAAGCGCGGTGCCTCTGATCCGTCTCAAGTCCGGGCGCGAAATTGCACGGTTCTTGCAATCGCTCAAGATCTAATTGGCAGGGCACCCTTCCCCGACTGGAACGACGGCAAAATCGGCACAAGCGTGCTTTCATCTCAAAGAAACGGCGCGAGCCTTTTCCTGACTACGGAGCTTTCTGGGAGTCGCGCTGCTGTGTGTTTCCCGCTTGAAGCGCCGCTCTCTGGCGGCTTCGGAAGTGCACTCAGATCGGAACCGGGACACCGATGCTGCTGAGGACGAACAGCGCGCCGATCACGATGCTGTAGGTCGCGGTCAAGATCATCACGCCGCGATAAATCCAGTCACGGAAGTTCGAGAGGTGGAACATGCCGGCCGATGCCACCGCCATCACGGTGTTCATGGCAAGCAACCCTGCCGCGAAAGTCAGCACGCACAGCAGACCGCTCGACCAGCCTCCGACACCGGCGGCCAAAACGAACAGGCCGAGCTGGGTCGGCGTCTCCGCACCAATGCCGTGGATGATGCCCACGCCGTATGCAGTTGGCGGACTCGGTGGTTGATTCGTCGCCGCTGGCGGGGAGGACGGCGAAGTTGCGAACCACGACTTGATCCGCCTTCCCGCGCCGCGGATCAATTCGAAGCGCGTCGCCGGGCGAGCGCCCGGCGTACCGCGGAATATCGCGCCCAGGACGTACGCGCCCAGCACGATGAGCGTGCATCCCACCGCGGCCTCGAGAATCTGGTCCGATCGCTTGGGCAGCACCATTCCAAACCAAACCGAAATACCGCCCAGCACGATGATGATGGTCGAGTGTCCCAAGCCATAGACCAGCGCGAGCCCAACTCCCTGGGCGGGACGCGGGGACGCTCCGGCCAGATCTGCGATCGCCGCAACGTGATCGTAGTCTACGCCGTGCCGAAACCCGAGCACCGCGGCCGCCGCCAACGCGGGCGCTACTCCATCATTGAGCATGGCACCGCCTACGATGCATGCGAACCCGCCAGAACTTCCTGCGAGGTGCTCATCCGACGCGCCAGCCTCGCCTCCTCGGTTGCCAGATTCAGACAGGCCAGGGTTGCGATCGCCCCGAGAATATTCATCACAATGAAGGTGTCGAAGGCGGCGTAGTACCCGCCGGATAGATCAAAGATGAGCCCGGCCCCGAACGGACCCGCCGCGGCGCCCAGGGTATTGAAGACCCCGGCGATTCCGCCGATCGATCCAAACCGTTTCAGGCCCATGGACTCCGCCTGCAAAAGCGGGATCAGCACCAGCGGAGCACCCAGGGTGAGTCCAAAGACCAGGACGAACACGGCCAGCATAGCCCGATTGGAGGCGCCAAAGACCAGGGCGATTCCGAGCGCGGCGCCGATGAAATTGACGGTCAACGCGACCCGCGCGCTCACCCGATCCGAAAACAAACCCATCCCGAGCTTCCCGATAGAAGCGCATGCGAAAACCAGGCCCATCGCTCGGGCCGCGGCAGTCTGGGAATAACCGAGGTTGATAAGGTGGTGAATCAGGTGGAGCCCCGCGCCGGCCGCGGAACAGGCAAACAAGAACTGGGCGGCCGAAACCATCCAGAATGACCGCGCACGGAACGCCTGACCCAATTCAAGCCCGGGCAGCGCATCGCCGGACGCCTGGAAGTCTGCTTTGGTTGCCTCCGGCGGACGGCTGCGCACCTCGAAAAGAACCAGCGGAAGAGCTACCAGCACCATCGGCGCCGCCAGGGTTACGTACGCTGAGCGCCATCCACCCAGATCGAGGATCGCGAAATTACCCAGCTGAGTCATGACCGCGCCACCCAGCGAGGTTCCGGCAAAGGTGAGGCCCATCGCAAGGCCGCGGCGCGCGCCAAACCAGTTGGCGACGATAAGTGCCGCGGGCAGCAGCGTGGCCGCGGCAATTCCGATTCCCAGGAGGAGATAGGCGCCCATCATTACCGGGAACGACTCGGCGCGGCTGGCGACCAGAAAGGCGGCTGCGGTCATTATGATGCCGACGATCATCACGAGCCGTGCTTCCAGCCGGTCCAGAAGAATGCCGATCAGCGGTCCGCTAAGTCCTGCAGACAGCGCCAGCGCACTGGTCAGCGAGGCGGTGCGTGTATGGCTCCATCCGAAGTGTTTCAGCAGCTGAGGAAAAAACAGGCTCGTGGTGTTGTAGCCGGAGCCAAATACCAGGAACAGCGTGACGAACAAACTCGCCACGAGAATCCATCCCTGCCGTTCGCGAGCGGTCATCGCTAGATTCCCCCGGCAACGCCCGATTCAGTCCCGGTGGCGCGCCCCTGTGTTATAGCCGTGAGTTGTGGAGGCGTCGAGCGCGTTCTTCAACGGCAGTGAAATGCGGCTCGGAGGGACCATGGCAGGAGTGGAATTTCGCCAGGCCTGAACCGGGGAACTGTGCCGATATCCGCTCGGCCGAGCTATTCCAGGGCGCTCATCGGTACGTAGCCCTCGAGCCCGCTTTTCATTCTGATCTTCGTGTAGTCGAGCGCTATACCGATCACGTGGACGTTGTGTCCCTTGTGGACCGCGGACAGCTTCTTCGACCACTTGTTGGGTTTTTCCAGCACCGCGGAATCGGAGGTCAGGGTAAAAATCTTGTCGGTCGGTTTTACCAACTCTACCGCCGCCGGATCGATGTAACCGGTCTCCCCCGATTTGAGTTTCACTTGCAGAAAATAGTGGGTCGAACCAGTAACGTCGATGAATTTCCCGGCTTGCGCCTGCTCGATTTGCTTGCTGGTCTTGTCGGGTTGGGCGAGGACAGCAGTGTCGTTGTTCAATTTGACGACCGCGTGGGCCGGCTCGACTTCCGGCTTCGCCGGCGATCCCGCCTGGTGTCCCGCTGCAGCCGAGACCTGCCTAGGCGCCGCGCGCGGCGGCGCACTCTCCTCGCTGGGCACCACCGAGGTCTCGGGTACGTCAGATTCGTTAACCTGGGCCCGAACCGTTCCCCAGTTCACGGATAGCAGCGTCGCCATTGCCATCGCGATCGCTAGCGTCCGGATCCTTCCACGCCTGGCTTCCATCGCCTCTCCCCTCCACCGCCACAGTCGTTCAACATGCGCCACACACCGTGCACCGGTGCACGTCGCAAGGTTTGGTCTGATGCTCATAGTGAGCCTTGCGGCGTTCCGACAGCAGAAACCATTTGTGAATGTGATGATCGATGAAGTCCCAGGGCAGGGTCTCGTGATGCGCGTATCGGCGCGTCACGTAGAAATCGGGATTCGGCAGCGAACCACGACCGGCCTCGGCCTCGCGGCGAATTCGCTTTAGTTCGCTCCAGATCTCGCCTGAGGTTTCGCAATTCCTTTCCGTCAGGCGTTCGAGGATCGCACCCACCCGACGGTCGCCCCGCGAAACCAGGGTTTGAAAGTACGCCTCGCGCGGGGATTCCGCATCCAGGGCAGCGCCGAGCCGCCCCAGCTCGGCGCGCAGCAGCGCGATCTTCCGGCGGGTGCTGCGCGGATCGTCCATAGGGTCCCACTGGAACGGGGTCCACGGTTTGGGCACGAACGGATTCAGCGACACGGTCACGTGGCCGACGCGCTGGCGCGCAACGCGCGCCCGTTTTAGAACCTTCGCGGTGAGCAGCGCTATCGCAAGCACGTCGTCGTCACGTTCCTCCGGAAGCCCTACCATGAAATAGAGCTTCAGGTTCTCCACACCCTCGCCCACCATCATCGACGCGGCGCGTAAAATTTCGTCCTCGTTCAGGTTCTTGTTGATTACCTTGCGCATCCGCTCACTGCCGGCTTCGGGCGCTACCGTCACGCTTCGCGCGCCATTGCGTCCGAGCGCAGCCGCGAGTTGCGGCGAAATGCAATCCGCTTTCAGGGAAGACGGCGACAGCCGGCCCCCGGCATCGGCAACCCGCTCCGCGATCCTCGCAACGCCGGGCACACTGGCCATTTCCGCGCCGACCAGCCCGATAACGCTTCGCTCTCCAAGTCCGCGCCGCGCTTCGGCTTCAAGCTTGTCGGGCGACCGATAACGGATCGGGCGATACATGAACCCCGCCGCACAAAACCGGCAGCCCCACTGGCATCCGCGGCTGGCTTCGACCAGGAACATATCGCCGAAGACCGATTCCTCGGTGAGAATCAGCGAAGAAGTGTTGAAGCGATCGAGGTCGTGGATGAAACGCCGGCTGACGGTCGGTTTGGCCGGCCCTGAATAAGCGACTCCTGTCAGCCGCCCGTCGTCGCCATACTCGGGATGAAAGTAATCCGGCAAGTATGCGCCGGCGATCTCAACCAGCGCGGCCAGCCGAGCCGGATCGCGACCCGTCTCAAGAAACCGCGCCAGGAACTCGGGCACCATCTCCTCGCCTTCGCCAATCAAGAACAAATCGACGAACTCAGCGACCGGCTCGGGGTTCAGAAAGATCGCGGAGCCGCCCGCAATGATCAGCGGAAAGTTCCTGCCCGCGCGCTCGGATCGCCTGAGCGGAATCCCCGCCATCCGCAGCACGCCGAGAATATTAAGATAGTCGGTCTCGAAGGCGACCGAGAAGGCGAGGATGTCGAAATCCGACAAGGCCCGCCCGCGCTCAAAGGACAACAGGCGCCCGTTCCCCGCCCGCATTGCGGCGCGCTCGTCGGGGTCGGGCAGAAACGCGCGCTCCGCATCGACGCAAGGATGTGAATCAAAGATCTGGAAGATGGCCTGGTAACCCAGATTCGCCATCCCCAGCCTATAAAGGTTGGGGTAGACAACGCATACCGAGACCTCGCCGCCCGAACGCCGCTCGTAGAGCAGTTTTTCCTTGGCGATCCTATCCAGCGCGCGTTTGCGCGACAGATACTGGGTTTCCGGCATTGCCACCTAGATTATCGCCCATGTTCAGGGCCGCTCAAGTAGGCGCAAATCGTTCCAGACTTGGTGCGACGTAAAGGCGTTGCCTTCGGTGTCAGTCCCGGTGGAAGCACCCGATTTGAACGGCTCCTCGCAGCTAGGTTCCTCCGCACGCGGGTCCAATCACGCGCTCGGGATGGGTGTAGACGTTAAACGCCCCATCGCGCAGGAACCCCAGCAGAGTGATTCCGACTTGGTCCGCCAATTCCACCGCCAGCGACGAGGGCGCCGAGACCGCCGCCAGCAGCGGCGCCCCAGCGGCCGCCACCTTCTGGACTATTTCGAAGCTCAACCGTCCGCTCACCATCACCAGCGAATCGCTAAGCGGCAGCTTGTTCTGACCCATCGCCCACCCGATCAGCTTGTCGACCGCATTGTGGCGCCCTATGTCTTCGCGCAGCGCGCGCAGAGCTCCGGACCGATCGAACAGGGCCGCGGCGTGGACACCCCCCGTGTCGGCAAAAATTGTCTGCTCGCCACGCATCTTGGCGCCTAGGCTCAACAGTACCGCTGGCTCCAGCGCAAAGTTGCCGGGAGAAAGCGGAGCGATTCTCCTTTCAATGGCCTCGATGGAGGTCTTGCCGCAGAGTCCGCAACTGGCGGTCATCGTGAAGTTGCGTTGCAGCCGTTCGCGCAAGTCTTCGACCGGCACGTGCAGAATGACGTCGATGATGTTGGGCTCGGGCTTTCCGGCCCTTCCGCGCACCCGTCGAATCTCGCCAATCTCATTCGCAGCACTGACAAATCCTTCGGCGAAAAGGAATCCCGTGACCAGCTCCTCGTCATGGCCCGGGGTCCTCATCGTCACTGTGAAGCGCCGCCCGGCCAGACGAATCTCCAGCGGTTCCTCAACCGCCAGCAGATCCCGTCCATTCGTGAAGCTCGACGCGCGCCATCGCCGTGTAGCGCGCTCCAGAGTCTTCTTTCCGCCGAAATCCGCCATTATCGTAGATTATCATTGCCCTCGGGAAACGCGCACCTCCGGGAGGAGGTGTCGATGAATCGCCAGCCGGTCAGTCGAGATAGTTTACAAGCATTCTCGTCTGTGCGGTGCGACTAAATCGCACAGCGTTTGCCTTACTGTGCCGTCGGATGCAGCCAGAAGCATCCAGCTGCATCAGCATGCCCACCATCGGCCGCCGTTCGCGCCCGCGCCGATACTTGCCCCGTGCGGGTTCTTTCTCCACCACTCCGGCTTCTTGCAGCATCAGCCGCAACCAGTTGTAGGAGACCGCGACCCGGTGCTTCTCGGTGACGTGCTCGTAGAAGTGGCGCACCGAAAAGTCCGCGTACGCTTGAGCCGAATCAGCAGTTCCACGGTCCCCGGCTTGATGCGTTTGCGGTGCGGTCGTCCGCCCCGCTGGTCCATCAGCGGCCAGATTACCCAGGGTTGATAGTCGCTGCCGAATCCGTCCGAGGTGCCGCGCGTAATGCCCAGCACCTGCGCGGCCTGCATCCAGGTTAACTGTCCGGCGAGCACTTCCGTCATAACTTCCCGCCGCGTCTTCGCCCGCACCTCGCGCCGCACCCGCCGCTCGATGTTCTCCATCGCGCGGCTTTACCCCACCGACCGGACATCTTTAAATGTTTATGCTGCGGACATTCCCAGTGTTTATGACAAGCAGCGCGGGCGCTCTTGACGGCGGCGCTCCCGCTGGCGGAACCTTGAGTGGAGAAGGCCTCGATATCCCGATGACCTCTGCTCGAAACGGCTTCGACCCCCAGGCGCTGGAAGCGATCGCGACGCGTCTTCGAGCGCAGCCGGGCGCGCTGATGCTTATTCTGCGCGAAGTTCAGGATCGCCTGGGCTGGGTGCCGGCGGCGAGCGTGCCGGTGATAGCGCAGGTGCTGAATCTATCCCGCGCCGAGGTCCATGGCGTGGTCACCTTCTATCATGACTTTCGCCATGAGCCGCCGGGACACAACGTGCTCAGACTTTGCCAAGCCGAGTCGTGCCAGGCCATGGGCGCAGTCGCGCTCGCCGAGCATGCCTGTCGCCGCCTCGGTATCGGCTTCGGAGAGACCACACCCGATCGCGAGTTCACGCTGGAAGCCGTGTATTGCCTTGGGAATTGCGGATGCTCGCCGGCGATGCTGCTCAACGGGGAACCGTACGGGCGGCTGACGCCCGAGCGCCTCGATGACTTGGTGGCCGAATGCCGGGAGAATCACCGATGAGCGCGACGGTTTTCGTCCCGCGCGATTCGGCGGCGCTATCGCTCGGCGCGGAAGGGGTCGCCCGCACAATCGCATCCGAGGGCGCGCGGCGCAAAGTCGAGCTCAATTTGGTGCGCAACGGTTCACGCGGAATGTTCTGGCTGGAGCCGCTGGTCGAGGTCGCAACCGCGCGCGGCCGTTTTGCATACGGCCCGGTGTCGCCATCGGACGTCCGGTCGCTTTTCGATTGCGGTTTCCTGTCCGGTGGTGAGCATCGGCTGAGCCTCGGGCCAATCGAGGAGATCGGCTACCTCAAGCGCCAGGAGCGGCTGACCTTCGCCCGCGTCGGCATTGTCGATCCGGGGTCGCTCGACGACTACCTGGCACACGGCGGTTATCGCGGACTTGCGCGTGCGCTCGATTTGCCAGCGGAAAAGATCGTCGACGAAGTAATGACCTCCGGCTTGCGCGGGCGCGGCGGCGCGGGATTTCCAGCGGGAATCAAGTGGCGCACCACGCAGCAAGCCTCCGCGCCCCGAAAATACGTGGTCTGCAACGCCGACGAGGGCGATTCGGGTACCTTCTCTGACCGCATGATCATGGAGGACGATCCCTTCGTGCTGATCGAGGGGATGACGATCGCCGCGGTGTGCGCGGGCGCCCAGCAGGGCTACATCTATTTGCGATCCGAATACCCGCACGCGGCGATGGCACTCAACCAAGCGATAGGCGCGGCCTACCAGCGCGGCTATCTCGGTCAGAAAATCGCCGGCAGCGCGCATGCCTTCGATCTCGAGGTGCGGATGGGCGCCGGAGCTTACGTCTGCGGCGAGGAGACTGCGATGCTCGAAAGTCTCGAGGGCAAGCGCGGGATGGTGCGCTTCAAGCCGCCCGTACCCGCGGTGGCCGGGCTCTTCGGCCAACCGACGATAGTTAACAACGTGGTCTCGCTTTCGACCGTGCCGATAATCCTCGAACGTGGCGGGGAGTTCTACAAGGAGTACGGTATGGGCCGGTCGCGAGGCACGATGCCTATCCAGCTCGCCGGCAATGTAAAATATCCCGGGCTGGTCGAGAAGGCCTTCGGCGTCACCCTGCGCGAGTTGATCTATGATTACGGCGGCGGCACGTTCAGCGGGCGGCCGTTACGCGCGGTGCAGGTTGGCGGTCCGCTCGGCGCATACTTTCCCCCCGGGATGCTCGACGTGCCGATGGACTACGAAGCGATGGCGGCGAACAAAGGGATTGTCGGCCACGGCGGTATCGTGGTTTTCGACGACACGGTCAACCTGGCGCGGCAGGCGCGCTGGGCGTTCGAGTTCTGCGCGATCGAATCCTGCGGCAAGTGCACGCCCTGCCGGATCGGCTCGACCCGCGGCGCAGAGGTGCTCGATCGTATCGCCAATCGTAAGGACCGCGCCGAGGCGCTCGGTCTGCTGCACGACCTTTGCGACACGATGACCTACGGATCGCTTTGCGCGCTGGGCGGTCTGACGCCGCTGCCGGTGCTGAGCGCGCTGCGCTATTTCCCCGAGGATTTCGGCCTTACGGCGACCGACGTGGCATGGACCGGCTGACTGACGTAAAATTAATCCAGCGCTTGAGGTTGTGCGCGGGCGATCCGCGTGGAGATTAAGCCAGTGCTGTCGAAAACCGATCGCGACTATGGAACTCCGGCGAGCACCTCCACCAAACTGGTAACGCTTGCCATCGATGGCCGCGATGTGACCGTGCCCGAGGGTAGCTCGGTGATGCGCGCGGGGGCGCTGGCAGAGGTCGCGATTCCGCGCCTGTGCGCGACCGATTCGCTCGAGCCGTTCGGCTCTTGTCGCCTCTGCCTCATCGAGATCGAGGGCCGCAACGGCTATCCCGCGTCATGCACGACTCCGGTCGAAGCCGGGATGAAGGTGCGGACGCGCTCGCCGATGCTTAAGCGGCTGCGGCGCGGCGTGATGGAACTCTACATGTCGGACCATCCGGCGGATCGCACGACCTGCGCCGGCAATGGAAATTGCGAGCTGCACGCGATGGCCGATGCGGTCGGAGTGGGCGCAGTCCGCTACGGATGGTTGGGGCGCAATCACCTGGAGGCGGCGCGCGACATCTCGAACCCGTACTTCGCATTCGATCCCGCGCGATGCATCGTGTGCTCGCGATGCGTGCGGGCCTGCGAAGAGGTCCAGGGCACGTTCGCACTGACGATTGACGGGCGCGGGTTCAATTCGGTGATTTCGCCGAGCCAGCATCAGCCGTTCCTTGAGTCTGAATGCGTCTCGTGCGGCGCCTGCGTGCAGGCCTGCCCGACCGACGCGCTTCTCGAAAAGTCGATGCTCGAGCGCGGCCTGCCACAACGCTCGGTCACCACCACCTGCGGTTATTGCGGCGTGGGCTGCTCGTTCAAGGCCGAGGTCAAAGGCGACCAAGTCGTGCGCATGCTGCCCAACCGCGACGGGATGCCGAACCATGGACATTCGTGTGTGAAGGGGCGCTTCGCGTGGGGCTACGCAACGCATTCGGACCGGGTGCTCACCCCGATGGTACGCGAGAAAATCACCGATGCGTGGCGCAGCGTGTCGTGGGACGAAGCGATCGGATATGCGGCCCGGCGTCTGCGCGAAGTGCAAATCCGTTTCGGCCGCGGCGCGATCGGCGGGATCACCTCCTCGCGCTGCACCAACGAGGAGACGTACCTGGTGCAGAAAATGGTGCGCGCTGCCTTCGGCAACAACAATGTCGATACCTGCGCGCGCGTCTGCCATTCGCCGACCGGATATGGGCTCAAGACCACGCTTGGCACTTCAGCCGGGAC